>JBMOIY010000007.1:0-35619 GCA_049317085.1 Rickettsiales bacterium | reverse complement strand
CATCCTGATCGAACAGCACGCGGGCAAATTCCCGGCTTGGCTGGCCCCCACCCAAGCCGTCGTCTGCTCCATCACCAACGAGTTCGATGCCTATGCCACCGAAGTCTACGAAGCCCTAAAAACCGCGGGTATCCGAGCCGAATTCGACAACCGTGCCGAGAAGATCAACTTCAAAGTGCGTGACCATAGTTTGAAAAAAATCCCCTACATCATCGCCGTTGGCGGGCGGGATGCGGAGTCGCGTTCCGTCGCCCTGCGCACGCTGGGCAGCGAAGGCCAGCAAACACTGGCGCTTGACGTTGCCCTTCAAACCCTTGTAAAGGAATGCGGCACACCGACAGCATAAGTCGTCAATCCAGCGAAAGCTGGAATCCACCTTCCTTCTGTAGTAAAGATGGATTCCAGCTTTCGCTGGATTGACGGAATATCAAAGTACGGTAACCACTGGAGAAACTGACGAATGACGGCACGACATGGCTCTTAAAGAAAAACGCGGACCCGAGCCCCGCATCAATCGCGAAATCATTTCGGATAAGATCCGCCTCATCGGTGCCGATGGTGAGATGGTCGGAGTTACCAACGTAGCCGAAGGCATGCGCGTTGCCGCCGCCGCAGGGATGGACCTTGTAGAAATTTCCCCCAATGCCGAACCGCCCGTCTGCAAAGTGATGGATTACGGAAAATTCCGCTTCGCTGAACAGAAAAAATTCCAGGAACAGCGTAAAAAGCAGAAGGTCATCCAGATCAAGGAGATCAAGGTCCGCCCTGGTATTGGCCAGCATGACCTCGACATCAAACTCCGCGCCATCCACAAATTCTTGGATGAGGGCGACAAAGTGAAACTGACCCTGCGCTTCCGCGGCCGCGAAATGGCCCACCAGGAACTCGGCATGGCCGTCCTCATCAAGGTACGCGAACAACTCGGCGACAAGATCAAGGTCGAGCACGAACCGAAAATGGAAGGCCGTCAGGTTATCATGGTGATCGCTCCGTCAGGCAAACACTAGGCAACACCCCCGCGCTGTTTCGCCTGCCGATTTACCATCGTGACGATGGCATGATCAATTGCATCTACCGCGTTCCCAATTTTATTGGCGGCGATCAACTCACCACGTTGGCGCGAATGCATTCCATGGAGCTCAGAGAAAAGATCCGCGAGCTCTTTCTTAGCTTCAGCCACGCTTGGTATTTTGCCAGCCGCGTTCACATGACCGTATTTATAAGCATCTACCAGCTTCTTCACCGCGTGGTGCAACGCCCATACGTTGGTATCACCCGGGTTCCAGTGATAGTAATCGTCGAGGGTGACCGACTCGCCCTGCGGCGATTTTCCGATGACCGACGAGCGTACAACCTTCAACACTTCGTTTTTCGATCGTGAATAACCTGCATTTTCTCTAAATGGTGGCATTATCATCTCCTGAAATTACTTTCTGGGGATTCTATACCACCCGCTTATGACAGCATGATGACAAAAATAAAGATTTTTTAATAAATAGCAATTTCTATGCTTTTTTCTGTAACCAACGGCTGCCCGGCTTCACACCCGGCGTATCCTTCAAATGCTCCGGCAGCGCATCCGGCTGGTAAGTCTGTACATTCAGCGTTAACAGTGACACCAGCGGAAACGGAAGGCCATGCGACCCGTTGCTGCGGTCGATGAGCGACGCCTCTGCCACCACCTTCCCGCCATTCGCTTCCACGCACGCGACCGCTTCCATCGACGATTTACCCGTGGTCACCACATCTTCCACCATCAGCACCCGCGCACCTTCGGGAATCAAAAACCCGCGCCGCAGCTCAAATTCGCCATGCTCGCGCTCACAGAAAATCGTCTCCACCCCGATCTGGCGGCCCATCTCATAGCCAACCACCACGCCGCCCATTGCGGGTGCCACAACCAGGTCGATATTCTTAACACCGATGGCCTCATCCAATTTCTCCGCCAGCGCATAGCATAGCTTTTCCGCACGCTCCGGCCGCATCAACACCCGTGCGCACTGCAGATACGTGTCCGAATGAAGTCCGGACGACAAGATGAAATGCCCGCGAAGGATTGCCTCCGCCGCCTCAAATTCCGCCATGATTTCCGCATCGCTCAACATCACTCACTCCACCGTAATATTATCAATCAATCGGGTCTTTCCCAGCCACGCCGCCACCAGCAGGCGCGACGGTTTCACATAACTCTGCAACGGTGCCAACGTATCCTCGGCCCTGAGTTCCAGATAATCCACCTTCACAAACCCCGCCTTTAAAATCTCATCCACGGCCTTCTTAAGTAAGCCATCATTCCCGCGCAGGCGGGAATCTCCCTCATCCCTGACCCTCGCTTCATCAGTCATTCCCGCCTGCGCGGGAATGACTAGCTTAGAAGCCAATGTCTTTAGAATATCATACAACTTCGGCGCAACCTCACGTTCCGCCACCGTTAAATACTGATTGCGCGACGACAGTGCCAGCCCATCCACCTCCCGCACTGTTGGCACCCCAACAATGAAAACCGGAATATTCAGATCCCGCACCAGTTGCCTGATAACGCACAGCTGCTGGTAATCCTTCTGCCCGAACAGCGCCACATCCGGCATCGCCTGCACCAGCAGCTTTGTGACCACCGTCGCCACCCCGTCAAAATGCCCGGGGCGGGAATCACCATCAAGGCCAGCACCCGCACTCCCTGCCTTCACCGAAGTCGAGAAGCCTTGCGGATACATTTCCTTTAATGTCGGCAACCAGGCCGCATCTACCCCTGCTTCGCACAACAACCTTAAGTCACGTTCGAGGGTTCGCGGATAGCTCTTAAAATCCTCATTCGGTCCAAATTGTGTCGGGTTGACAAAAATACTGACGATGACGCGCTTCGCCTTCATCTGCGCCACTTTCACCAATTCAAGATGCCCCGCATGTAACGCCCCCATCGTCGGCACCAGCGCGACCAGCTCTCCGCCCGCGCGCCACGCAGCGACAGTCTCGCGTAGTGATTTAACTGTGGTAAGTTCAAGCGTCATGTTGATTTGCCTGTGGTGATAGCTACAACAGCCCCATGTCGCAAGCCAAACAAAATACCTTCATGAAGGTCTACACCAGCACTGTCACCGACGGCACCATTCGTGCGGACGCAGCACAAGCCAAGGCCGCCGCCGCTTTCGGCCAATTGTTCGACCAACTCACCCAGCCCACCTCCCCGGGCAAACGCCGCTGGCTACGCCTGAAAGCAAATACCGCCGCCCCGGGCCTCTACGTCTGGGGCGATGTTGGTCGAGGCAAATCCATGCTGATGGATTTATTCGTGGGCGTTATCGAAAAAGAAGCAAAAACGAGGCGCGTCCATTTCCACGCCTTCATGCGCGATGTCCATAAACACCTCTTCGCTTATCGCCAGAACCATTCCGGGGACGTGCTGGGGCATGTGATTACCGAGCTTGCAGGCGAGGTGAAACTCTTATGCATCGACGAATTGCAGGTGAGCGACGTCACCGACGCCATGATCCTAACCCGCCTCTTTGGCGGTTTGATGGAAGCGGGCGTCACCATAGTCTTTACCAGCAACCGTCCACCACGCCAGTTGTACCAAGGCGGCCTGCAACGCGAGCAATTCCTCAAATTCGTTGATTTACTCGAAGCCCGCCTGCCCATCATTCGCATCGATAGCCCCGAGGATTACCGCCTCGCCCAGCTCCGCGCCATGAAACGCACCTATGTCTATCCACGCGGCGAAGTGTCAGATGACTTCCTTCTCGAAAGCTGGACCACCCTCACCCACGGCGCCACGAACGAACCATTCCGCATCGAAGTCGATGGCCGGACATTGCGAGTGGATAAACAGGCCAACGGCGTTGCGTGGTTGACATTCGCCGAACTCTGCATGAGGCCGCTGGGCACCGGCGACTATCTCGAACTCTGCAGCTACTGCCACACCCTCATCCTGCAAGGCATCCCTAGGCTCTCCCGGGAAGACCGCAACGAAGCCAAGCGCTTCATCACCCTCATCGACGCGCTCTACGACCATCGCGTCAAACTCATCGCCACCGCTGAAACCCAACCCAATGGCATCTACGAACACGGCGACGGCACCTTTGAATTCGCCCGTACGGTCAGCCGCCTCATCGAAATGCAAAGCGAAGCGTATCTGGCGTTGCCCAAGATCTAACGCAACGCCGCACGGCAGTTATTGCGAATGACAGGAGCAATATTCGCTTCGTATTTAGCAACCGCCTGTGCAAACGATATCGAAACAGTATTGATAACATCATGCACCTGCGCCGCCAACTCCGGTTGAATGCCGAACAAACACGTGGTTGGGGCTGCTGTTGCTCGGTCGGCCGAATTGCCATGGACAGTCACCTCATCATTCGGTGTGACAACGATTTCCCATACATGACGTCCTTCTCCAATTTTCAGAGTCGAATTTGGGTTTCTGGCACAACGCCGAATGGTAACCGCGGGAACACGGAATCCAGTGGGTTCATGCTCCGCAAAGCATTCACCGAAGGTACCCCTGGATGAATCGCCGAAGAGGACCCCGGCCTGCCCACGCAATCGTTGTTCACACATGCCGTAGCACCGCCCGCCGTTTTAATAAAATTCTTAGCCATAATAAACCATCCTTATAGTGTTGTGATGCTGCCTCTCTAACCCATGATTATGACAGCATGATGACACCCACGAATTTTTTAAGCCGCCTTGTAACTCCACAGTCCAACCATATATCCCACCCATCCTTCACCATCACCGGAGCATTCCATGTCCCTCTACCAAGCCAGCATCCCCGTCTTCCAGCACCAACTGAAAGTCCTGTCCGATATTTTGACTATCGGCCAGAAGGACGCCGAGGCCCGCAAGATCGACCCAAGCGTCTACCTCAACGCCCGTCTCGCACCAGACATGCTGCCACTGACCCGTCAGGTACAGATCACCAGCGACACCGTCAAAGCCGGTGCCGCCCGCCTCGCCGGTGCCGAAAGTCCGAGCTTTCCGGATGATGAGACCACCTTCGAAGCCCTTCAAGATCGTATCAAGAAAACCCTCGCCTACCTCGAGACCCTGAAACCCGCCCAGATCGACGGGCAGGAAGGCCGCGACATCACCGTCAGCTCGCGCTCCGGCAAAGAGCGCAAATTCAAGGGACATGACTATCTCTACACCTACGCACTGCCCAACCTCTTCTTCCACATCACTACCGCCTACGCCCTTCTCCGCCATAACGGCGTTCCGCTCGGCAAGGCCGATTTCCTAGGCGCCCGCTAAAACATGTCACCCCGTCGAATAACGGGGTCCATCTTGGCCACACGGGAGATGGATGCCGTCATACGACGGCATGGCAATAAGTGTGGAAGCTGCATTTCTGTTGGAAACTCCCCAAATCCATACTAAACCCTCGATCCATGACCACCGCCCCTCTCACCGTCTATCTCGCTGCTCCACGCGGTTTCTGCGCCGGGGTCGACCGCGCCATTGAAATTGTCGAGCAAGCCCTCGCACTCTACGGCGCGCCCATCTATGTACGTCACGAGATCGTCCATAACCGCTGGGTGGTGGAGGACCTACGCGCCAAAGGCGTGGTGTTCGTAGAGGAAGTGGACGAAGTCCCCGCTGGCGGTATCACCGTCTTCTCTGCCCACGGCATCTCAGAAAAAGTCGAGAACGAAGCCAAACTGCGCGATCTCCCCATTATCGACGCCACTTGCCCGCTCGTCACCAAAGTCCACAACCAGGCCCGTCGTTACGAGCGCGAGGGCTACGAGATCATCCTCATTGGCCATGAAGGCCACCCCGAAGTCGAAGGCACCAGCGGCCGCGTCAGCAAAGTCTACCTCGTCGAAAACATCGCAGACGTCGCCAGCCTCAACGTCACCACCCCCGACAAACTTTCCTACGTCACCCAAACCACCCTGAGCGTGGATGATACCAAATCCATCATCCACGCCCTAAAAGACCGCTTCCCCACCATCCACGGGCCCGACACCCGCGATATCTGCTACGCCACCCAGAACCGCCAGCAAGCCGTCAAGCAACTTGCCGCTGAAGTGGATTTATTGCTCGTTGTCGGCTCCGCCAATTCCAGTAACAGCAACCGCCTGCGCGACCTTGGCGCCGAATGCGGCATCCCGGCTTACCTCATCGACGATGCCACCGACATCGCCCCCGAATGGCTCGATGGCATCAGCAAGATCGGCCTCACCGCCGGCGCCTCCGCCCCGGAATTACTGGTCGAGCGCGTGGTGAAATATTTGGAAACCCTGCGCATCGTAAAGGTCAAACCTTTCAACGTCGTCGAAGAGAACGTCGCCTTCAACCTGCCACCTGAAGTGCGCAGCAAACCGTTTAAAGAACGGCTGAAGACTGCCTAGACGCCGTTTCAATTTCATCGCGCGAGGTAACCCATGATCCCGCCAGCAACGGCACCTCGGGCAACCAGCCGTAATGCCTCAACACCTTGATGGCCACATCATGCAGCGCTCGGTCCTTGTTGGGCCAATGATCGCCTTGGAACCGTTGTCCATTGATCATGATTGTCGTGACGAACTGCACATTTCCGCCATGCAGTCGCTTTTCGGCGGTCTGTATCTCATGCTTCATCCCCGCATCCGCCAATTTCTCTTGCAAGAGCGCATACGGCTTCACTAGCATTCCCATACCAGCGAGATTGCTGAAAGTGAAGGCGCTCTTGAACAAAGGCGTGCTCAATAAGCGTTTCAGCGCGATGCTTTCGATTTCCGTCCCATCCTCCGCACTCGCACTGGCGATGATGGGGGCCAGCAACTCCCCACCTTTTACAATGGCGCGCACATTCTTCAGGCCCAGATTATCATACTCCACCATTATGAGCGTCGCACCTTTCTTGGCTACCATTTCCTCGACCAGCTTCCGCTTGTCCGCATGTGGATGGTCAAGCTCAGCATACAGCAGATCCGGGATGGCCGATTGGTTGATGGGCCGCAAATCCCCGAACGCATAGTTCTCAAGGAAATAATAACACGCATGCGACAAGGCCGAACGCTCATCATGCCCCACGGAATAATACGGCGCAGCAATCAGCGTTCCATCCTTGGAACGATAGGTCAGCAGCGCCGCCTCGATACTTTCCGGGATAAGCGAAAGCTGGTCCCTCTTCACAGGCAGGGAGCGCGACACCCAATTGAACGACTCTTTCGGCAGGTAACCCTCTGCTTGTGCCAGTTCCAGCACGCCGTTCACCGTCCCCGGCAGGCGCTTCACGATTCGGCAGACGATTTTCTTCAGGTCGTGCCAATCCGGGTGATTCGGGTCGGCGATGAGAAGGATGGTCATCGCATCCTTCGACATGTTCATCGTTTTGGGCGCCTTTAGGCGGCGGATGGTTTCTTCTTTCAGCCCCTCATTCATCACCCCATATTTCGCCGCATTGCGCAGGATACTGGTGAACGCAATGGCGTCTTTCAACGCCCATTCCTCGGGCCGTAAGCCAGCGATTTTCTGGCTCACCTGGAGGCGCTCCTCCTCATCCATCATCCAGCGCTTCAGCGCCGGATCCTTTAGGTTACGCTGCTCATGGCCATTCAGCACATTGATCTGGCGGCAATACCTGTCCAACTGTGACACACTAAGCGGCGGGTTGCGCTCCGCGAATCGCTGGCAAATGCCAAGCAACCCTTCATTCATCTCCACACCTAGCGATGTCACGAGTTTGTCCGCTATCACCCGCGCCACACGCATCGGCGGGTTATGCTGAAGCGCGAACAGTTCCGGTGCCTGCAGCCACAAGCCGCGATGCAACTGTTCGCGCCCCAGTTGAGGGAACGCCACGTGCAGGTCGTTCTCCAGCGAGTCCACCCCGTCAATAACGTAATTGACCATATGCGCATTGAAATAATCCGCACCCCGGCGAATGGGTGAGGTGCAATGCGCATAGGCGCCAGTCAGCCCGTCACGCGCCAGCGCATCATGCTTTTTGCGCCGCGTACTATAATAAGCGCGGCTGATGCCATCCTCATCCTTCGCATCATTCTCGAAATTGCGGTAAATAAACGGCAGCTTTGCCCGTTCCATAAAGGTCGCTTTTTGCTCGTTATCATCGAGCATATAGTGTTTGACCACTTCCGTTGCCTCAAGGCGGCTGCCGTAGAGACCGGTCTTATCCTGTATCTCTTTCATCTCCCGATACGCTTCAGGCGACGAATGTTTCAAACGCTGGCCCATAAGATGAGCGACCTCACGCATCAGCATGAAACGCGGGTCGCTATGCATGCGTTTTTCCGCCATAGCATAATCACTGTTATCGCTCACTGTCAGGGTGCGCTGGAACTCCAGATACGCGACATTAAGCTTCGCATCACGCTCCGTATAGGTCGTCTGTCCATAGCGCGGCTGCTGATGCTCAAGGCTCATCCGGTCTTCGAGGGGCTTCGGGAACATCGGGTCATTCATTCGCATGTCCGGCCGGTAGACCGTGAACGCCCGGTCATGCGCCACATGCGACAGAACATTCTTCAGCGGCACATAATCGGCCACCGCCGCTGTCGTGGTCTCGATGATGTACCCATCCCCACTGGGCGACGCATCGGCATAGATACCATCGTCGCGGTCCGCCTGGATCTCAGGCCCCACATTATCAATTGCATGTGTCACGATGCGGCGGCGCGAGGTATCATTTACATCCACAAATCCAAGGCTTTCTGATGCTTGCATTTGTTCTGGCGTAAAGGGCTTGCGATGAAGATGGTGGTTCGTCATGCACGCACTCTAGCGCAAGAAAAGCTACCGGAATATGACAGTTTTATAAATTTTATGGCATCCCGCTTGCGCTGCTTGCAACCTATGCTATAACCCCCAAACCTCTGGTGTGGGCGGTTAGCTCAGTTGGTTAGAGCGCCTCGTTGACATCGAGGAGGTCGGAGATTCGAGTTCTCTACCGCCCACCACCCTAAGCCCTGCGGGCTTCCGGTGCATGCCATCTACTTGAGTGGACTGCTACACGAACCGCATTTTGCGCACAAGAGCGCCGCCCGAAGCTTGAAGGGGACAGAGGGGGATTATTGCATGGATATTGCCCACTCACTCATCTTCCTGAATCCGGTTAATCGCATAGGCACGGCTTAATTCCATCCGCCGGTTCACCACATCCTCATCCGCCCCGAGGCCAAGGAGAACGCTGCTCGCAAGCTGAAAACTTGCCTCGATGGTCTCCGCCACCACCATCGTACTGCCCGCCTTCTGCAGCTTACGCGCCGCCTTCAGATCACGCGCGCGCGTGTAGATAGGTAATTCTGGCCAGCGCTCGCGAATACTCTTAATAATTTTCAGCGAAATCTCAGTATCCGCCATCGTGATGAGAGCCGCTTGCGCCAACTCTGGATGACAGTGGACGAGAAAGCTCCCATTCAGCGCATCCCCATAAATCACTGGCAACCTTGCTGCACGGTGCTCGTTCATCAATTCCGCATTGGCCTCGATTGCCAGATACGAAATCCCTTCGGATTCCAGAATATTTGCGACTGCACGTCCCACACGCCCAAAACCTGCGATCAGCACGTGGTGATGCATCTGTGGAATATCCTCCGGCGCATCCGGCAGCATCACGATCGTCTCGCGCTTCGCGATCCAATCACCTAAGCGGCGCCCCAGCATGGCGACAAACGGCGTCACCACCATCGACAAGCCCGCGACCAGCAACAGGAACTGCGCGAACGACGGTGTCACCAGCTTCGCACCCATCGCTGCGCCCACGATCACGAACGCGAACTCACCGCCTTGGCTGAGCAGCAGGCCGGATTCCACAGCCGCCGCCCTGCTGAGCCCGAACCACCGCGCCAGCACTGCAATAATAGAGGCCTTGATCAGAATCAGCGCCACCACTGCCAGCAATATCCATTCCGCATCGATACGAATGGCTTTCGGGTCGATGCCCATCCCCACCGACATAAAGAACAAGCCAAGCAACAGCCCCTTGAACGGCTCGATATACACCTCGATCGCATGGCGATACTCCGTCTCGGCCAACAACAACCCACCAATGAACGCACCGAGGGCCATCGACAACCCCGCCTGTTCCGTGAAGACCGCCGCAAGAATGACCGTGAGGAACGTCACCGCCATGAACGGCTCCGCGCCCTTCGCCGAGCCCGCAAGCCGGAACACAGGTCGCAGCAGAAAATGGCCAATCAGCAACAGCACCGCAATTGCCAGCATCGCCTTACCCAGCGCCAGCCCGATCACCGCCCCCACACCACCTTGCGCACCAAGCGCCACCAGCCCAATGATGATAAGGATAGGCACCACCGCAATATCTTGGAACAGAAGAATAGAAAAACTGCTACGGCCGATCGGAGTCGATATCAACCGGCGATCCGCCAGTATCTGCATCACGATGGCGGTCGAGGACAACCCCAGCGCAGCACCGATGATAAGCGACGTCGTAATATCACTCGCAAGGAACAGCAGCGACAATCCCGTGATCGCTGCGATCGATAACACCACCTGCAACGCCCCGAGGCCGAACACCATCTTACGCATCGCCCACAAACGCTGCGGGGACAGTTCGAGGCCGATCATGAACATCAGGAACACGATACCGAATTCCGCGAGATGGGCGACTTCGCTTGGGTCGTCGATGGTCAGGTAATTGACGATATCATTGGAAGGTGTGAATACGCTCGTCAGCCCGAACGGCCCGAAGATGAAGCCCACCGCAAGGTAACCCAGCACGGGGCTGATGCGGATGCGGTTGAACAGCGGCACCAGAATGCCCGCTGCAATGAGTATGGTGATGATCTCCCCCAGATAGGGAATGGCTCCATGCCCTTCCATTCAACCTCCATGGTTTTTTGAGTGAGCGAACAGCGTAACGGCGCGTGGCGTTAAGGCCAAACGAAAATAAAAAGACCCACTGGCATTGCGCGAGCGGGCCTTTCATTCATCAAACGTAAACTACGCCGCCTGTGCAGGCACCACACCATCAGGCGTCATGGTGTCGACCGCCTGAGGCAGATGCTCCGCCAGTTGCAACTTGATCATATCCGCCGAAACCCCGAGCTTCGCGGCAAGCTGCTCGAACACGCCACCACCACCCAGCACCTGCGAAAGCTGATCGCCGCTGATGGGAAGGTTCGGCCCGGTCCCGACCCACGACTTGACCGCTTCGCCAAGTCCGTTCTGCTCGAACTGCGCGATGACGGCCTGCAGGCCGCCTTGCTTCTGGATGTAATCTTTAGCAACGGATGCAACCGTCGCACCGACAGCACCGCTGACGAGATTGCTGAGAAGGCTCATAATGAACTCCTGAAAGAATGATGTAACCATGCGTAAATGCGGCCAAAGCCGCAGCGCAGGCATACATAACAAAGCTGATGGCAAAATTACAGGATATAATGCGCAATATTTATTTTGCGGGTGCAAGCTCCTTGGAAGTCTCTTGCCGATTACCCACCAGTCTTTGCGCCCATTGTGTATGTGCATCCATATCGGACCGTAGATCGATCACCGCCTGACCTACACTATGGCGATATTCTTCCGTATGCTTCGCTTCACGCAAACCATACACCGCACCAACCAGCGTACAGGCGACCGTGCTGAATAATGCAATATTACCTTGCCTTTTTTTCGCTACCTCACTGGTAACCTGATTGGCAAGGCTGTAGATGAGGGGCGGCAACGCACCCACCATCAGCCCGTTACCCGCACCGTTGAGCACGATACTGGCAGTCGAATGCTCCGGTGGAGAAAGCTTCTCCTTGAGCGCGTCGAGACGAGTTGCTTTTTCTTCCATGCATCAACAGTACCATAGAACTATGACAGTTCGATGACAGCCGAACAATTTTTTGGTAAAATTACTTCCGACGGCTCCTATCCGCCGGGTAGACCCCGAGAACATTCACTTTCTGGGAAAAGAATCCAAGTTCTTCAATAGCTAACTGCACCGGTTTCTGGCGCGGGTTGCCCTCGAATGTCATGAAGAACTGCGCACTTCCATTCGCTCCAGCACGGATATAACTTTCGAGCTTGATAATGTTCACATTATTCGTCGCGAACCCACCAAGCGACTTATAAAGTGCCGCCGGCATATTTCGTAAACTGAAGAACAAACTCGTCAGCATTGGCGCATCATCCGCTTCATAATCATACGGTTCATTCGCCAGGACAATGAACAGCGTCTCATTATCTTCGGCGTCCTGAATATTATCGGCAAGCTTGGTTAATTGATACAATTCACCCGCCAGCGCCGAACAGATCGCGCCTTTGCTCTTATCATTCCACAACCCCACATCCCGCGCTGCTGTCGCCGTGTTATCATGGATATGCGTCGTCAGTTTACGCGCACCAATGAATGTACGGCATTGCAGCAAACCCTGATGGTGCGAATAAACATCCGTCACCGACTCCAGCGTCGCAGCCGACACACTATATAAGTGGTGCTCGATCTTCTGGATATGTTCCGCCACGATATGCAAATTCGTCCGCGGCAACAGATTATGGATCTCCGCTACCCGCCCCGCCTGCGAATTCTCGATCGGCACCATCGCATATTTCGCTTTGCCCGAAGCCACAGCATCGAACACTTCCTCGAACGACTGGAATGCGACCGTCTTCATATACGGATAGTTTTGGCGGCAGGCGAGGTCGGCATTCGCCCCTTCCACGCCCATATACGCGATGCTATGTTCTGAATCGATACTGCTGGACATTTTGCCCCCTCATCCCTATATATCTCGCACATTTCCTAGGGTTAAACGACCCGCAACGCAAGTATAGAACATGGCCTCGATTGAAAAACTGAAATCCGCGCCCGCCCCCAGCCTGTGGACGCCCGAATCCTGGCGCACCAAAGACATCAAGCAGCAACCGGCCTACTCTGATGCCGCGAAAGTCACCAAAGTTGAGCGCGAACTCGGCGGCATGCCTCCACTCGTCAGCTTCGACGAAATTCGCCAGCTGAAAAAAGAACTCAGCCAGGCCGCAATGGGCAATGCCTTCCTGCTTCAAGGCGGGGACTGCGCCGAAAGCTTTGCAGAGTTCAACGAAACAAACCTGCAGAACTTTTTCCGCGTCCTCATCCAGATGACCATCGCGCTGATGTATGGCGCCGGTTCGCCCGTCGTCAAAGTCGGCCGCATCGCCGGCCAGTTCGCCAAACCCCGCTCCGAAGGCACCGAAAGCAAGAACGGCACCGAGTTGCCGAGCTACCGTGGCGACATGGTCAACGGCATGGAGTTTGAATCCGGCGCCCGCGTGCCCGACCCAGAGCGTTTGATCCAAGCCTACTACCAATCCGCCGCAACGCTGAACTTCCTGCGCTCCCTCGCCCGCTCGGGATATGCAGCACTCCCCCGCGTCGCCAAATGGAACATGGACTTCGTCGCAGGCAGTCCGCAAGGTCGCCATTTCAACGAGATCGTCCAGCGCATCAATGACTGCCTGGCATTCATGAATGCAACGGGCCTGAACCTCGACGCCGCCGAAGAAGTTTCCGAAGCGCGCTTCTACACGTCTCACGAATCCCTCTTACTGAATTACGACGCGTGTCTAACCCGTCAGGACAAAACTACCGGCGAATATTTCGTCGGTAGCGCACATATGCTGTGGATCGGTGACCGCACCCGCAATCCGGATGAAGCGCATGTCGAATTTCTGCGCGGCGTATCAAACCCCATCGGCTGCAAAGTCGGCCCGAGCATGACGCCGGAAGATTTAATTCGCCTGTGCGACACGCTGAACCCGAACAACGAACCCGGCCGCCTCACCTTCATCTCCCGTATGGGGGCACAGAAGGTGGAGCATTATTTGCCAGCACTCGTGAAACTATTGAAGGATGAAGGCCGCCATGTTGTTTGGAGCTGCGACCCGATGCATGGCAACACCATCAAAGCGCCCAACGGTATCAAAACCCGCAAGTTCACCGACATCCTCGCCGAGGTGAGAAAGTTCTTCGCCATCCACCATGCCGAAGGAACGCATGGCAGCGGCGTGCATTTCGAGATGACAGGGCAGGACGTAACGGAATGTTTAGGGGGCGCGCAAGCCATCAGCGAACTCGATCTCTCCGACCGCTACCACACCCATTGCGATCCGCGCCTTAACGCCTCGCAATCGTTGGAGCTTGCATTCCTGATTGCTGAATTGCTGAAGAAGCAGAAGTAGTCGCACACTATAAGAACACCCTTTCCATCGTCATTCTGCGTAAGCGGGAATCACAGAATAAAAAAAATTTCGTTGAAAAAAATTCCGCACACATTTTTTCTGCGAGCATTTTTCACTTAAAAAATTGCTCGGCATTTGAGATAAATTTTTTTTACGCATAACACTTTCTTCACGCTTTTTTGTTACGGTGATTTTGTTGCGCTGCACTTTCTGTTGCAACGGAGCAACAGAAATAATTGCATTTAAAAAAATAATCCTCTTTACACGTTTCACCGCATTCATTCGTAGAAACCATAAGTCGAATGTGAGTAATTGGACTTGTTGTTAACTTTTTTTATTGGAGGACTACCATGGCTGTTGCCAAAAAGAAGACCGCTGCAAAGAAACCTGCTGCGAAAAAGAAACCAGCTGCGAAAAAAGCTGTAAAGAAAACCGTTGCTAAGAAAGCTGCAACGAAAGTTGTTAAGTCGAAAAAGAAAGTAGCTAAGAAGAAGTAGTTCTTCTTACTCTTTAAGAATGGAAGGCCCGCTTTTAGCGGGCCTTTTTTCTTGTTTAATAAATACTTACAAGCCGCATGGCAAACTTATTGGAAATATGGAAAGACTCAGCCTCAACCAGCATATGAGGATGGCATGAAACTTCTGAACCAGAGCGCCTTGATCGCCTTAACCCTGCTTTCGGCATGTGTTGTCGAAGAACCCTATAACCAACCCTATAATCGTAGCGGCTATTACGCTCCGCGCGATACAGGTTATTACGCGCCCCGCAACGTAGTAGTGCATGTCGATGATCGCGACAACTGGGACGATTATGACCGCGACTGGGACCATGATGACCATGATCACGGCAAGTGGGATAACCCTAGCAAAGGCTACTATTGCCCTCCCGGCCAGGCCAAAAAGGGGAATTGCTAACCACATAAAAATTCACGGGGCACTTGACTGTGTCTAAACCAACAAAAAGGCCGCATAGCGATGCGCGGTCTTTTCATATACAAAAGTGAGCTGCGTCTCGGGTTAGTCAGCAGACCAACCCGAGACAATCACAAGCTACGCTTCTTGCACTTCGCCACCTTGACGCTTACGGCGCATCGATTTTCCGGCCATTTCATACTGGTCGGAAAGATCCTCACCGGTCGCCTGGTCCACGACTTTCATGCTGAGGCGAACTTTGCCTCGGCCGTCGATCTCAAGCACTTTGACTTTCACCATGTCACCTTCGTTCACCACATCGGTAACGACGTTGACGCGGTGGTCCGCCATTTCAGAAATATGCACGAGGCCATCGAGACCGCCGAGGAAGTTCACGAACGCACCGAAATCAACGATACGCACGACCTTGCCATCATAGATCTTGTTGATCTCCGGCGTCGCGGTGATGCCTTCGATCCAGTTCTTCGCAGCGTCGGCCGCTTCACCGGTCGTCGCAAAGATGTTGATCGTCCCATCTTCACCGATATCGATCTTGGTGCCGGTCGTCTCGGTGATCTCACGAATCACTTTACCGCCCGAACCAATCACTTCACGGATTTTATCGACCGGAATCTTGATCGTGGTGATCCGCGGAGCATTTTCCGACATCTCCGACGGCGCCGTCAGCGCTTTCGCCATCTCGCCAAGGATATGGATACGGCCCGTCTGCGCCTGAGCGAGTGCCGTCTTCATGATCTCTTCGGTGATACCCTGGATTTTGATATCCATCTGCAGCGAGGTGATACCTTTTTCAGTGCCCGCTACTTTGAAGTCCATATCACCGAGGTGATCCTCATCACCCATGATGTCGGAAAGAACGGTGAAGTCCTTACCTTCCAGCACCAGACCCATCGCAATACCCGCGATCGGACGCGTCAGCGGAACGCCCGCGTTCATCATGGCAAGCGATGCTCCGCACACGGTCGCCATCGAGGACGAACCGTTCGATTCCGTAATCTCGGAAACAACGCGGATGGTGTACGGGAACGATTCCTTGGTCGGCAACATCGGACGGCACGCGCGCCATGCGAGTTTACCATGACCCTGCTCACGACGCCCAGGCGGACGCAGCGGACCAGCTTCACCCACCGAGTAAGGGGGGAAGTTGTAATGCAGCATGAAATGCTCGTCGTATTTGCCTTCCAGCGCATCGATCAGCTGTTCGTCCTGCGACGTACCGAGCGTGGTCACGACGATTGCTTGTGTCTCACCACGGGTGAACAAAGCCGAACCATGCACGCGCGGCAGAATACCGACTTCACACACGATTGGACGAATCTGGTCAGGCTTGCGGCCATCGATACGTTGCTTGTCTTTCGCAATCGCCACGCGAACGATATCCTGTTCGAGTTTCTTCAGCACGCTGCCGACGACTTTCTCGGAATACTTGCCTTCTTCGGTACCCACATAGGTTTCCTTGACGGCTTTTTTCGCTTCGTTGATCGCATTCACGCGCTCTTGCTTGCCGGTAATGGCGTAAGCAGCACGCAGCTTCTCTTCAGCGATCGCCTTCACCCCTGCCTTCAGGTCAGCCGGATAATCCGGTGCAGTGAAGTCCCACGGCTCTTTCGCCGCATCTTCAGCAAAGCTAATGATAAGGTCGAGTACCGGCTGGAAGCTTTTATGCGCGAACATCACGCCATCCAGCATCTGCTGCTCGGAGAGTTCATCGGCTTGGCTTTCAACCATCAGCACTGAGGTGCGCGTCCCCGCGACGATGAGGTCAAGATTGCTTTGTTCAGATTGCGATTTCATCGGGTTCAGCACGAACTGACCGTCGATCATACCTACTTTCGCAGCACCAACAGGGCCCATGAATGGAACGCCCGCAAGCGTGAGCGCTGCCGAAGCACCGATCATCGCCGGAATGTCCGAATCATTCTCAAGGTCATGGCTCATCACGGTGCAGACGACCTGCACTTCGTTATAGAAGCCTTCCGCGAACATCGGGCGGATAGGGCGGTCGATAAGACGCGAGATGAGGATTTCTTTTTCGCTCTGGCGGCCTTCACGCTTAAAGAAGCCACCCGGGATTTTCCCCGCAGCGTAGGTTTTTTCGATGTAGTTGACCGTGAGCGGGAAGAAGTCGATATCCGGCTTGGCGGCTTTGGCAGCAGTCACCGCGCAGAGAACAACCGTCTCGCCGTAGGTGACCAGAACAGCACCGTCAGCTTGACGGGCAATGCGGCCGGTTTCGAGGGTAAGCGGGCGACCGCCCCATTCCATGGTCTTTTTAGTAATAGTAAACATAAGTAGTCCTTTTTCTTTCCCCCATCCATCAGTGCCGTTCCCAATGAACGCCACGACCGCAAAATAAATGTCTCTATCTCTTCCGCGATTCCATCAGGCGGGAGCCTGTGTGTGCGTGAACCTTCAACGCTAACCCGATACGCACTGGCCGGCCGGCGCTTAGAAAAAGGGACAGCGAACACGCCACCCCTTTTGATATTATTTACGAATGCCGAGTTTCGCGATCAGCGCGCTGTAACGCTTGGCGTCCTTGGCTTTTAGGTAGTCGAGCAAGCGGCGGCGCGAGCTGACCATCTTGAGCAAACCACGACGCGAATGGTGGTCTTTCGCGTGGGTCTTGAAATGGTCGGTCAGGTTGGCAATGCGCTCGCTGAGGATAGCGATCTGCACTTCGGGCGAACCCGTGTCACCTTTGCCGGTGGCGTTTTCTTTAATGACAGCTTCTTTGCGCTGGGGGGAAATGGTCATGGTACGTCTCTCTCACGACATCGGGTTAATGAAGCCTCAACAGCGAGACTTCACATATTCAGCAGCCGGTTGGAAATCACCTGATTTTCCTCCACCCGCGCCAATCCCACTAATTTTTCCTGATAGAGCAACGCGAGTTGCGAAGTATCGGGATGATGGTTCGCCAACATAACCCGTTGGCCATGGCGCAATTGGTTCAACTGCTCCCGCTCTAACGTCAGCGCCGGGATGTCGTCCAGCACACGTTCAAGCGGTGACAGCCAAGGGTCACCCCCAAGCTGGGGCGCCTTATGCACCCTTTCCTCCAGAAAATCCAGCGAAATCGCGCTAGCGTCGGTAAATGGCCCGACCGCCGAGCGATGCAGCCGCGAAATATACCCCTCCGACCCCACCGCCTGCGCCAAATCCCGCCCTAAACTGCGGATATACGTACCTTTAGAAACGATGGCCCGGAAGTAGGCAACTGCCCCCTCACCCCCTAACAGCTCCAACCCATGCACCGTCACCGCCCGTTTCTCAAGCACCACCTCTTCCCCCGCCCGCGCGAGGTCATAGGCCCGCTTCCCAGCTACTTTCAACGCTGAGAAAATCGGTGGCAACTGCATGATCTCACCCGTAAACTGCACCAACACTGCTCGTATTTCCTGCTCTGACGGAATATGCTCCGAAGTCGCCACCACCTCGCCCTCCGCATCCTCCGTTGAGCGCCGCTCGCCGAACGTCACCGAGAACTCATATGTCTTCTGCGCATCCATCAGCAAATTGATGCATTTCGTCCCCTCCCCGAGCGCCAGCGGCAGCACCCCGGACGCGAGCGGGTCCAGCGTCCCCGCATGCCCGATCTTCTCAGGATGAATGAGCCGTTTCACCTTATAAACAGCATCAGCCGAGGAGATATTCAGCGGTTTGTTGAGGTTAATCCATCCGTTGATGGCGTTACGCTTACTCTTCATAAAGAGGCCGATTGCGCCGAGAAACCATATAGAATCCAATTGGGGTAAAAAATCGTTAGAGGTAAAATGAATAAAAAATAAATCAGACCAAACCCATAGTATAATCAGTTTCAGGCTTAAGAATCAGACTGACAGGAATACTAAAAAGCCCAATTTCATTAAATAAGAGATGTAAAAACCAAACAAGGTGACTTACGCGCCATTTGAAAGGTTGCCCAACCCACCAGCGTAATAGCCCCAAAGCAACTAAAGGCAAAAAACATACTAAAAAAACAAGAATAATCTCCTACAGTTCGTCGGAGCTTTCCACTTTTGTCACATCCGCCTTCACCCGCTCGCTGTTCAGCAGCAAATTGATACGGTTCGCCTCATCGAACGAGGTATCGAGCTTGTAACTAATCCGTGGACTCGTGCGCAGGATAATTTTCCGTGTCACCATGCCCCGCAACCGTCCGGCATTATCCACCAGCGCTTCCATCACCGCTTCACGGTTACTGCCTGCCAGCGGCATAATGTAAGCGGTCGCATTTTTTAAATCCGGGCTGATGCGCACCTCCGACACGGTAATGGATGATCCGTCCAGAATCGGATTATGCGTCTCTCCATGCGCGAAAATCTGCGCCAGCGCGCTGCGGATTTCTTCCCCGACCCGAAGCTGGCGTTGAGTGGGTGGACGCTTGCCGTTTTTTTCCACGAGAACGCTCCGCTGGTTACGCTTCTGACTCGTCAGCCTTGGCTTCCGCCTTCGATTCCACCCGCGCCTCAACGGTACGTGCGAACTCCTGGATCTCGAAGCACTCGATCATATCGCCAGCCCGGATATCCTCGTAATTCTCGAACGCCATCCCGCACTCGAAGCCTGATTTCACTTCCTTCACTTCATCCTTGAAGCGTTTCAGCGTCTTCAGCGTACCTTCATGGATCACCACGTTCTCACGCAGCAACCGCACTTTGGCGCCACGCTTCACGATGCCCTCGGTGATCATACAGCCCGCCACCTTGCCATATTTGGTGATGTTGAACACTTCGCGGATCTCGGCGTACCCGATGAAATTCTCGCGGCGTTCCGGCGATAGCAGGCCCGAAAGTGCCGCTTTGATATCGTCGATGACGTTATAGATGATGGAGTAATAACGAATCTCTACCTTCTGCGCCTGCGCCAGCTCCTTGGCTTTCGGCGTTGGGCGTACATTGAAGGCAATCAACATAGCACCGGTAGCCTGCGCCAGCGTAATGTCCGATTCGTTGATAGCGCCAACGGCCGAGTGCAAGACGCGGACCTTCACTTCATCGCCATTGAACTTGTTCATGGAGCCAACAATGGCCTCAGCCGAACCATGCACATCCGACTTCACGATGACATTGAATTCCTTCGCCGAAGTCTTGCCCGCAATCGCGAACAATTGGTCGACCGACTTGGCAGAAGCAACCGAAATGCGCTTCTTCTCTTTCTCGCGGCGATATTCCACGATGTCGCGCGCCGATTTCTCGTTCTCCACCACCGCGAACTCGTCGCCCGCTTCCGGCGGCTGGTCCAGCCCCAGCACTTCAACTGGCACCGATGGGCCCGCCTCATCGATATTCACGCCTTTATCGTTGATCAGCGCCCGCACGCGGCCATAAGCCCCACCGGCAACGATCAGGTCACCCACGCGCAACGTGCCACGCTGTACCAGCACCGTCGCAACCGCACCACGGCCACGGTCCACTTTCGACTCAATCACCGCACCCGCCGCGCGGCGATCCGCGTTAGCTTTCAGTTCCATCACTTCCGCCTGCAGCAGGATGGTCTCTTGCAGCTTATCAAGGTTCTTCTTCTCTTTCGCCGACACTTCGATAACCATCGTGTCACCACCGAATTCCTCCGGCACCAGCCCATGGCTCATCAGCTCGGTCTTCACCCGGCTGGAATCCGCGCCCGGTTTGTCAATTTTGTTCACGGCGACGATGATAGGCACCCCCGCCGCTTTCGAGTGGTTAATCGCCTCGATGGTCTGGGGCATGATGCCGTCATCCGCCGCCACCACCAGTACCACGATATCCGTCACCTTCGCCCCGCGCTGGCGCATGGCCGTGAACGCCTCGTGGCCCGGCGTATCGAGGAAGCTGATCTTCTCACCCGTGCCAAGCGTCACCTGATAGGCTCCGATATGCTGAGTAATACCACCTGCCTCGCCCGCCACCACATCCGTCTTGCGCAGCGCATCGAGCAGCGAGGTCTTCCCGTGATCGACATGGCCCATGATGGTCACGACCGGTGGCCGCGGCGTCAGCTTGCTCGCATCTTCCACTTCGTTATCGATATGTTCTTCCACATCCGCATCGGAAACACGCTTGGGCTTATGGCCCATCGACTCAACAATAATTTCCGCCGTATCCGCATCAATCGCCTGGTTGACGGTCGCCATGGTGCCGAGTTTCAGCAACTCTTTGATGACATCCACCGCCCGCTCAGCCATCCGGTTGGCAAGCTCCTGCACGGTAATGATTTCCGGAATCTGCACCTCACGAACGATTTTCTCTTGCTGGCTCGATGGCGTGCTGGAATTCTTCTTCAGAACTTTGGCGCGCTGCCGCTTCACTTGCGCCATCGAGCGTACGCGGATATCATCCCCCATGCCCAGCGCCTGCGCGATGGTCAATTTGCCACCGCGTTTATATTCATCCCCACCGGCTTCCGCTGCCTTGTTGCGCTTGGCTTTCGCCTCGGCGGATTCTTCCTCCGCTCCGCGCGCAGGTGCCGCAGGTGAGCTGAAGATCGGTTTTGGCCGCGCCGCAACGGGCTTCGCCGGTGCCGTCATCGTCGAGCGGTTCGAGGGCGCATTCCGCAACCGCTCAAGGTTGCGTGCCGCCACATCATCCATCGGCGACCGGGCAGAACTGCCAGCGCTTGTCGGCTCTACAGCATCATTCGCTTCGCCCGACAGATCATCATTCTCAGCCGGTTCAACTTCACGCGCGAAATTGGTGAAGGTCTCCTGGCTGCGCGCCTCATCGGCCTTCTCGGCTTGCTGCAAGGCGCGCAGGCGCGCCTCGCGCTCGGCCTGGTTCAGCATACGCTGTTTGGCCGCTTCCGAGGTACCACGATCCACTTCCATCATCGCGCCACCAGCACCCGGGCGCTGGCTGAACGTGCGGGTCTTCTTGACTTCAACGGTTACCGTTTTGCTGCGGCCCCGCTGGAAATTCTGCTTCACCTTGCCCGACTCCACCGTTTTGGTGAGCGACAAAGTCGACGGCGAGCCAAGCTTCAGCGCGTCTTTTTTCGTAGGATTGCCGTTATCGGTCATGCGTATGTTTTCCAGTGCTTTTCAATCAATGCGTGCGGTTGGGTTGGGCTATATAGAACAGTTCAGGTGAGAAATAAAGTAAAACGGCGCGCCTCCTCAATAAAAAACGCCGCCGCCGGGCCATGGGTCACCGCCGCATGCACCGCATTTTCCTTACCCAGAACCTCGGAAAGCAGGCTACGCGGCAGGTTGGCGAAGGTCGGCCCCGTGTAAAAACCTAGCTTTTTCACCCCATCTTCACCCGCATCATCCGCATGGATAAGCGCTTCTACTTCGCCTTTTTTGCAGGAAGCTTCGACCTTTTCGAACCCGGTGATTACCTGCCCGGCCTTCCTCGCCAGCGACAGCGAATCAGCCACCCGCCGCGCCATCAGGGCCTCGAGCGTCGCAATCACCCCCTCCGGAATCCGTACCTGCTCCTTGGCCGCTTTGGAAAAGCTACGCTTCGCAATCGCCTCCGCCACCAGCAACCGCGAGGCACTTACATAAATGCCCCGCCCCGGCAGTTTCCCCGCCAAATCCGGCACGATCCGCTTATCCGGCCCCACCACAAAACGAATCAACTCCGCCTTTGGCTTGGCCTCACGCGTAATGATGCAACTGCGTTCGGGTTCAGATTTCATGATACCTTTTTGCTAAGAATTTAAGCGAAAACGCAGCAACAAACTAGTCCTCTCCCCTTGCGGGAGAGGGTTGGGTGAGGGGGCGGTAAAGGTTTGCTGTGGTGCTGATACCATTCTCATATGGCACTACCCCCGCACCAACCCTCTGCGTGGGGCCCCTCCCTCTCCCGCGAGGGGAGAGGGACAGATCCACTACGCCTTCTTCTCATCAGCAAACCAGGCTTCACGCGCCTTCATGATCATCGCTTCTATGTCATCGCGGCTGATGCCCGATTTCGGCACCATCTCGAAGAACTCGTCCGTCGCAAGGCCTGCAAAATCATCCATCGTCTTGATGCCGCCCCCAGCCAGCTTAAGCACAATCTCACTGGTCAGGCCCTCATGCTTGGCAAGCGCCTCCTCAACGCCCAGTTCCTTGAACTTACTCGCAGTCTCGGCATCTTTCACTTTGAGGTATTCTGCCGCGCGCGACTTCAGTTCCTCAGCTACGTTCTCATCGAACCCTTCGATGTTCGCAAGGTCCTCCGTCGGCACATAGGCCACTTCTTCCACACTGCTAAACCCTTCGGTCACCAGTAAGTGCGCAATCACTTCTTCCACGTTCAGCGCTTCAATGAACAGCTCACTGAGGCGGTTGAACTCTTGGGTACGACGCTCAGACTCGACTTCCTCGGTGAGGATGTCGATGCTCCAGCCGCTCAATTGAGCCGCAAGGCGCACGTTTTGCCCACGGCGGCCGATGGCCAGCGACAACTGGTCATCGGGCACCACCACTTCAATGCGGCCCGAATCTTCATCGATGACCACTTTCGACACTTCCGCGCTCGACAGCGCATTCACGATGAACGTCGCCGGGTCTTCCGAATAATGGACGATGTCCACCTTCTCACCTTGCAATTCGTTTACGACAGCCTGCACGCGCGAACCACGCACACCCACGCAGCTTAGAACGGGATTAACCGATGGGTCATTGGATTGAACCGCAATCTTCGCACGGCTCCCAGGGTCACGGGCAACAGCCTTGATTTCGATAATGCCATCGTAAATCTCCGGCACTTCCTGCATGAACAGTTTCGCCATGAACTCAGGGCGCACCCGGCTCAGGAACACTTGCGGGCCGGATTTCTCACGGCGCACATCGAAGATATACGCACGGATACGATCACCCGGACGGAAATTCTCGCGCGGGATGAGTTCATCCTTGCGGATAACAGCCTCTGCACGACCGAAATCGACGGTCACATTGCCATATTCCACGCGCTTCACCGTCCCGTTGACGATCTCGCCTACGCGGTCCTTGAACTCGTCATACTGGCGCTCACGCTCAGCATCACGCACCTTCTGCACAATCACCTGCTTCGCCGTCTGCGCCGCAACTCGGCCGAAATCGATCGGCGGCAATTCATCGCGGATGAAATCACCCACCGCATAGCTGTTTCTCGGGAATTTCTTCTTGGCGCGGCTCGCCGTAATCTGCTGAACCGCATTAAAAGTCGGCTTGCCTTCCTCATCCACCGCCCCTTCCGCCACGTCTTCCACCACTTCCGTCAACCGGAACAGCGAAATCGCACCGGTTTTCTTATCGATTTCCGCCTTGATGTTGTGCTCCACACCATATTTCTTGCGCCCCGCGATCTCAATCGCGTTTGCCATCGCATCCAGCACCGTGTCGCGGTCAATATTCTTCTCACGCGCCACCGCATCCGCAATTTGCAGCATTTCGGTCGAGCCGTGGATTACCTGGTTAACAGCCATTTTTAAACACTCCTACAAAGTTCGTTTTTTTAGTTCGTCATTCCAGCGAAAGCTGGAATCCATCTACTCACCTGAACAGGTGGATTCCAGCTTTCGCTGGAATGACGGTATTTTTACGATGCCAAACGCTTCTGATGCGCCTTAATCAACGCATCGGTCAGCACCAGTTTGGCAGATTGGATATCGATGAACGGCAAAATATGTTCCTTGCCATCCACCGTAATAATAACGTCAGCATCGCACACACGCGTAATGGTGCCGGAAAACCGTTTGCGCCCGTCGATAGGCAGCACCGTCTCCGTCTTAACCGCATGGCCGATATATTTCGAATAGTCCGATAGCTTCACTAACGGACGGTCGATGCCCGGGGAGCTGACTTCAAGGCGATACGCCGTCGGAATCACATCTTCCACATCCAGTATCGCCGAGATCTGGCGGCTGATGGCGGCACAATCATCCAGCGACATCGAGCCATCCGGCCGCTCGGCCATCACCTGCAACGTCTGCGACTTCTTGCCATCCATGAACTTCACCTGAATGACATCGAACCCCATATCCACGATGGACGGGGTGATAACAGCTTCCACTTTATCCGCGAGCGACGACACGAGAATCCGCCTGCCTTTCTTTTTTAAGTTGACATCCCGGGCTTGTCCCGGGATCCCCCAGTTAACCGGGAGATCCCGGCATAAAGCCGGGCTGACAGTTTAAACAAATAAAAAAGGCGGCTCCTGAAGGGCCACCTCTTTGCGAGTGTATGAATGTTTGTTGGCACGGCTTATCGCTCACAAAGCCAGCGATTGCAAGCACAAAACTACCCAATCAACGAAAATCAACGCCGCACGCACTCAAAAAACAAGGGTGGCCGCCCCTGTCCACTGGTTTTGCGCTGGTATTTTGTCTGCGTCCAATCCACTGGCGGGTTCTTCCAATCTGCCTGTTGCTGGGCCGTCCACGCATAATCCGGGTGGTTCAACAACACATCCAGAATCCAGACCGAATAATTGATATGGTCGGTCGCGATCAACAATCGCCCACCCTTTTTGTGCGTCCGT
Organism: Rickettsiales bacterium; assembly: GCA_049317085.1. Taxonomy (GTDB): domain Bacteria; phylum Pseudomonadota; class Alphaproteobacteria; order Rickettsiales; family UBA3002; genus QFOX01. Next base: position 10,142 of record JBMOIY010000007.1, on the reverse strand, counting down.
GCAAGCAGCGATAGCGTCTGCGCACTTACCAGCCGCCGCTTATTATGCCGCGCCTTAGGCCACGGGTCCGGGAACAGGATGAACACCGAATCCATGCAAGCACCCGGCAGCGCCATGATCAGCTCCCGTGCATCCCGCGTAAAAAGCCGGATATTTTTCAGTTTCTGCTGGTCAATCCCCGCAAGGCATTTCGCTACCCCATTGATGAACGGCTCACACCCAATGAACAGCGTATCCGGGTTATGGGCCGCCTGCGCTAGCAAATGCTCACCCCCACCAAATCCAATTTCGAGCGCTAGTTTAGCATAGCCCTCGTCCGGAGATTCGACATTCGGTCCAAGCGTCGGCAATAATTCCGCCACCAGCGATTGCTGGTAAGGACGAAGTGAACGCCCACGGTTGCGGCCAAAAGAAGTGAGGTAAGGTGTCTGCGGCATCAGGCGCTTCTAACGTCTAATACAACAGGTGCAAGCGTTTTAAGCCGCCGCCGAAATCCCGAACTCACTTCGCAGCGCATCCACGAGGTCCGTCTTCTCCCAGCTGAACGTCCCCGCTTCTGTCGGCGTCCGCCCGAAATGGCCATAGCTCGCCGTCGGCAAATAGATCGGCCGGTTGAGATTCAGATGCGTACGAATGCCGCGCGGTGTCAGGTTGATCATTTCCTGCAGCACTTGCTCAAGCCGTGCCGGGTCCACCTTCGGCGCCGCATGCGTGTTCACATAGAATGAGGTCGGGTGCGATACACCGATGGCATACGAAAGCTGGATGGTGCAACGCTCCGCAATACCGGATGCGACAACATTTTTCGCCAGATACCGTGCCGCGTAAGCCGCGGAGCGGTCAACCTTCGTCGGATCCTTGCCCGAGAACGCGCCGCCACCATGTGGTGCTGCACCGCCGTAAGTATCCACAATAATCTTGCGGCCAGTCAACCCAGAATCGCCGTCCGGCCCGCCGATGATGAACTGACCAGTTGGGTTCACAAAGAAGCCACTCTCCTCGGGCATCCATCCTTGCGGCAGGATACCGTTGACTACGCCACGCACCAGCTCACGAATATCCTTCTGCGACATATCGGCATTATGCTGGGTCGAGACCACGACGGAAGTCGCCCGCACCGGTTCGCCATCTTTATATTCGAGGCTCACCTGACTCTTGGCATCGGGCTGCAGCCCCGCGAATTTACCACTGCGCCGACCTTCCGACAATGCCTGCAAAATGCGGTGCGAATAATATAGCGTTGCTGGCATTAGGTCTGGCGTCTCGGTGCAGGCGAACCCAAACATAATGCCCTGGTCACCCGCGCCCTCATCCTTGCTGCTGGCCGAATCCACTCCACGCGCAATATCCACTGACTGCTGGTGCACGAAATTATCCATCTTGAATTTGTTCCAGTGGAACCCATCCTGCTCATAGCCAATATCCTTCACCACCTTGCGTGCGATCTCCTCCATCCGCTTCGGCGTGATGGAATCGGCACCGCGATATTCCCCGGCCACCACAACATGGTTCGTCGCCGCAAGCGTCTCGATGCCGCATCGAGCTTCAGGATTTTCGGCAAGGCATGCATCCACGATGCCATCCGAGATCTGGTCACAGATTTTGTCCGGGTGCCCCTCCGACACAGATTCGCTGGTAAAAATATACGACGGACGGGATTGATAATGTGCGTTCACGAGCCACTCCTGGTTAGTATGCGGATGTGGGAATGACGCTGGCAGCCATCGAATTCCGCTTAGACCGGATTTGGGAAACACTTCCCAATAAGGTGGCCGCCAAGCAATCAAATGCCCACCAATACGTTCTGAGTAGACGGTTTTGGATAAAGGTCAAGCCGATATGAAAAATAGCAAACAGGAGCAGCGAGCCGGGCGAACCTGCCAAGAGCCAGCGAGCTGCGTGCAGGTTTAGTCAGCAGCCCAACTACAAAGCTACTTCTCTTCTGCGCTCATCGCTTTGATAAGTTCCACAACGCGCTTGCGCAACGCCGGATTTTTGATGCGGTAGTAAGCGCGCATCACCTCGAGCGTCTCGCGGTTATTCATCGCGTCATGCTCGAATGCCTGTGCATTCGGTTCTGCGGCACCCATGCCCGTGCCATCCTCGGCAGCATAATCACCGTATCCTTCGAAGAAATACGACACCTGCACCCCCAGGGCCTTGGCAAAATCATACAAGCGACTCGCGCCCATACGGTTAATACCCCGCTCGTATTTCTGGATCTGCTGGAAGGTGACACCAATCTGTTTGCCAACCGACTCCTGACTTAAGCCCAGGAACGTGCGTTTTTGGCGCAAGCGACGGCCGACATGTGTATCGACCGGATGAGGAATGTTCATAAAAGCCAATCACGCGAAAAAGGGGTTACCTATACAACCAGAATTAGCCCGCTGTTATCACATCGAATCCACATCGCGCAAGAAATTAATCATTTATTTATTTTTCGTCCAGCGCTGTCGGTAAAAATGCTGCAAACGAACACTAAGATAATTATTAATAAAGGTAAGCATTCCCCTATACGGCCATACACGGTAGGCTGTAAAGCAGCTGGCAGCAGAGCATCAAATAACCCGCTCTGGTTGAGCTCAATGCGTTGTAGCACACGTCCACGACCATCCGTCATTACCGAAACACCATTGTTCGCTGCGCGCACAAGGGGAAGCCCCTGCTCGATTGCCCGCATACGCGCCATGTCAAGATGCTGATACGGCCCGGGCGACACGCCATACCACGCATCATTGGTCACATTCAGAAACCAAGCCGGGCGCGCATTACTATCTACCGCCATCCATGGAAAAATAGCCTCGTAACAGACCAGCGGGCTGAAGGGCGGGATACCCGCCACAGTCACCGTGCGCGGCCCCACACCACGAGAAAAATCCGTTTCCCCCGGCGTGATCTTATCGAGCGGCAGCACAGAACGTAACGGCACGAACTCACCGAATGGCACGAGCTGATGCTTGTCATAGCTGGCCAACACCCGGCCTTTACCATCCATCGCAAGCACACTGTTCCAAAGCTGCATCTTCGGTCGCACACCCTCGACGCGCAATGCCCCGGTCAACAATAGCTTAACCGGCGGCAGCGGTTGTTCTTCCTTCACCTGCACCGCAAACGGATACGCCGTCTCCGGCCACACTGTCACATCCGGTGCCCTTCCCTCAGGCTGGCGCGCCGTGAGATACCCTAACGCTTTCAGCGACACATCCCTCCCCTCGCGCGTGCCCTTCACAGCCTGCGGCACATTCGGCTGCACCACCCGTACCATTGTATCCGCCAATTCTATCGGCTGGCGCAATTGCACCGCACCATAAAAATAACAGATCACAAGAATAAGGATGCCGACCACCGTCGTCATCACCTTGCGATACCCTGGAATTGGCCTCAGCCAGCAGACCGGCAGCAACCCGACAAGCGCCAAGATGAACCCGAGCCCGTAAGTACCAACAACCGATGCCATCTGCGCGAATGGCAACGACGCCAGCCCCACATACCCAAGCAGATTCCATGGGAACCCGAATTGCCCGAACGTCCGCAGATATTCAACCAACACCCATAAAGCCGCAAAACGCAGGACGGTCATAGGCGCCCGGCATACATGCACCAGTAAACCGAAAACCATGAACCACAGCGCCATCACCGCGCTCAACCCGAACACACAGAACGGCAACAGCCACCCGAATTTCTCCGCATCCACCAGCAGCGCATTGGCAATCCACCACGTGCCCGCCATGAAATACCCATACCCGAAATAGAACCCGCGCCAGATGGTCTGCCCGCGGCTCTCGCTATTGATTAACAACAGATACAGCACTGGCAAACTTACAAAAATCACTGGCCAGAGATGGAACGGCGCGAACCCAAGCGCCATGAGCGAGCCCGCCGCGAACAGCACCAACGCCGCTTGCCAACGGTTCAGGCCGGTCAAACAGTCTGGCAGGTCACAGCGCATACGCTACATACTATGGATATGGACATCGAGCACCGGCTTCTTGCCAAGCTCGTCACGGATTAATTTTCGAATGGCCCCGCGCACGGATTCATCGATCGCCCGGCCCTTGTTCCCCCCGCGCGATGCCTTGGTGACCGCCTCGGCCACCTCACCACCCAACGTCGCAAGCAACTCCTTATCATCCTTATCATCAAGGCAGCCCGGCGCCGAGATCATCGGCTTGCCGACTATCTGTCCCTTTTTATCCATCACGATGGACGCAATCACAAACCCGTCATCGCGAATTTTTCGCCGCGTTCGAATAACACCCGAATTACTATCGATGAACGAGGTCCCATCGAGCGCGAGATAGCCCCACTCCACCATACCGACAATCCCGGGATTGGCGCCGCTGAGCTTGATCACCACCCCATTGGTCGGCTCAATAGCGACCGGCACCCCGAGCTCCACCGCAAATTTCGCATGCTCGTGGATATGCCGCGCCTCACCATGCACCGGCACCGCAATGCGCGGCCGCACCCATTCATACATCCGCTTCAGTTCCCCCCGCGCCGGGTGGCCCGACACATGGATGAACCCAGTGCGGTCATTCATCACTTCCGCCCCCTGCATCACGAGCTTATTCACCATATAACCGATATTCGCCTCGTTCCCCGGAATCGTCCGCGACGAGAAAATGACCGTATCCTTCGGGCTCAGCCGTATGGCCGGATGCTCGCCCCTCGCAATTTTGCTCAGCGCAGCGCGTGATTCGCCCTGGCAGCCGGTGCAAATGAACAGCACCTTGTCACGTGGAATTTCCATCCCTTGAATATCCGTGAGGAACGTCGGCACATCCTTGAGATACCCCGCATCCTGCGCCGCATGCACCATCCGCCAGATAGATTTCCCCGCGATTGCGACTGACCGCCCGGCATCCACCGCCGCATAAATAATCGTCTCCAGCCGCGCGATGTTCGACGAGAACGTCGTCACCACCACCCGCTCATCGCAATGCTTGATGATATCCGTCAGCGCCGCACGCACATCAACCTCAGAGCCTGATTCCCCCTCAACGAACACGTTGGTTGAGTCGCACACCATGGCCAGCACGCCCTCATCGCCATATTTGCTCAAAGTCTTGTCATCCGTCGTCACGCCCACCTGCGGCGCATCGTCAAGCTTCCAGTCACCCGTATGCATGATGACGCCTTTATCCGTGCGCAGAGCCACCGCATGCATCTCCGGAATCGAATGCGTCACCGGCACCATCTCGAACCCGAACGGCCCAATATCATACTGCACTCCGGCCTTTACCTCATGCACCTTCACCTTGCCTTGGATACCCTCTTCCGCCAGCTTATTCTTCAGCACGGCAGCGGTGAATGGCGTGGCGTAGACCGGGCAACCCAGCTCCGGCCACAGATACGCAACCGCACCGAGATGGTCCTCATGCGCATGCGTCAGTACAAGGCCAACAATATCATTTTTATACGGCAACAACGCATCGATATTCGGGATGACAATATCCACCCCCGGCAAATGATGCCCCGCGAAACCAATGCCCAGATCGATAATAATCCACTTACCCTTATAACGATACAAATTGAGATTCATCCCGATCTCGTTCGCCCCACCCAGCGGCACGAACAGTACCTCGTCGTTATACTCGTTGAAGTTGAATGCCATTCTTAGTGTCTCTTTTCTCTGTCATGCCAGCGAAAGCTGGCATACATCTTTAATCGGCTTTCGCTTTGGATGCCAGCCTTCGCTGGCATGAGAATCTTTATGTTTTCGCAGTCCGTTCATGAATTAGCCGCAACCCGCGAATCGTCAAATCCGTATCCACCTTATCAATAACGGTCGTCGCCTCCGAATAGAGCGGTGCCAACCCACCCGTCGCAATAACCTTGATATCCTCGCTGCGCTCAGCCTTGATGCGGCTCACAATACCCTCGATCAACCCCGCATAGCCATAGAAAATACCTGATTGCATCGCTGACGTGGTGTTACTCCCGACCACTTTATCCGGGTGAACGATCGCAATCCCATGCAGCTTCGCCGCAGCCTTCTGCAACGCCTCAAGCGACAGATTGATGCCAGGTGCAATAACCCCACCGAGATATTCACCTTTGCCCGACACCACATCGAACGTCGTCGCCGTGCCGAAATCAATAACAATAAGCGCCTGTTTGAACTCACTCCACGCCGCATACGCATTGATCAGCCGGTCAGCCCCCAGCTCCTTCGGGTTGTCGAGCAGTATCGGCATGCCAACATCCATCTGCCCGGTGGTAATCAGCTGCGGCTCACAATGCAGATAATTCCGCACAAAGCATTTCACGCTGAAATTCGCGTCTGGCACTACGGAAGACAAAATCACGAACTTTACTTCCTTCTCCGCAATGCCCGCCCGCGCCATCAACGCGAACAGCCACACTGCATATTCATCCGCACTACGGTGCGCATCCGTTCGAATCCGCCACTGTGCGCGCACTTCATCTCCCGCGAATAACGCAAAAACAAGATTAGTGTTCCCTATATCAATGGCGAGCAACATGGCTATGCCGGCTCTTTGTAGAATACATCACCCGCCGAAATTTCAGTGATGTTCTTTTTTTTGTCCCGCAGCAACATATGCCCCTGGGAATCAATCCCCGCAAACACGCCGCGCAGCTTATCATCACCCACAATGACTTCGACCGATTTACCCAACTGATACGCCATCGCCGTCCATGCCTTCTCAATCGTCGCAAACCCTTTTGCCGCCCACTCATCATACCGATGGATAAAATTATGCACGAATCGCGACAGCACGATCTTCGCGCTAATGAGTTCTACCCCCGCATCCCGCAAACACGTCGCCGGGAACATCACATGCTCAGGGAAATTATCGACATTCACGCCAACGCCCACCGAAATCCACTGGCGGGTCGTTATAAGCTCCTTCGTTGTAAAGGATTCAAGCAAGATGCCCGCAATCTTCTTCCCATCCACCAATACATCATTCGGCCATTTGCAGGCAATTTTCGATGGGTCCGGCACAATCGCTGCCAAGGTCTCCGCCACCGCCAGCGCCGCAACGAACGAAAGCTGGGTGCATTCCTCCAGTCTTTTCTTGGGGCTCAGCAACACCGTAGTGAACAGGTTCCCATCCGCCGACACCCACTCCCGGCCCATGCGCCCGCGCCCCGCCGTCTGCCGTCGTGACCAGATAACCGCACCGTGGCTTGCGCCCCCACCCGCCAGCCGCTTTGATTCCGAGTTCGTGCTATCCAGCACGTCATAGGAAAGCAGGTGGTAGTCGTTGAGCAGTGTTTTTTCGGCTGGTTTAGCCATGTCTTCCTTCACAAATCATTGTCTTACACAACCTCTCCATCGTTATTGCCCGAATCGTCTTCGATTCCAGGGCAATCCATCCAAACGTCGTCCCATGGATTCCCCCATAATTTTGTTTCACGAAATTCGGGGAATGACGAAGAACTAACAATCAAATCAGCTGAACACCCCGGCAGCAGCACTGGCTGCATTCAACAGTGCTGCAGGATAGAGGAAGAACAACGCTGTCACAAGCGCGCAGATGAGTAGCACCGCTTGGCTGAACAGCGGTACATGGCGCTCAAGGCCCAGCAACGGCTCATCGAAATACATCACCTTGATGATGCGCAGGTAATAATACGCCGCCACCACCGACGTCAGCACCCCCACCACCGCCAGCGTGTAAAGCTCATGCTGGATAGCACTCAGGAAAATGAAGAACTTCCCATAGAACCCGGCAAACGGCGGAATCCCCGCCATCGAGAACATCATGAGCAGCATGAAAAGCGCCCCGCGAGGGCTGGTCTTGCTCAGGCCTGCAAGGTCGGAAATCTCCTCCACCTGCTCCCCCGCCCGCCGCATGAACAGCACAAACCCGAAAGTACCAACACTCATGAACAGATACAGCGCAAAATAAATCAGCACGCCTTTGATGCCCTCGGGCGTTCCAGCCGCAAGGCCAATCAGCATATAGCCGATATGGCCGATGGAGCCATATGCCAGCAGACGCTTGATATTCGTCTGCGTCAGCGCCCCGAACGCGCCCACGGCCATCGACGCCACCGCGATAATGGCGAGGATATTCTGCCAGTCCGGCAACAGATTAGCGAACGGGTCCATCAGCAACCGGATAAAAATGGCCATCGCCGCAATTTTCGGCGCAGTAGCGAACAGCATAGTGACCGGCGTCGGCGCCCCCTGATAAACATCCGGCGTCCACATATGGAACGGCACCGCCGAGATCTTGAAGCACAGTGCAACGATGAGCATCACCATCCCGACGATCGCGCCATACGCCACCGTCGCCTGTCCCTCATCCGCAATCGAGAAAAGGTCGGTCATTGCCGTGAAATTCGTCGTGCCCGTGTACCCATACACAAGACTGGAGCCGAACAACAACATGCCGGATGCAAGCGCACCCAGCACAAAATACTTCACCCCCGCTTCCGAACTCACGGCATTATCCCGGTCATACGTCGCCAGCACATACAGCGACAACGACGACAATTCGAGGCCCAGATACAACGTCAACAGGTCGTTCGCCGAAACCAACACCATCAGACCGACAGTGGATAGAAGCACCAGCACTGAATATTCGAACTTCTTATGCGGCCCGATGGCTAGCCAGTCGAAGCTCATACCCAGCACCAGCGTCGAGGCAATCAGCACCATGCATTTCACGAACTGAGTAAAATTATCGATGGCGATCATATTATTGAACACGTTAGAGCCCTGCCCCAGCGTCAAACTCGGCCACGCATAATACGCCGCGCTAAGCATCACGCCCATCGCTAGCAACGTAATGCCGCCTGTAGCACGCGTGCCGCGGAACGCACCCAGCAGTAGTAGCAGCAACGCCCCACAGAGCACGATCAGCTCCGGGGTAATCAGCGTGAATTCCGCCAGATCGTAACTGCTATCCATGCCTTAGTCCTTGCTCATATCGTTCGGGTCCTGCGCGGGTTTCTTCTTGGCGGGCTTTACCTTCGGCATCACCTCTTCCTTTTTCTCCACCGCTTTTTCCGTTTCTTCTGGTACAGCCGCTGCTTCCGCCGGGGTTGCTTCCGGTATCACCTGCACCTGCCTCGACACTTGGCCCAATAGCTTCTTTGTTGTTGGCTCAATGGAATTACTCATCGAGGTCGGGTGGATACCGAGCCACATCACGCCAACCGCGAGCGGCAAGAAATAGAGCCACTGATTCAGGCTCGCATCCTTCATCTCGCGCACATGCGGATTGGTGATTTCCCCGAACACCACTCGTCGATACAGCCATAACATATAGGCCGCACCGAGGATGAGCCCTGTCGCAGCCCAAGCCGTCGCCCATGGCGCCGCCTGATAGGTCCCCACAATCACTAGAATCTCACCTACAAAGCCCGACGTCGCCGGCAACCCGGCCGAGGCCATGCTGAACAGCATGAAGAACGCCGCGAAATACGGCATTACGTTTACAACGCCACCATATTCTTTGATTTCGCGCGTGTGCATCTGGTCATACACTACGCCTACACACAGGAACAGCGCGCCCGACACCACGCCATGCGAAATCATCTGAAACACAGCGCCATCTACCCCTTGCTGCGTGAAGCTGAAAATCCCGAGCGTCACAAACCCCATATGCGCGACGGACGAATACGCGATGAGCTTCTTCATATCCTCCTGCACCAGCGCCACCAGCGACGTATACACCACCGCCACGATACTTAGCACAAACACAAAATTCGCGAAATAATGCGATGCCTCTGGCAGCATCGGCAACGAGAAACGCAGGAACCCATACGCCCCAAGCTTCAGCAAAATTCCCGCAAGGATCACCGAACCCGCCGTGGGTGCCTGCACGTGGGCATCCGGCAACCAGGTATGCACCGGCCACATCGGCACTTTCACCGCGAAGCTCGCGAACAGTGCCAGCCACAGCCATTTCTGCGCCGCAAGCCCCATGCTCGGTGCCTGCGCGATGAGTGTCGGAATATCCGTCGTCCCGAACGTGAAGTAGAGATACAGTACCGCCAGCAGGAACAGTACCGACCCTGCCAGTGTATAAAGGAAGAACTTATACGCCGCATAGATACGGTTCTTTCCACCCCAAATACCGATGATGAGGTACATAGGAATCAGCACCGCTTCAAAGAACAGATAGAATAATAGCAGATCAAGCGCCGCAAACGTG
>JBMOIY010000006.1:0-36031 GCA_049317085.1 Rickettsiales bacterium | reverse complement strand
CTATGTGGTGTGGCGGGTGACGCGGCAGAAAAATGGAGCAGTCTCATGATGCAATTCGCGGCCTTTGCTTTTTACCTTTGTCTGAGTGCAACGTTGCTTATCGTTGCCCCGGTAATGATGCACCCAACGCTGCCAATGAAGCGTAAGTTATTGATTACGGCATTCTCTTTTCTTATCTTGGTGCCGATTGGCCTTGCATTATACGCTTGGCTCGGGGCGCCCACAATGGCGGTTTCTGGGTAATTTTCGCTGGTGCCGGGCGTGTCTACGCAGTATAATGCGCGCAGAATGACAAGAGCGGAGTGCCAGCCAACCTCTCACTACGGAGCAACGTCATGCACACACAACGTATCCTATTCGTCGTCACCAGCGCCACGCGCATGGGCACTGCGCCCGATGCGACCGGCTCATGGCTGGAAGAAATCGCCGCGCCGTATTACGCATTCACGGATGCTCGATGCGAGGTGACGCTTGCTTCGCCCAAAGGCGGTGCGGCGCCTATCGATCCGAAGAGCAATACCTTAGAGTACCAGACTGCATCCACGCGTCGCTTCGAGGCAGATGTAAAGGCGCAAGCAGCATTAAATACGAGCACGAAACTTTCCGAAGTTAAGGCGCAGGATTACGACGCGATCTTCTTCGCGGGTGGGCATGGGACGATGGAAGATTTCCCGAGCGATGCTTCGGTGAAGTCACTCATCGAAGCGTTCTACGCGGCGCGCAAGCCAGTGTCGGCGGTTTGCCATGGACCGGCGTGCCTGGTGAATGCGCTGAAGCCGAACGGGGAGCCGATGGTTAAAGGGCACAAATTCACCTGCTTTACGGATGCAGAGGAAACGACGGTGGGGATGGATAAGCTTGTACCGTTCATGCTGGAGACACGGCTGGCAGACCAAGGTGGTTTTGCAGTGTGTGAATTGCCGTTCGCACTGAATGTGGTGGTGGATGGGCAACTCATCACCGGGCAGAATCCGGCCTCGGCGATTCCGGTGGCGGAGGCGGTAATCAATCAGTTGCGGGCGGCGAACCAGCCACGACGCGTGGCGTAACCAACTTATTTATATTGGTTATTTTGATTAATAAATACTTTATGTTTGGGGCTGCACCAGATATCTAGGTTAGCTTCTCATCAAGCCATATGCACAATTAGAGTCGATGGACACACGTATGGCATCCGTAAAAAGCGGCGGATGGAACGCATCTTTCGGTGAGCCAGTCACAGGAAACGCACCGGGTCGAAACCCTCGATGGGGAAAATGAATTGGTGTTGAATAATCGCACCAACAAAGTGACGATGAACGGTAAGCCGATCGAGCTGCAGGACCTGAGTAAGAATATCAAAGCTGCATTCACAGCGGCGACGGATAAATTTTCACCAGATGTGACGCCTGCCATGGATGTGCTGAACAAGGCGCAAGCGGTGGCCGCGAAGAAGTAAATATCACGACACATTTTCTTTATTGCGTTGTGTGCGAATGATGGCGCTTTGGGGTAGACAATGGCTACCTGCCCCCCTACATTGCTGTGATGTCAGCCATTTCTCTCTTTTCAAGTCGCCGATTCGGTGCAATGTTTTCCACGATGGCGCTTGGGGCATTTAACGATAATTATTATAAGAATGCGCTTATTATTATCGTGACCTATTCGCTTGCGAAAAAAATGGGCATTGAGGCGGCAACGTTGCTGAGCGCGGCATCTGCAGCGTTCATCCTGCCATTTTTCCTGTGTTCGGGATTGGCGGGAGAAATCGCTGACAAAGTGCCGAAATATAAGCTGGTGCGCATTTTGAAAGCGACGGAGTTCGTGCTTATCCTGTTCGCGAGTGTGGCACTTTATTATCAACATTCCTGGTCGTTGATGACGATCCTGTTCCTGCTCGGGGTGCAGGCGGCGGTGTTCGGCCCGGTGAAATATTCCATCCTGCCGGAGTTGCTGAAGAAGGAAGAATTGCTGCAAGGGAATGCGATCGTTGAAGCGGGGACATTCATTGCGATTCTGCTTGGCACGCTGATCGGTGGCTTGCTCATCCTGCAACCGAATGGGCCACTCGTGGTCGGCGCGTCGTTGATTTTTGCGAGTGGGCTTGGATTATGGGCAGCATATCGCGTGCCGGTGACGATCATCACCAATCCGGAATTGAAAATTACCTACAATGTGTTCACCAGCACGTGGCGGATGGTACGGCATGCGTTCGAGAATCCGGGTCTTATTTTTCCGATCCTCGGCATTTCGTGGTTCTGGTCCATCGGGGCTACTTACCTGACGCAGATGCCGGTGTTCACTAAAGAAATCATCGGCGCGGATGAGAAGGTGGTGACGCTGTTCAACGGTGTATTCACGGTGGGCATTGCATTGGGTTCATTCTTCTGCCCGCTTGCTATCAAATGGCTGGGTAAGCGCGCGAAGCATCTGTCACCAATGGCGCTGACAGGTGTGTTCGTGTTCGGTCTGGATGTATGCTTCATCGGCCATCATGCATCGCCGCCGTTGCCGGATGAGTTGCTGGGGTTGGTGGATTATCTCACTGCGTCACCGCATCATTTACGGCTGGCGATTGACCTGTTCTTCCTCGCGTTCAGTGGTGGAGCATTTATTGTGCCGCTTTATACGCAGCTGCAATTAGCGAGTGATGAGCATGAACGGGCGCGCACGATTGCGAGTAACAATGTGGTAAATGCGCTGTTCATCGCCAGTGCGTCGATTCTTGCAACGGTGCTGTTCAGCTTCAAGTTTACGGTGCTGAAGGTGCTGTTTATTTTTGCACTGCTCAATGTACCAGTCATCGGTGTACTGGTCTATTCAGCCTACCGCAAGCGTGGAAACTACACTAGCCGCTTCTAGAGCAGCTTGAGCAATCCCTGATTCAACTTCTTCGTCTGTGCTTGCGTTGCGATGCTAGCTTCCAGCTGCAGGCGGGCGGCGGCAGTGCGGGTGGATTCGGCACTGATATCGGTGTCGAGCAGGTTGCTGCGGGCTTCGTCCTGCGTTTGTATCGCACTAGTGAGGGCGTTCGCCTCAGCATCGAACTGCGATTGCAGGCTGCCGACATTGGCCTGCGCGCTGGTGATGGCGCGGATGGCGGCATCGATGGCGGCGCTTGAAGCTTGGGCAGAAGCCTGCGAGCTGATGTCGACGGACTGGCCATTGAATAACGAACCGGCAGTGGTGCTATCGAGCGAGATGTTGAGCGGTGTGTTGCCGCTTGCTGTCACGTCAAGGCCAGAGCCTGCCTTGGCGAAGCCGCTATTCAATCCATTGATTAAGGAATCACGCTGGTTGCTATCGGTACGAATATTGTTGAAGGGGTTGGTGAGGCCCGCCAAATCGATTTTCAGGAACTGGTTATCCGCGGATTGGAAGACGAGGCTGCTGCCGCTGCTGAGCGCGTCTTTTACACCACTTGCGGTAAAGGTCTGGCCGTTGATGTCTACGGAGATAGTGTTGTTGTTAGCGCCGCTGTTACCGGTGTAGCGGAAATTCTCGATATTGGCGCTGCTGCTGTTGAGGCGCAATGTGGCGACGCCATTCGCTCCGCCGTTCACACCAGCGAGGGCGGTACTTGTGAAATCCACGCCGGTGACAGATTGGACGCGCTGGATTTGCGTGTTGGCGAAGACATTGTTGAGGCCCGCTTCGGATGTTGAGACGGCGGCGGCGCTGCTGATATTGAGCGCGGCAGCGGCACCCGTGCTGGTGCCGGTCGCGATGCTGACGCTCGTGCTGCCATTGGTGAGCACAGCGGTGGTGCTGCCGTCGGTGTAGGTGCCGCTATATTGCTGGCCGCCGATGGTGGCGGTGATGGTGGCGGAGACGCCGTAATTGACGTTGCTCAGACTGAAATTCGATACGCCGCCTGCGAGCGAGCTGTTGACGTTGTTAAAGGCGGCGTTGCTCAGGGCTACACCACTGCTATCGGTAACGGTGAGGTTGCCCGCATTCGCGTTACCACTGAGGGAAGCGCCGGTGGTGGTGTTGAATGCCTGGATGGCCACGGAGGATGCAGCCGCGCTGCTGGCGTTGCTGCCGGTGGCGACATTGGGCTGGAAGGTGGCGGATTGCGCGTCCGACCCGGAGAGGGCGACGGTGGTGTTGAGGCCACCATTGAGTAGTGGCACGCCGTTGAAGTTGGTGCTGTTGGCGATGCGGGTAAGTTCCTGCGAGAGGCCTTGGAATTCCTGATTCAGGGCAGCCCGAACGCTATCGGGCAGCTGGCCAGAGCTGGCTTGCTGGGCAAGCGATTTCTGGCGCTGGAGGATTTCGAGTTGCTGGGTGAGGCCTCCGTTCGCGACCTGCAGTACGCTGCTTGCCTGGCTTACATTGCTGAGCGACGTGCGCAGTGTGTTGACCTGATTGCTAAGCGCGGTGCCGGCGGCAAGGGCTGCGATATCGTCCGACGCGGCGGTGAGGCGTTTTCCCGCGGAAAGCCGAACCTGCGCTGCCGAAAGCAGACCGCTATTTTTCTGAATATTGGTGGAAGAAAATAGTGATGCAGACCCGTTAATCGAGACCATTCTGTCAGCTCCATCCGATGGGTGCTTTAGCCACCCTTGTTTTTGTCATTTCTTATAACAGGAAATGGGGGTTAAAACAAGCTGCCTCAAGGGCTAAGGATGAAGAAAGATCGCAGGATTTTAGCTATTTTCATTCCTGCACGGGGCATGGGGCGAATGACGGGAATTGAACCCGCAACCTCCGGTACCACAAACCGGCGCTCTAACCAATTGAGCTACATTCGCCGCAGACAGGCAGATAGGTGGTGCGTTAAACGCTAACTTGCGCCAAAAATCAAGGACTGATGGTGGGGCGATGGTTTTTTCGCGCGGGGACTGGGGATTTGCCCGGGCATACGCTAGCAAAAAACCCCAGCATCAGTGCTGATACTGGAGTTCCTGTTGCTGGAGCAAGCTGATCTTACCGGCCGGGCATGCAGCCTTTGCCATTGCCGGGTGCCGGAGTGTGCGGACTGGTTTCGGAAAATTGGTTAGCGTTCTGGTTCTGTACGCTTCGGCAACGTTCGGCCTCGATGGCGCGGACAGCTTCGCGAATTTCGCGCTTTTCTTCGGGAGTCAGGGTTTTGGGGTCACGCGGCGTATAACCTAACCGCCCTTTAGTAGGTTTGGTATCCGCTGGTGCGCGCACTGATTCTCGTATCTCGGCCATGTTGCCAGTGTATACCAGAACCCTTAAGGAGGAGTGAATTTCTATATTATATTGTAAAAGCAATGTATTACTCAAGGAATTCCTCGCTATCCGGGATGCGGGTGAAGGCGATCTTGGTGCCGGAGAAGCTGCGGCCGTCCTTGGGCAACATGCCGAGTGCTACGGTGTCGCGCCCGTAGCGCTGGTTCAAGGTGTCGAGGGCTTTGGACATGCGCATGGCGCGGTCACGCTCGGCGATCTGTTCGGCGCTGATGGGGGCGAAGAGATCGGGCTGGGCGGTGCCGCTCAGGGTGAGGCGGTAAAACGTGACGGAAACTTTCTTGATGCGGAAGCCCCTGCCCGTCTGGCCGATGATGGTGCTCCACATCTGTTCCAGCATGTGCAGGAAGATGAGGCTGTCGCTCGCGGCCATGCAGTGCATTTCGCTGATGAAGCGGCGACCATCTTCGAGACGCATCGAAAGTGAGATGGTTTTCGCATCGTAGCCCAAGCGGCGCAGGCGGCTGGTGGCTTTGAGGGTGAGGCGGCGGGTGACATAGCGCGCTTTGTCCGGATGGCGTAACTCCGGCGCCATGACATGGCTGTGGCCGACGGAACCGCGGGTGGTTTCCTCGTCCGGCAGTTCGACGCCGCGCAGGTAGTACCACATGCGCTCGCCCCAGATACTGCCCCAGAGATGACGCATCTGCCGTGCATCGAGCGCACAGAGGGCTTCGACGCTCCAGATGCCGAGCGTGTTGATGCGCTTTTCCATGTTGCGGCCGATGCCGGGGAGATCGCGCAGTTCGAGGCTGTAGAGTTTGTGCGGCAAGTCGGAGGTGTTGAGGAAGGTGAGGCCGTCGGGCTTCTGCATATCCCTTGCTACTTTCGCTAGGTAGCGGTTGGGAGCGATACCAATGGAGCATTTAACGAATTCACCGACATTCTTCGCAAGACCACGCTTGATGCTCATGGCGATCTCGGTGGAACGTTTCAGGCTGTTCTCGTTGCTCAACAGACGGCAGGCGATCTCGTCGATGGAGCAGACCATGGTAACAGGAATGTGGTTCTCGATCTCGGCTATGGCGCGGTGGTGATATTCAACGTAGGCCTCATGGTTGCCGAGAACGCAGATGAGGCCGGGGCATTTGGCCTTGGCTTCCCAGACGGGGGTTCCGGTTTTGATGCCGTAGGCCTTGGCTTCGTAGCTCGCCGCAATGGCGCTCGTCGCATCCGTCATCACCGGTACGACGGCGACGGGACGCCCGCGCAGGGCGGAGTTCAGCTGTTGCTCCACACTGGCGAAGTAGCTGTTGAAGTCAATATAGAGCCAGCGGTTGGGGCGCTCGATGGTGGATTCTTGATTCATGGGACAATAATAGTGGGGCGATTTCGCTTTGTCATGCCGTGTTTAGATAAATTCGTCATTCTCGCGCAGGCGGGAATCCAGGGCCCAGCAAATAAGGCGAGTTCATTGCGCGCTGCTCTAGATTCCCGCCTGCGCGGGAATGACGATAAAATGGAATTGTGCTCATAATTTCATCATTGCGCTGTTTATAAAATAGGCAATCCGCGCTAAAGCTGGGCTTCTTTTCTGTGGGTAACACATAAGCAATTTGGAACATTCACCTGAATATTAAGTATTCAGGTAAAGTGTTATATGCTTGGCACAGGCATTGCTGACTAAGGGTTACCTAACAAAGGCTGGTTATGAAAAAAATTGAAGCGATCATTAAACCGTTCAAGCTGGATGATGTGAAAGAAGCACTCCAAGAAATCGGGCTGCAGGGTATCACTGTCACGGAAGCGCGGGGCTTTGGGCGGCAGAAGGGGCATACCGAGCTCTATCGCGGGGCGGAATATGTCGTCGATTTCCTGCCGAAGGTGAAGATCGAAGTCATTGTCGTCGATGAGCTAGTCGAGAAGACCATCGAGGCCATCGTGAGCGCGGCACAGACAGGCCGCATAGGCGATGGAAAAATATTTGTGTCGCCAATCGAGGATGTGATCCGTATCCGCACTGGCGAACGCGGGCCGAACGCTATTTAAGAAACCAAAAACTACTGAAGTAAACCACGAAAGGAACTACCCCATGGCTGTTAAAACTGCAAAAGATGTGCTGGCGATGATTAAAGAGAAGGAAGCGGTGTTTGTTGATTTCCGCTTCACCGATCCGCGCGGCAAATGGCAGCACACCACCTACCTCGCTAGCAAGGTGGATGAGGATAGCTTTGTCGACGGCATCATGTTCGACGGGTCGTCGATCGCGGGCTGGAAGAGCATCAACGAATCCGACATGATCCTGATGCCAGAGCCCGGCACTGCGTTCATGGACCCGTTCACGGCGCAGCCGACCGTGGTCATCACCTGCGACATCATCGAGCCATCGACGGGCCAATCCTATGGCCGCGACCCACGCTCGACGGCGAAGAAAGCTGAGGCTTACCTGAAATATACTGGCATCGGCGACACGGCGTATTTTGGGCCGGAGCTGGAATTCTTCATGTTCGATTCGGTGACGTTCGACCAGGGGATGTTCGGTGCGCATTTCAAACTGGATTCGGAAGAGAACCCGAACAATTCGGGCCGTGAATATGCGCATGGCAACCTGGGCCACCGTCCGGGTGTCAAGGGTGGTTACTTCCCGGTTGCCCCGGTCGATTCCGCGCAGGATATTCGCGGTGAGATGCTCACCACGTTGACTGAAGTGGGTATCACGCCCGTGCTGCACCACCACGAAGTGGCGCCAAGTCAGCATGAGCTGGGCTTTGATTTTAGCACGCTGACCTACACCGCGGACAACGTGCAGAAGTATAAGTATGTCATCCATAACGTCGCCAACACATACGGCAAAACGGTGACCTTTATGCCCAAGCCGATCTATGGCGATAATGGTTCCGGGATGCATGTGCACCAATCCATCTGGAAGGACGGCAAGCCGTTGTTCGCGGGGAATGGTTATGCCGATTTGAGCGAAATGTGCCTCTATTATATCGGTGGCATCATCAAGCATGCGAAGGCGCTGAACGCGATCACCAATGGCTCAACCAACAGTTACAAGCGTCTGGTACCTGGTTATGAAGCGCCGGTGCTGCTCGCCTATTCGTCGCGCAACCGTTCGGCATCTATCCGCATTCCGTATGTCGCGTCGCCGAAAGCGAAACGTATCGAGACGCGCTTCCCGGATTCGTCGGGTAACCCGTACCTTACCTTTGCAGCGCTGCTGATGGCGGGCTTGGACGGGATCGAGAACAAGATCCACCCGGGCGATGCGATGGACAAGAACCTCTACGATCTTCCGCCGGAAGAACTCAAGGACATCCCGACCGTGTGCGGAAGCTTGCGTGAAGCGATCGCGGCGCTCGAGACTGACCGTGCGTTCCTCAAGAAGGGCGATGTGTTCAGCGACGAGCAGCTGGATGCCTATATCGACCTGAAGAAAGAAGAGCTGGCGAAGTGGGAAATGTCTCCGCACCCGGTCGAGTTCAAGATGTATTACTCCCACTAGGCTTTCCAAGCCGCACAAACGAAAAGGGCGCCGGTTGGCGCCCTTTTTGGTTCGGTGCATTAGTGATTAGGTCGCCTGCCCCTGCCCTTTGCCACTATAGAGCATCAGCGCGATATTCGCGTGGCGGGCTTTGAGGTCTTCGAGGTCGTGCTTCTGCATGATGCGGTCGAGAGCGAGGGTGACGAACTCGACGAAATTCTCGATGACCTGTTCGAGCTGGCGTTTCAGTTTTTTCACGATGGCGTGGGCGGCGTTGCGGGTGTCGCGGGCGCGGGTGTTGAAATCGGCGATGGCGATGTAGACTTTGCGCAAGCTGCCTTCGACCTTGCCGGAGGCGGATTTTTTGCGCGACGGGGTGCCTTTGCAGAGGGCCACATATTCATCGGTCAGTATGTCAGCGGATTCGCTCACGGTTTCGACGAGCGCTTCGACGAGGCCCAGTTGCATTGCTGGGTTTGTGGAAGTTTCGACGGTCGAGAGCAACTCATCGGCGAGCGCGAACAGCTCGGTGATGTCGTGGTATTTCTGCTCCCATACGTCCATTTGATTCATCGCTATACTGGTCATTGTCGTCATCCTAATGTGTTGTAGTCATCTTCTTTTCAGTTGTCATTTGTCTTATGCGCCGCGGGCATACGCGGATTGCTGTTGCCTTGCGGATTCGAGTGCTTTGATGTGGTCGCTGCCTTCACCGCTGCGGTAGCGGGCGTAGGCTTCGTCGGCGTTCTGGCCGCGCTGGGCGGAAACACCGGCGGCGAATTTGCCGGGGCCTTGCGCGACATACGGTGACTGGATGGAGCCGATGGCGGCGGGATAGGAGCTGAGCACTTGCGGCTTGTTGCCAAGTGCGCCGGTGACGCTGCCGATGACTGTTTCCGTCAGCGCCCGGGCGTGGGTGCCGAGCGTTGCGCCGGTAGTAACGCCCGAGGCGACGTTACCGATCCACCAGGTCGTATCTGCAAAGGCGTTGACAGTGGTGCCGACCGCGCCTGCGGCAAGGACGGTGGCGGCGCTGCCGAACTGGCCGCGCAACAGCCAGCGGCTGGATTCGATGATGGTATCGGCATAGCCGAGCACCGCAGTGATGGTGCCGCTGATGACAGGGATCTTGCTCAGCGCGCCGCCGAGGTTGAAATTGCGGAGGCCTGGAATCAGGCTCAGCGTATTCGACCATCGGGTGAGTGTGCCCTTGCCGGTGCGGGTGTAGTTATCGTCCAGTTTTCCAAACAGTGCCATGGGGCGTCCTGAAATGCTTTTTCCTAGCCTTTACTATAGCATTGCGGACAAGCGATAGGATGACAGTTTCATGACAATTTTAAGATTGGCGGCCAGCTATCCTACTGTAATCATTAACTACAGTTCGCTGACCAGAGGGCGTTCCAGCAGGCGCTCGATGGCTGTGCCAATCTGCATGCTGCCGGTGAGGACATCATGCACCGCGAAGGCGATGGGCATAGCGACACCGAGTTTGCGGGCGAGCTGGGTGACGGACTCGGCGGTAGCGACGCCTTCGGTGAGGCCGCCGCTGGCGCGCATGGTGCCGCGGCCGATGGAGACGCCGAGCGAGTAGTTGCGCGATTTGGTGCTCATGCAGGTGAGCATGATATCTCCGATGCCCGAGAGGCCCATCAAGGTTTCTTCCTTGCCGCCCTTCGCTTTGGCGAGGCGCGCAATTTCGGTCATGCCGCGGGTGATGAGAGCGGCGCGGGCGTTCTCGCCCAGTTTGCGGCCTTCAACGATGCCGGCGGCGATGGCGAGGACGTTCTTCACCGCACCCCCCACTTGCGTGCCGATGGGGTCGTCATTCACATAGAGCCGGAAATATTTTCCGCCGAGGGCGAAGATGATTTTGTCGGCGATTTGTGTTTGCAGCAGCGAGAGTGTGGTGGCGGTGGGAAGACCGGCAGCAGCCTCTTTCGCGAAGTTGGGACCGGAGAGGACGGCGACGGGGTTGTACGGCAAAATCGATTGCAGCACTTCGCTCATCAGCATCAGCGAGCCGCGCTCGATGCCTTTGGTGGCGAGGATGACGGGGACATTGCTCGGCACTGCGTCCGACAGCGAAATCGCGACGGTGCGCAGGGATTGTGCGGGGATGGTGATGACCAGCATGTCGCAGCTAGCGAGGAAGTTGGTGGAGTCGGTGATCTCGATCGATGGGTCGATAAATTGTTCGGACAAATATTGCGCGTTCTCGCGGCGGCTGCGAATGGAGTCGATCACTTGCGTGTTGCGTGTCCACATGGTCGCTTTGCTGCCGGCGCGGTTGGCGAGGATGGCTAAAGCGGTGCCCCATGCCCCGGCCCCAATCACACCAACATGTGGCATTTCACTGGTCATATTCTAGCGCCTTGCAGCGCGCTGGGGGCGAGCCCCCCATCGCTGCCGCTCCCCCCTCGTTCGCGCTGCGCGCTCCGGCTCGCGCCGTAAAGCGCTACGCGCGGCAACTGACTCTTATGGTGAGTATGGGGATGCTGCATCACGCCACCTTGCTCAGGCCGATTACAAATTGCTCGCCGTCGAGTTCCTGTTTCATTTGCTGGGCGGCTTTGGCGCTGCCTTCGCTCCATGACACGGCGAGGGTTTGGGACGCAATATAATCACCATGCGTGGTCAGCGCGGATTTGAAATCGGCGGGGACATCGAGCGCGAGGGTGATGCGGTCGGCGACGTGCAATCCGGCGTCCTTGCGGGCTTGCTGGATCATGCGTACCAAGTCACGCGCGCGGCCTTCGGCTTCGAGTTCGGGGGTGATGGTTAGGTCTAGGACGACGAGCGCGTCGTTGGTTGAAAGAGGGGCGGCAGAATCTTTGAATTCGGGTTTAGGCTCTAGATTAATTGTGTACTCATCACCTTGCAAAGCTTCGCCAGCGACTTCAATTCCTCCGCCAACTCGCCATTTCCATTCACCTTTTTTTGAGGCTGGCAAAATTTGCTTCATTGCAGCGGGCAACCGTTTGCCAAGTATTTGCGAGTTGATTTGAAGCTTGTAAGTTGCCGTTGCCTCAAACTTCGCCTTATCACTGATTGTCACTACAGATTTTACATTTACTTCATCTGCAATCATATCGTGGAAAACATTCCATTCTTTCACTAACTCATGCGAGCCGCCACGAACAAATTCAAGCATAAGCTTATTGCCATAAAGATTTAGTGTTGCGAGCGGCTGGCGGTTACGAATATTTTTTTTATTGCGAATTGAAGAAGCCGCGTTGCAGATATCCTGCACCCAATCCATTTTAGCAACCAAATCAAGATCGCTATTGATACCATCCACATCAGCAAAATCCTGCATATGGACGCTGGTGGTTTCACCATTCAATCCACGATAGATGGCTTCGCTGACGAAGGGTAATAGCGGTGCCGATGCCAAGCACATCAACTCCAGCACGGTGAACAGTGTATCATAGGCCGCTTGTTTATCTGCGGTCATTTGTTCGCCCCAGAAGCGGGGGCGGCTGCGGCGGATGTACCAATTGTTGAGGCCATCGAAGAAGGCGGTAATGGCATCGGTCGCGCCGGGGGTGTCGTAGGCGTCCATGCTTGCTTCCACTTGCCGCACGGCGGCTTTGGCTTTGGCGAGGATGTAGCAGTCGAGCACGTTCTCGCTGGTGGTGATGCGCTTGGCTTTCACGCCATCGGCATTCGCATACAGCGTGAAGAAGTTGAAGGCACTCCACATGGGTTTGATGTTAAGGCGAACAACATCGCGGATGAATTTGCCCTCGGGGTCTACGCCGATATCGGCACCGCGCATGACAGGCGAAGCGAGCATCATCCAGCGCAGGGCGTCCGCGCCGTAGGCATTCATCACTTCTTTGGGGTCCTTGTAATTCTTGAGGCGTTTGCTGTATTTCAGGCCGCTTTCCTCGTCGATGACAACGCCGTGGCAGATGCAATTATCGAAGGGTGCTTTATCGAACAGCGCAGTGCTCAGCATGATGAGGGTGTTGAACCAGCCGCGTGTCTGACCGACATATTCGGTGATGAAATCGGCAGGGAAATTTTCCTCGAACAATTGTTTGTTCTCGAACGGGTAATGCATTTGCGCGAAGGGCATGGAGCCGGACTCGAACCAGCAATCGAACACATCCTCGACACGTGTGTAAGTTTCGCCATCTTTTTCGAAGGTGATGTTGTCGATGGCCGGGCGATGCAGGTCGGCGACCTTCTGGCCGCTCCAGGCCTCGATCTCGGCGATGGAGCTTGGCACCATCACCTTACCGGATTCGCTGCGCCAGATGGGAATTGGCGTACCCCAGAAGCGGTTGCGGGAGATGCTCCAGTCCGGGGCGGTGGCGAGCATGTGGCCCATCTGGCCATTTTTTACGTGGCCGGGGATCCAGTTGATTTGGTGGTTGATCTCAACGGCGCGGTCGCGGAATTTTGTCACGGCGACATACCAGCTGCTCATCGCGCGGTAGATGATCGGCGTGTCGGTGCGCCAGCAATGCGGGTAATTGTGCTTGTAGGGCTCGTCCTTCACCAGCTTGTTGTGGGCTTTCAACCAGCGCACGATGCGCATGTTGGCGAGGCCGTATTTCGCGATGTCCTTCGCGTCGATGTGCTGGGCCTTGTCGGCATCGCTGACGAAAATATCGGCGAGGGTCACTCGGGTGTCGGGCACGACGAGGAGGCCTTGCAATTGCAGATCGTCGAGGTCGTAGATCTCGTCGGTGAATTTGCCCTGGCCGTCGACGGGGACGATGACCTCGATACCGTTATCCCTACAGATTTTCTGATCGATCTCGCCGAAGCCCGGGGCCATGTGGATGACGCCGGTGCCCTCGCCCTCGGTGACTGCTTCGCCGCCATCGATGATTTTGAACGCGCCTTTGGTTTCGACGAAATAGGGGAAGAGTGGTTCGTAGGTTAGGCCGATGAGGTCTTTTCCACTAAGTATGTGCGCGTCCAAGTCATCACCATAAATCTTTTTAGCAGCCCATTCAGCTACAATTACTGACTCCGGACCTTGTCCTATAACGGCGTAATTCATCTGTGGACTGACCGCTAACGCGAGATTGCTTGGCAATGTCCAAGGTGTCGTTGTCCACGCGACTAAGTTCGTTGAGGACGCGTTTGGATACTTTTTTCTGACTGCCTCTGGGATTTCTTTGAAGCGGAACTTTACATACGCAGCTTTATCCTCTCGCTCGCGTGTCGCATTATCCATCCGCGTCTCAAAGTTCGAAAGTGGGGTTTCAGCCGCCCAGCTGTAAGGCATGACGCGGAAGGCTTCGTAGACTAGACCTTTTTTATGGAGTTCGGAGAAGGCCCAGATGACGCTTTCCATGAAGTTCTTGTCCATGGTCTTGTAGTCATTTTTAAAATCCACCCAGCGGCCTTGGCGGCTGACATAGTATTCCCAATCGGCGACGTGGCGCATGACGCTGTTGCGGCAGTAATCGTTGAATTTGTCGATGCCGTACTCGATGATGGCGGCACGGCCGGTGATGTTGAGTTCTTTCTCGGCGCCCATTTCGGCGGGCAGGCCGTGGCAGTCCCAGCCGAATTTGCGCTCGACGCGCGCACCCTTCATGGTGTGGTAGCGAGCGATGGCGTCTTTCACATAACCGGTGAGCAAATGGCCGTAATGCGGCAGGCCGTTGGCAAAGGGTGGGCCATCGTAGAACACATAGGCGTTGCTCGTGCCATCAGCCTTCGTTTCAGAGCGATTGTCGACGGAGCGTGCGAAGGTCTTATCCTGCTCCCAGAACTTGAGAATCCCCTCTTCCAGTGCGGCAAAGTTGGGGTTGGTGTCGATATCCGGGTAATGTTTAGTAGTCATGGCTCGCGTTCGCAAAAATGGTGAGCATGCGTTCTAGCCAAGCTGTTGGGAAAAA
Organism: Rickettsiales bacterium; assembly: GCA_049317085.1. Lineage (GTDB taxonomy): Bacteria > Pseudomonadota > Alphaproteobacteria > Rickettsiales > UBA3002 > QFOX01. The sequence continues at coordinate 21,541 of JBMOIY010000006.1, read as the reverse complement.
TCCAGCCTCACGCGGTTATTCTACAGTATTTGCATTTCGCGCGCGAACTGCGTATAGCAAAAGCATTGCGGGGCTTAGCAACAGGTCGGCGAAGGCTGATATGAATCGAAGGGTCCGCATACACCCATAGGTTTAACATAGTCGCGCTTGGGTTGCAAGGGCGGGTAAAGGCACATCATGCAGGAACACCGACTAACGGAACGGCTGACGGGTTATTGGAATACGTTGAAAAAAGATGAAATTATGCCGGAATTTGCCCGGTTCAACGCATCAGCGATCGACGATATCTGGCAGCAATGCATCCTGTTCACGGTAGCACCTGAGGTTGAGGACAAACCCTATGTGCTCAATTTTTACCAGATCGGCGACCGGCTAAAGAACCTTTACAGTAACGACCTGCTTGGGCGGAGTTTCAGCACTGCGCAGCGTCATTTCCAGGGCGCTTCAGTGGTGAAGCGTGTGGAAGAAATCATCGCGGCACCTGCAGCCATTACGGATTCGGGACAGTTCATTAACGAAAAAAGCAAGGTGGTGAAGTATCGCTCCTGCGTGCTCCCCTTTGGACGGAATGGCAAGGTCAGCCATATCATCGTGGGCCTCAGCTGGCGGGAATGCTAGATGGGCAAGCATGACGGATCACTATTAGATACGCAGTTGGTGGCGCTGGGGCGTGACCCGAAGCGTGATTGCGGTTCCGTCAACCCTCCGGTGCATCGCACGAGTACGGTGATCTTTTCGGATTATGCAACATTCCATGATTATGAGAATGGCAAGGTCGCGCATCGTGGTTACGGACGCTATGGATCACCGACGACGGACGGGCTAGAAGAAGCGTTGACAATGCTTGAGGGCGCGGATCATGCAATCATCACCGCGTCAGGGCTTTCGGCGATCACGACCTCGCTGCTCGCTTTTTTGAGTGCGGGCGACCATGTGCTGGTGCCGGATTCGCTGTATAGCTCGGCGCGGCAGTTCGTGAAGCATGAGCTGGTGCGCTATGGGGTGGAGGTGCAGTTCTATGACCCATGCGTGGGTGCTGGCATTGCGGAGCTGATGAGAAAAAATACCAAAGTGGTGTATTGCGAGAGCCCGGGTTCTAATACGTTCGAGATGCAGGACATTCCTGCGATCGCCAAAGTGGCACATGCGGCTGGGGCGATCGTGATGGCGGACAATACATGGGCGACGCCGATTTTGCAGAAGCCGTTTTTGCTCGGTGTCGATATTTCCATTCATTCGGCGACAAAATATATCGGCGGGCATTCCGATTTGGTGATGGGTGTGGTGCTGTGCAAGCAACAGCATTATGCGCAGTTGAACCGTGTGCACCGGAATCTAGGGTCGAGTGCGAGTGGTGATAATGCATATCTTGCGCTGCGAGGGCTTCGCACCATCGCGGTACGGTTGAAGGGGCATGAGGCGAATGCTATTGATGTGGCAACATGGTTGCAGGGTGTGACAGAAGTGAAGCGGGTGCTGTTCCCTGCCCTGCCCACGGACCCCGGCCATGCGATCTGGAAGCGGGATATGACGGGCGCTTGCGGGTTGTTCGCCATCGAACTGAAACAGGCGAACCATGCAGCACTGACGGCGATGCTCGACGGGCTGAAGCATTTCGGCATGGGGTATAGCTGGGGCGGCTTTGAATCATTAGTGACGGCGTATCAACCTTATAAAATGCGTGAGGTGACCAAGTTCGACAATGATGCGACATTCCTGCGATTGCATATTGGTCTTGAGGCATCGCAGGATTTGATTGCGGACCTCGATGCGGGGTTTGTGCGGTTCCGCAACACAATGCAGGCAGCGTTGTAGGTTGCGATGGCGGTGCTGAATGATGCATGGAAAGCTTGGCTGAAAGAATCCCTCGACATGGGTTGCGACCCGGTGGAACTTCGCGATATACTGGCCAAAAATCATTTCCCGGCAGCCGAAATCGAGCGTCAGATGGGCGATAAGTTCCCGAGGGAAGGTATCGTCATCCTGCCGCCGGAGGACTATCTGGCGCTGAGCAAGGTGAACATCACCCGCATCGGCACGCGCTACGCTACGGATGCCATGCAGCTTTACACACTGGATAATTTCATGACGCAAGAGGAATGCGCGCAGATCACGGCAATCAGTTACCAGCGACTGCGGCCATCCGTCGTGATAAGGCCGGATTATCCGCCTGGTTTCCGCACCAGTTCCAGCTGCGACCTGATGCAGTTGGATGACCCGTTGGTCGCGACCATCAATAATCGTATCGCGGCAACGCTCGGGGTGAATGTGACCTATGCCGACGATACCGAAGCCCAGGTGTATGAGGTTGGCCAGGAGGTCAAGCCGCACTGTGATTATTTCGAGCCTTACAGCGACGATTATAAGCTTGGTGCGAGCACCGCGGGCAATCGTACATGGACGTTTATGGTCTATTTGAATGAGCCGCTCAAAGGCGGTGCCACGTGGTTCACGGAGCTGGATATCACACTCACCCCAAAACTGGGACAGGCCGTAGTGTGGAATAATTTGCTGCCGAATGGTAAGACCAATCCGCGTACCATCCATTGTGGTATGCCGGTGGAAGAAGGTAGTAAGGTCATCATCACCAAATGGTTCCGCGAACTGGGTCATGGCCCACTGTTTTTAAATTAATGGAGGAAAAGAATGGATGACCGCTGGAAAGGCTGGATCAAGGAAAACATGCAGCGCGGGTGCAACCCGAAGGATTTGCAGGCGATATTGCTGAAGAATAAATTCAACGCGGAGGAGATCGACGCGGAACTGGAGCTGTATCAGCCCTCCGACGAGCGCACGGAGATTATCAATTTCAAGGCGCTGGCGAGCGTGCGAGTAACGCGTAATCCGAAGGCAAAGAAGGTGAAGATCGATACGGCGCAGATTTATGTGCTGGAAGATTTTATGACGACGGCGGAGTGCCAGGAGCTCATCGATATCAGCCGTGAGCAATTGCAGCCCTCGACCATCAGCACACAGGAGACCGAGCCGGACAAGTATTTCCGTACGAGTTCGACATGCTATTTATCACAGACGAAGGCACCACTCGCAGCCGAGATTGATCAGCGCATCGCGGAGACGGTGGGCATCAACCCGATTTACTCTGAGGGCATTCAAATTCAACGGTATGAGGTGGGGCAGGAGTTCAAGGCACATACGGATTATTTTCAGCCGGGTACGAAGGAATATGAGAAGTATTGTAGGGTGCAGGGTAACCGTACCTGGACGATGATGGTGTACCTCAACGACACGCCCAAGGGTGGGGGCACGCAATTCACGAAGCTGGACCTTACGTTCTATCCGAAAACGGGTACGGCACTCATCTGGAATAATTTGCAGGAAGATGGCAGGCCGAACAGCTTTACCAAACATTGGGGTTTGCCTGTCGAAGACGGCCATAAGGTCATCATCACCAAATGGTTCCGTGAAATTGGTAAGGGTAAGATGATTATGGATTAGCGCGTGCGGCGAAGGATTGCGCAGGTGACAAATAGTGCGGCAGCGGTGACCACCATCATGGGGCCTGTCGGTACATCCATTTTGATTGAAGCAAACAGGCCGCTAGCAATGCTTACCATGCCAGCAACGGTTGCAAGCATCGCCATCTGCAACGGAGTCTTCGACCAGTAGCGCGCGGTGGCGGCGGGGATGATCAGCAATGCTGTAATTAACAGGATGCCGGTGAGTTTGATGGCAACGGCGATGACGGCAGCGAGCAGCAAGGTCAGCACGAGTTGCGCTCGGGTGACGTTTATACCTTCGACCTGCGCGATGGCGGGGTCGATGGTGGTCATCAGCAAATTGCGCCAGTGGATTTTCAAGGTGGCGAGGACGATGAACACAAGAGCAGCGAGGATGGCGATGTCATTCCATTCGATGGCCAATATATCGCCGAAGAGGAAGGCGTTGATGTCGACACGCATGTCGCGCTTGAGGGAAACCAGCACAAGGCCTAGGGCCAGTGCGCCATGCGCGAGGATACCAAGCACCGTGTCGGCGTTGAAGCGCAGGTCGCGGGCGTAACGACATAAAATAATGGCAATGGTGATAGCGATGGCGAAGATGGCGAGTGTCATCGGTATTGCACCGCCACTCAAGAGTGAAATCGCGACGCCAAGCAGGGCAGAATGGGCGATGGTGTCGCCGAAATAGGCCATACGCCTCCAGACGACGAAGCTGCCGAGCGGCCCGAGCATGGCGGCGAGCAGCAGCCCGCCCGTGAGGGCTCGGAGGATCAACTCATCCATGGTGTTGCCCGTGCGGATAGTGGTGGGTGTGGGGGTAGTCCTCATCGCCCAGGCCATGGCTGTGGGTGTGGTGATGGTGGTAGAGGGCGATCTGGTCGGCGAGTGCGTCGCCGAACATGGCACGGAAGCTGGCGTTGCCGCCGACATGTTGGGGTGTGCCTTCGCAGCATACATGGTGGTTGAGGCAGATGACACGTTCCGTAGAAGCCATTACGACATAGAGGTCATGGCTGACCATCAGTACGGCGAAATCGAGTTCGGTGCTGAGGCGTTTTAGTAGGCGGTAGAGTTCCCCCTGCCCGCCAACATCGACGCCTGCAGTCGGCTCATCCAATACTAATAGATTTGGTTTGCCCAGCAGCGCGCGGGCGAGGAGGACGCGGCGAAGTTCGCCACCCGAAAGATTGGCGAGGGGCTGTTTTAGCAATGGGGTGATGGATAAGGTTTCGATGAGTTGGTTATCGAGCGGGGCGTAGAGTTTAAGAAAGCTTGCCACGTCCATCGGCAAACTGGCTTGTGGCCGGAAATGCTGCGGGACGTAGCCGATACTCACATTCGGGGCGCGGGTAATAGTACCGTAATCGGCGGTGTCGAGCCCGAGCAGGCAGTTGAGTAGCGTGGTCTTGCCAGCGCCGTTCGGGCCGACGATGGTGACAATCTCGCGCGGGGAAATCGCGAAATTCACTTCGTGCAACACCTCGCGCTCCGCGTAGAATTTGCAAAGTCCGCGTGCTTCCAGTAAAGCAGCGCCTGCAACGGGAGGGATGTTCGATGCGGATGAGATTTCCATATGTGGCCACGATAGCGGCAATGCTGCTCACTTCGCAAGCGGCCTTTGCGGGGGCACTATTCCCGAACGTGGTCGTCACTGTGGCGCCGCTGAAGCCCTATGTCGATGAGATCCTGCGTGGGCGTGGGGAATCAAGCAACTTACTGCGACCCGGGCAGGAGCCTCATGATTTCGCACTCTCGCCCTCACAAGCAGAAATACTAGAGAAAGCGGACATCGTGGTGGTACCGGATTTGGGCATCAACCCGTTTATGAAGCGGTTGCTCGCGGGGAAGAGGCAGATTCTCGTGATTGAGTTGAGTGGCCTCGAGGGTGCGGATGCCCTGCCCTATGCTGCCGAAAACCCTTGGCTGGTGGCGATGAAAGCGGCGCAGAAGTCGGAACCGGAGAAAAAAGCAGCGCGCAAGAGAGACGCAAAGGACGAGAAGAAGCAGGAAGTTCACTTGCCACCCATCGATCCGCATTTGTGGCTGGACCCCGAGCGGATGGCGGCAATGGCGGTGCCGTTGGCGGAAGCTATCGCAGAGAAGACTCCCGAGTCGCACGGGGTGCTGGTGATGAATGCGAAGATGCTCGCCTTGCATTTACGTAAGGATGTCATCCCGCAATTGCGGGCGATGATGAAGGAAAATGCGCGAGAGCAGACAGCAGTCGGCAGGAAAGAAATTCCGTTCATCACCTACCACGCGGCGTATCAATATTTCCTGCAGCGGTTCGGCCTTACGCATTATGGTGAAATCACCACACGGCCGGAGGAGATGATGGGGGCGCAGACGACGGCGACCCTGCTACGCGGGGCGCCGGAGCTGCATGTGCGCTGCCTGATTGGTGAAGATAATCTGGGGCTGATGAAGCGCCTTGCGCAGATGACGAAGGCGCGTGTGGTGCTGTTGAGCCCCGAGCAATTGGTAGAGCGGCGCGAGGTGGATGCGCTCGAGTGGATGAAGAATGATTACGACCGCTTCCTCTACGTTACGGCGAAAACGTTCAGCGGGTGTTTATAGAAAAATATCGCGGATGAAGGCGACGCGGGGGGATTTTTTGATGCGCTCCCATGTGGCTTCGTTGTCGCCGAAGACGGTCACCGCAAAAGCGACGGCGATGGCAAGTACCATACCGAGGGAGAGTAATACGCCCATCAAATAATACATCGGGGTCGCGATGCTGGGCACGTGCTGCATGAAAAAACCACCGAGATGAAACCCGAGCGAGGCGAGGATGAGCAATGTGAGGACGGTAAGTTTTTCGCGGGCGATACCCACAAGCAGGCCCATGCAGAGCGTGGCACCGAGGATGAAGTAACGCAGACTCTGGTAATGCGCCACATCCAGCACCAGCGCACCGCCGACCATGATCATCAGGGCGAAGGCAATGGGCATGAGGATGAGGCCGTCACGCGGTAGAAGCCCCGCACACATACCGACGAGAACAATCATCACCAAGATGGAGCCATGTTCGAGCGGGGCACTGAAGCCGAGGCTTAGCCCTGCGCTCGCCGCCGCGGTGGGCTGGGCGATGAGGAACGGTAGCGCGCCCAGAATGAACAGCACCATCGTCAGCACTATGAATCGTTGGCTTGACATGCACACCTTGTTTAGCGGCGCTACACCCGCGCCTTTGCAACAGTTTTAACTCCCTCTCGGGCGGAGCGCCACAAAAAAAGCTGCATCGGCGAGTGGATACTGCTAACGTTCGCGCATGCCGCGATTCCTAGCATTCATTGCCTTGTTTTTCATTGCGTTGCCTGCCTTCGCGCAGCCTGCGCCCAAGGCTGCAGCCAAGGCGAATTTGACGGTTCTGACCGATGAAGCGATGCTACTGCCCCTCGCCCGCCTCGCGCGGCAATATGCGGTCGAGACTAAAACACCGCTGACCATCGTGGTGAAAAATACGCAAGATGCAGAGGAACAGATCGAGCAGGGGCTGGAGGCGCATGTCATCATCTCGGCGAATTATCCGCTCATCAGCCGGTTGACGGAGCAGGGTCTCACGGATGTGTCGAGCCGCCGTGCGATTGCGCGCACGCAGCTGGCTCTTGTCACCGCAAGCGATCTTGGCAAGCAGGCCAGTATCGCACGGCGGATTTCGTTTGCCTCCATTTTGGCGGCGACACCGGATTGGCCGGTGATCGCTGTGGATGGCTCTACGATGGAGGGGGAGCTAGTGGACAAACTGCTCACCAACCATGAATTCTCGACGATGCTAGCGACGCGAATGGCGCGCAGGCCGAACCATGAGGAAGTCATCGCGTCACTGCGCGATGAGCCGTCGCTGGGCATCATCCTCGCGGCGAGCGCGGTGGTAGAGCCGGATGTGCGAGTGGTGAGTCTGTTGACCAACGATATCAGCGCGCCGGTGACGTTCGATGCGGTGGTACTTGGCAGTGAATCGATGGCGGATGCGCGGGCGTTCACGAATTACCTGTTCACGCGCAAGGCACAGCTCACTTTATCGCATTTTGGGTTCCAGCCGCCTAAGTAATGGGCTCAAGTTCCGTCAGGGGCCAGCGGGCGCGGGGGGCGGCACTCAAATCATCTAGCGCATTTTTTTGTAAACGCTCCATGCCTGCCCAGGCGATCATCACGGCGTTGTCGGTGCATAGGGCTGGCGGTGCAACGGCTAATGGCACATGGTGTGTTTTGGCGAGGGCTTGTAGGCTTTTTGCGATGGCCTGATTGGCGGCGACGCCGCCAGCAACGGCGAGAGCAGTGATGGGGTAATCGCGCTGGGCTAAGGTGACTGCCTGTCCCACTCTGTCATTCAACACATCCAGCACGGCGGCTTCGAAGCTGGCGGCGACATCGGCGATGATTGTTTCGGTGAAACTTCCGGCTGCCGCGACTTCTTTTTCGATGCGCAGGCGGACAGCAGTTTTAAGGCCAGAGAAGGAGAAGTCACAACCTTGCGTGCCTTTCAGCGGGCGTGGGAAGTCGTAAGCTTTGGGGTTGCCGTTCTGCGCAGCGCGTTCGAGAGCGGGGCCGCCGGGGTATGGTAGGCCGAGCATCTTGGCGGATTTGTCGAAGGCTTCGCCGAGCGCATCATCCTTCGTGCCACCGAGACGGACATAATCACCGACGCCACGCACGATAAGCTGCTGGCAATGGCCGCCGGAGATGAGCAGGAGGAAATACGGGAACTGTATTTTATGCGTAAGGCGCAAGGTGAGCGCATGGCCTTCAAGATGGTTGATGCTGATGAAAGGTTTATTGGCTGCGGCAGCGAGTGCCTTGCCGAGCATGACGCCGACGATAACGCCACCGATAAGGCCGGGGCCAGTGGTAACGGCGATGGCGTCAACATCATCAAGCGTGAGATTGGCGTCTTTCATGGCTTGGACATAAAGCCGATCAATCTGCGCGAGGTGGGCGCGGGCGGCTATCTCGGGGACGACTCCGCCGTAGGGCGCGTGTTCATTCTGCTGAGTGGCGAGGGCGTGTGCGAGCACAGTCCCGTCCTCACGCACCAAGGCGATGGCGGTTTCGTCGCAGCTTGATTCGATGCCGAGGACTATGCGCATATCCAGCTTTTACTCGCCAGCGTGGGTTCAATCGGTTAAGGGCATGGTATGTCACGCCTTATTCGTATCGGCACCCGTGCCAGCAAACTCGCCCGCGCGCAAGCGGAAATGGTGCGTGCGGCGCTGGCTGCGACGGCCCCTGGCCTCACTTTTGAAATTGTTGCGATGACGACGGCGGGCGACCGTGAGGTGCATAAGCAATTCACCGATTGGGGCTATAAGGGGCTGTTCACCAAGGAGCTGGAGGACAAGCTGCTGAGCGATGAGATTGATATCGCTGTGCATTCGATGAAGGATATGCCGAGTGTGCTGCCAACAGGTCTGACGCTTGCGGCCATGCTACCGCGGGCGGATGTGCGCGATGCGTGGGTTAGCCCCAACTACGCAACCTTGGCTGATGTGCCGCAGGGTGGCATTATCGGCACTTCCTCAGCACGGCGGGCGGCGCAGTTGCTGCATCGGCGTCCGGATATACAAGTTGTGGCGTTCCGCGGGAATGTGGAGACGCGGTTACGGAAATTGGATGAAGGCGTGGCGCTGGCAACGTTCTTGGCGGGGGCGGGACTGATACGCCTCGGGCTTGAAAAGCATATTCGCAGTTTCATGGCAGTGGAAGACATGCTGCCTGCGGTGGCGCAAGGGGCAGTCGGTATTGAATGTCGCGAGGTGCGCGAAGATGTTTGTGCCTTGGTGGCACGTATCAATCATGGACCGACGATGACATGCCTCGATGCTGAACGGGCCTTCCTTCAAGTGCTGGACGGTTCGTGCCGAACGCCCATCGCGGGGCTTGCCACCCTTAGTAATCATACCATCTTTATACGTGGTGAGGTATTGTCACTGGATGGAACCATACGTCATTACCATGAACTCAGCGGAACCGCTGCCTATGCATCGGCGCTTGGTATTGCGCTCGGCAATGAGTTGCGCGATCGGGCCGGGGAGGCATTGCTGAACCATGGCTAAAGCACCGCTTATTTGGTTGAACCGTCCGCTCGAAGACAGCATCACCTTCGGCGAAGAGTTGCGTGAGCATGGGGTCGCGAGCCTGATTGCGCCGGTAGTGCATATCACGCGCAAGCCATTCACTCTGCCAGAAGAAAAGCCGGATGCCTTGCTGCTGACCAGCCGCCACGCGGCGCAGGCGCTGGCGACGATGCCATTGTCATGGCGCGAGCTGCCGACCTATTGCGTGGGCAGCGCAACGGCGAATGCGGCGGCGGAGCTGGGTGGACACCACATTATTCCCGGCCCATCGCAGGTGCTGGCGCTGCTGCCGCGCATGGCAGCTAGCCTGAAAGAAGGCAGCACCTTATTGTACCTCGCGGGTGAGGAGCGCAGTGTCGAGGTGGGTCAACTGCTCGAGGCGCATTCGATCTATACGATGACCTGCGAGGTGTATCGCGCGATGGCGGAGCATGTGTTGGCGGATAAGATCGTGACGGCAATTGCAGCGAATACACTTACCGGGGTTGCGTTCTTCTCCTCGCGCAGTGCTACCATCACGTGTAAATTACTGACACAGGCTGGGCTGAGCGAGGCGGCGCGCGGTGTAGAGGCATTCTGCATAAGTTTAAATGTTGCACAGGCGGCTGCGCAGTTGCCGTGGGCGGCTTTGCATGCGTGCCATCACCCCACGCGGCATGCGATGCGTGAATTGATAGTTTCCAAGTGCTTAAAAACCTTGTAAGAGGGCTTGATGGACGAGATTGAAACGACTGTTGACGCCCCTGCCCCGCGCCCGAGTTCGCCGTGGAAGGTAGCTGCGACCTGTGGGGCGCTGATGCTGCTGGTGGTGGCGGGTGGTGTGCTCGCGGTGCGCGATAAGTTGCTGGTGGAAATCGAGGCGCAGGATGCCGCACAGTCGCAAGAGCGTGAGAAGCTGGCGGCGAAGCTGGGCGCGATGCAGGGGAGCATCGAGGCGATTGCGAACCAGGCAAGGCCGAATAATGAATCACTTAGTGGGCTCGATACAAAAATCAGTGAAATGAATGCGAAGCTAGATACGCTGAATGCGCGTGTCGAGACGCTGGAGACGCAACCGCAGTCGGTGGCCATCCCTGCCCCGGTCGCGTTTGCACCAAGGCCGCCAGAGCCGGTTGCGACGACTGCCACGGTAATGCCGGATAGTTTTGCGGCGTTGAAACTGGCGATGTTGAGTGGCAAGCCATTCGCCGCTGAACTGGCAATCTGGGCGAAGCAGCATCCGGAGGCGGCCAAGCAGACGGTCATGCTTGGTGGCGTTGCGGAATCTGGCATTGCGAGCGAGGCTGACCTGAACCGCAAACTGCGCGCGGCGCTGGATGATGCGGCGGCGGACCGTAAAGTGGATGACACGAGCATGGCGGGCAAGATCAATACGCATTTAGCGGGTCTCGTAAGCATCAAAAAATCAGGCCAGGTCGATACGTACAGCCAGTTGCGGCGCAATGTGTTGCGCGAGGATGTGGCGACGTTGACGCGCGGGGTGGAGGCACTGAGCGACGAGGCCCGCAAGCCGCTGGAGCCGTGGCTGAGCGAGGCAAAAGCCCGCCGTGAGGCGCTGGATGCACTAGCTGCCATTGAACCCGGGAGTGCGCATTAGCATGGTGCCGATCCTGATATTCCTGCTTATCGTAGCCGGGCTTTACATGGGTGGGCAATGGCTGTTCGCGCATCCGGGGGAAATCGCAATCAACTGGTTCGGCTACGATATCACGCTGCATATTGTGGTAGTAGCGGCGATATTGCTGGCGCTGGTGTTCGTGGTGTCGCTGGTCGCTATTATGCTGTGGCGGGCGCTGACCTGGCCAAAGCGGCGGCGCACGCGTAAAGCACACCGCACATTGCAGGCGGGCTTACGGTATTTGACGACGGGGGTGACGGCGCTGGCACTTGGCGATGAAGAAGCGGCGCACGCGGCTTTGAAGAAAGCCAGTCACGCCCTGCCGAATGATCCGCTGCCGCAATTGCTGACGGCGCAGTTGCTGCAGCGCCAAGGCAAGCATGAGGATGCGCGCGCCCAGTTCCGCGCGTTGATGGAGCATGAGGCTACTGCACCGCTCGCCACGCGCCGCCTGATCGAACAGCATGTGAATGCGCGCGAATGGCTGGAGGCGACGAAACTGGCGGAGGAAGCACGTACGGAATCACCGAAGGATCGCTGGCTGGTATTGACGCTCATTGACCTTTATGCACGCGATTCTAACAGCACGGCGATGCTGGCCCTGACCGAAGGCTGGGGCTGGCAGTCACCGCTGACCAAGGAAGAACGTCATCGTTATGCGGCGCTGGCACATTACCTTGCCTCGACGCGCGAGAAGAACGAGCATAAGAAAGAGCAATCGCTGCGGCATGCGGTGGGGTATGCGCCGGAGTTCCTGCCTGCTATCATCGATTTCGCGAGCAACCTGCAGGCCGAGGGACAAACTCGGCGGGCGCGCAAATGGTTGCGCGCGGCGTGGGAGAAAGCGCCGAACCTGCTGCTCATCAAGCCCATTCTTGCCACCATCGCGGAGGAATCCGACCGGGCGCAATTGCGTTATTTGCGGCCTTTCATAAAGGGTGAGCTTACGGTCGCGCATCATTTACTTTCGGCGCAACAAGCGTTCGATGCGGATGAATTCGAGCGCGCGAAGGTTGCTGTCGAGGCGTCACTTGTCATTGAAGAAACAAAAGCGGCCTGCACATTGATGTCGCAGATCGAGAAACAACTGCGCGGGGCGGATGCGGCGCATGGCTGGATGGCCCGTGCGGTGGATGCACCTGCAAGCGAAGCCTGGGTGTGCCATGATTGTGGGGCGCAATACGCGGTGTGGGCAGCGCATTGTGGCAGCTGCAACCATTTTGATAGTTTGCGTTATGAACGCCCCGAGGCGCGCATCACCAGCCTGGAGCTGGCAGTGAATTCGGTAGAGTGATTAGCGTTTCTGTACGCCGCTGGACAGCGGAGCTACACTGATTTCACCGGTCGTTGAAGGAATGGTCGGTGTGGTCGGGGTGCGTTTTCCTTCCCAGCGATTGCTGCTTGCCGCAGTGCTGGAGGCGGGCTGAATGTCGTAATTGCTTTCGACGATCGACGTGCGTGGGATGGGGGCCGGGCGCAGGGCGATGGGCTCGCCACCGCTGGCACCGAGGGAGCCGCCGCCGGGCTGGATCCACGACATGCGGTCGCCGTCCTGATAGCCGACGAGTTTACTGGTGAGGAGCAGTTGCTCGCTGTCATAACAGACGATGTCGCTCTGCATATGGTAGCAGTATCGGGTCTGCGGCAAAGGTGCGGGCACTGGCGGGTGGTAGGTGAACATTTCCTTCCACGAGGATTTGGTGTCGTCGAACGCTTTCTGGGTGACCGACTGGGCGGCGCGCGAGGTCTGGGTCAGCTTGTCGCACGCGGAGACGGCCACTGCTAGCACGGGCAGCATTATCACCAGATTCATCCGTAAAATCACCTTCATTCGTTGCTCCTTCTGGTCGGCAGCATAGCGTATCGCTTTGCATTTGTCTGCCGCTTGCAATTTACGCTCACATAATGCAAGTTACTTGCCAAGCGGTACTTACCGACTGATTTAACGTATATTAATGGGGATATGCATGAAACACCTGTTACTCGCTACCACCAGCCTCTTTCTTGCTACCAGTGCTTTCGCCCAACCGGCCAGTATGCAATCCCCGGCCTATCAGGAATGTTCGGCCCTCGCCGCCAGTGACCCGCAACAGGCGCTAGTGAAGGCCGAGGCGTGGCTGAAGATCGATACAGGTGTTGCAGCCCAGCATTGCCGCGCCATGGCACTTTATGGCATGCGCCAGTTCCCGGAAGCGGCTGCCGCGCTGGTTACGGTGCGTGACACGGTGGCGCCCGAGAACATTACCCTGCGCAGTTATGTAACGCGCCAGGCGACGCGCGCGTATATCAACGCCAACCAGGGCGACAAGGCGATTGCACTGGTGAGCGCGCAAATCAATGATATCAGCAATTTCCGTAATGATAATGGCAATGCGGCGCATCTGGCATCGGAACTGTTACGTGAGCGCGCGCGCATCAACGCGAGCTACGGCAAGTTGGATGACGCGACAAAAGATCTCGACCATGCGGTGAGCCTGACGCCGGTGAACGAGGAGCTTTTGCTCGAGCGTTCGGCGGTGTTCGAGCAACTGGGCGACCTACCACTCGCGCGCAATGATGTGGATGCGGTGCTGACCATCAACAGTGCGAACAGCAAGGCGCGAAGCATGCGCGATCGTCTCTATGCCGGAACGCCGATGGCCGGGACGTTTGCATCGCCACCGGTCGCTGCGGGCATGGTGAACGAGGCAGGTGAAGCGGTTCACCCGGTGAAAAAACGCGTGGCCAAGAAAAAACGCGTGGTGAAGAAAACCGAGGCTGTGCCATCCGTAACGGAAGCGGTTGAAGCACCGGTCGTGCCTGCGGCACCTGCGCCTGTTGCTGCTGTTGTGGCTCCGCCTGCTGCGGTTGCGCCCGCACCCGTTGTAGCCGCACCTAAACCTGCTATGTCACCCATGCCTGCCCTGCCGCCTGTAGCGCCGGGTGCGTCTGCTGTGCCTGCTATGCCTTCCGCGGCTTCGGGTATGCCAGCGATGCCGCCGATTACGCCAGCGAAAGCTTCGACCGCACCAGCACCGGTGCCGCCAGTCGTGCCGCAATCGAACACGACGTCGGAAGGCAAGCAGAAGCTGCCGTTGCTGCCAGCGTTGCCACCGGTATCGCACACGCCGTAAGCGGTTCTTTGAATCATCTAAAATGACGTGGGCGCCAGAGAAACTGGCGCCCATTTCTTTGTAATCATTTACCGAATGCCCCGAGTACGCCGCCGATGGCGTCGTTGATCTTCTGTTGCTTCTCGGCTTTTTTATCGACGGGTGCGGCAGTGGTTGCTGGTGCCGCTGTTGATGGCGTAGTGCTGCCGGTTGCCGGAGTTGTTGTGGCAGGCACTTCTTTCTTGCCACCAAGCAGCGCTTTGCCAATGTCTTTCGGGCTATTGAAATCACCGATGCTATCCTTGATGCCCTTCAGGTTTTCCTTCAGCGCGGCGGGGTCCTTCAGGGCGTTTGTGAGCATGCCGCTGACATCGGGCGTGATGGAAATTGCACTCCATGGGCCAGTAATGATGAGCGGGATATCGAGGCCGGTGGCAGCTTCGCCGCCCTGCCCTTTCAGGCTGCTAACAAGTGTGGGAACCGCGCGGTAGTTGATGGTGCGCGCGGGCAGGTTGATGGTGCCGCTGCCAGCAAGGCGGAGCACGGGCGATTTCATCGAGAGATCATCGTTACTTACGATGCCTTGCGCAATTTTGTAGCTTGCGGTCAGCTCAGTGAAGTCCGTCGATTGTGTGCTGGAATCACCGAGGATAAAGCCTTTCTTCGCGTCACGAAGAAAGGAGGCAACGTTGATGCCTTTGATGGCACCGTCGTTGATCTTCATGGTTCCATTTCCGTTCAGCGAGCCGATGAGCGCCTTCTGGCTGGTGCCGCGACCGTTGACGTTGACCGATACGGTGGCGATACCTTTGATTTTCGACGCGCCGCTGAGTGCGGTCATCAGGTTCTCGATATCGACTTTCGAGAGGGTGAGGTTTGTGCCGAGGCCTGCAGCGGCGCTGCTGCCATCCAGCGTGACCGTGCCTTTGGCCGCACCGCCATAGAGGGAGAGATTGGCAAGGGCGAGGTTTAGGGTGCCGTTATCCATTTTGATAGTGCTGTCGATATTCGTCAGCTGCAATTTGCCGGTGGTCACTTTCGGCGTGGTGATTTTCAGGTTGGCGTTCACCGCGCGCAGGCCGCTCAAATCGAGCGGGGCGGTCGACCAGCCCTCGCCGCCGGAGGATGCTGCGGTTGCGCTAGCGTTGCCCGCCGCACTGCTACCGGATTTGCCCGTGAGCGCCTCGATGTTCACGTCGCCAAGCTTCAACTCGCCATTGATGCTCGGTACGGCGCCCGCCATATTGAGCAGCAATTTGCCAGCACCAGTGAGGGAATCGACGGTGAAGCTGAGATCTCCCAGCGAGATATATTGCATGCCTTTGAAGCCAAGTTGGGTTTTGATGTTGACCTTCTTCGGCAGGTTGCCTGCAGGTTTTTTGCCGGTGGCCCAAGCCATCAACTGGCCGAGGTCATCCGAGGTGAATTTGAGGGTGCCGTCCGCATTTGGGGCGTCGCCGATGGCCATTTTTCCATCGAAATTGAGGTTGCCAGAGGGAAGGTTCAGCGAGGCGATGACGGGTTCCGTTTTCCCCGCGAGGAGGGCTTTCATTTCGTCAATGCCGACTTTGAATTTCACGGGCTGATTTTGATAGTTCACGCTGCCGTTCAGCGAGAGCTGGCCAGAACCGTCCGCACCGTCGAGCGCGATATTGATGCCGTCGATGAGCATTGGTTTTGCATCGGGTTTGATCATGTTGACGGAGGTATCTTTAATGGTTACGCGGCCGATCGCAAATTGGTTGAGGGGGGATTTTTTTGCGCCGCCGACGGGTTCAGCGGTGGGTTCTTTGGGTGCGGCAGCGTTGGCAAAGTCCCAGTTCTTCACACCGGATTTCAATTGCTCGAGATGCAGCTTCGCACCTTCGAGGGTAATGCCTGTGATCCGCAGTTCCTTAGACAGCAGGGGTTTCAGCGCTGCGCCAGTCGCGAGTTTATCGATATGGACGAGGTAGGGCGAGGTGAAGCCTCCCGGGTTGCCGAGGGTTACGTCTTCGACCTCAATCGCGATGTTAGGGAAGACGGTGATCTTCGCTTCGCCTTTGATCTGCAGCTCACGGCCGGTGGCTTTTTTTACCTGCTCGACAAGCTGCGCCTTAATGTATTCCGCCGAGACCAGCATGGGGATGGCGATGGCAGCGATGATGATCAGGGCGATGAGGCCGCCGACAATTTTGAGTGCAAGTTTCATAACCATTCTCCATTTTTGCCGCACCGGGCTTTGGATTCATACAAAGCATCTGTATCGCATACGAATATGATTTTTAACTTAGTTTTTTCTTCAGCAGTTCGTTCAGCAATGCCGGGTTGGCTTTGCCGCCGGTAGCTTTCATGGCCTGGCCGACGAAGAAGCCGAACAGCTTATCCTTACCAGATTTGTATTCGGCGAGTTTATCCGGGTTAGCGGCGATGACTTCGTCGATGGCTTTTTCGATGGCGCCGGTGTCGGTCAGCTGCACGAGCCCTTCGTCTTCAACGATCTGCTTCGCGGGCTTGCCCGTCTCGAGCATTTTCTCGAACACGTTTTTTGCGATCTTGCCGCTGATGGTGTTGTCTTCGATGAGCGCTATGAGACCACCGAGCTGTTCGGTGGTGATGGGCGATTCTTCGATGCCTACGCCCATTTTATTCAGGCGGGCGAACAATTCGCTGGTCATCCAGTTGCTGACCAGTTTTGCGTCGTGTTTGGCGGCGAGTTTTTCGAAATATTCGGTGGTGGCTTTCTCAGCGACCAGCACGCCCGCGTCATACTGCGAGAGGCCGAGTTCGGCAATGTAGCGGGCTTTTTTCTGGTCCGGTAGTTCGGGCAGGCTCGCGCGGATATCATCGACAAATTTCTGGGTGAGTATGAGTGGCAACAAATCCGGGTCCGGGAAATAGCGATAGTCATGCGCGTTCTCTTTGCTGCGCATGGTGCGGGTCTCGCCGGTGGTGGAATCAAATAGTCGGGTCTCCTGATTGATCACGCCGCCGTCTTCCAATATATCTACTTGGCGCTGGGCTTCGAATTCGATAGCTTTCACGACGAATTTAACGGAGTTCACGTTCTTGATTTCGCAGCGTGTGCCGAACTCGGCGACGCCGACGCGGCGGACGGAGACATTGGCGTCGCAGCGCATGTTGCCTTTGTCCATGTCGCCGTCGCAGGTGCCGAGATATTGAACGATGGTGCGGAGTTTTTTGAGGTAGGCACCCGCCTCTTCCGGCGTGCGCATGTCGGGTTCGGACACAATCTCCATCAGCGCGACGCCGCTGCGATTCAGGTCGATGAAGCTGTATTTCGGGCTGTGTTCGTGCAGGGATTTTCCGGCATCCTGCTCGAGGTGCAGGCGCGTGACGCCGATCTCGCGGGTGACGCCACCGGCGAGGTCGATGGTGATGGAGCCGAGTCCGACGATGGGATCAAGATATTGCGAAATCTGGTAGCCTTGCGGCAGGTCGGCGTAGAAATAATTCTTGCGGTCGAACACGGAGTTCAGGTTAATTTTCGCATTGATGCCAAGGCCGGTACGGACCGCCTGCTCAATGCAGCGGGCGTTGATGACGGGCAGCATGCCGGGCATGCCTGCATCGACGAAGCTGACGTTCTGGTTTGTTTCCGAGCCGAACTGCACGGGGGCGCCCGAGAAGAGTTTGGAGTTGGAATCGATCTGGCAGTGGACTTCGAGGCCGATGACGAGTTCCCAGTCGCCGGTCTTGCCTTTGATGATGTAGGGCGCGCTCATGCTAGTACCCCGCCGGAATAAAGTTGGTGGCGACTTCGCGCTCGATCACTTCTGCAGCTTTGAACACGGTCTCCTCATCGAACGCACGGCCGATAAGTTGGAGGCCGAGGGGCAGGCCCGCTTTGCTCAAGCCGATGGGAAGGGCGAGGCCGGGTAGACCTGCGAGGGAAGCGGGAATGGTGAAGACGTCGTTCATGTACATCGCCAGCGGGTCATCCTGATTTTCGCCGATGGCGAAGGCGTCGCTGGGTGCGGTGGGGGTCAAAAGGATGTCGCATTTCGTGAATGCGTCCTTGAAATCCTGCGCGATGAGTGCGCGGACTTTCTGGGCTTTTTTGTAGTAGGCGTCGTAGTAACCGGCGCTTAGCACGTAGGTGCCGATGAGGATGCGGCGCTTGACTTCGGCCCCAAAACCGGCGGCGCGGGTGCGCTCGTACATGTCGTTGAGGGAGTCGCCCTCTTCCATCACGCGCAGGCCGAAGCGGACGCCGTCGTAGCGCGCGAGGTTGCTCGAAGCTTCGGCGGGGGCGATGATGTAGTAGGTAGGCAATGCGTATTTAGTGTGCGGCAGTGAGACGTTGATGATCTCAGCGCCTGCGGATTTCAGGATGGCGATCCCTTTTTCCCATGCTTCGCTGATTTCGTTGTTCATGCCGTCGATGCGGTATTCAGCGGGAATGCCGACTTTCATGCCTTTGACAGCCTGCCCCAGCACGGCTTCAAAGTTCGGCACTTTTTCAAGCGCGCTGGTGGAATCTTTCGGGTCATGACCTGCCATAGAGTTGAGCGAGATAGCGGCGTCGCGCACGGTGCGGGTCATCGGTCCGGCCTGATCCAGGGAGCTGGCAAAGGCGATGATGCCCCAGCGTGAGCAGCGGCCGTAGGTGGGTTTGATGCCAACGATGCCGGTGAACGCGGCGGGTTGGCGGATGGAGCCGCCAGTATCGGTGCCGGTCGCCATGAAGCCGAGGCGGGCGGCGACGGCGGCGGCGGAACCGCCTGAGGAGCCGCCGGGGACGAGTTTTTTCTCCGGCGCGTCGGTGCGTTTCCACGGGTTGATGCAGTTTCCGTAATGGCTCGTGATGTTGGCGGAGCCCATGGCGAATTCATCCATGTTCAGCTTGCCGAGCATGACCGCGCCTTCGCGGAAGAGGTTCGCGGTGACGGTGGATTCGTATTCGGGTTTGAAATCCTTCAGGATATGCGACGCGGCTTGGGAGTTGACGCCTTTGGTGCAATACAAATCCTTGATGCCGACGGGAATGCCCTCGAGCAGGCCAGCTTCTCCCTTGGCCAGTTTCGCATCTGCAGCGACGGCTTGGGTGAGCGCGATTTCCGGCGTGTGGTGGACATAGGCATTCAACGCCGGGTTATGCTTTTCGATGGCCGCGAGATGGGCTTTGGTCAATTCCACCGAGGAAATCTTTTTCGCTTTCAGCGCGTCGCGCGCTTCGGCGAGGGTCATGTGGGTGGGCTGGTTCATTATTCAATCACCTTCGGCACGGCGAAGCAGCCATATTGTTGCATGGGGGCATTCTTCAAGACGGCTTCCTGCTGTTTGCCGTCATTCACCACATCCGCGCGCCATGGCAGGAGTTGTTCGGAAACGCTCGAAAGCGCGGTTACTCCGTCGGTATTCACTTCGCCCAGTTGCTCGATCCATTTCAGGATGCCGTTGATTTCCTTGGCGTAATGCGGCAGTTCCTCGCCGGTGAGGCGAATGCGCGCGAGGGTCGCGATATGTTGCACTTCCTTGTCGGTCAGGGCCATGGGTCATCCTTCGGTGAGGGTGGGGTTTTAGCGCTGTCGGTGAAAAATGCAAGTGGTGCCTTTCTTAACCTCTCCCACCGGGAGAGGTCTGAATCCGCCTTCGGATTCAGGGTGAGGGCACTGCGCAACGGTTAGGATGCCCTCACCCAATTCGCGTTGCTCGTTGACCTCTCCCGGTGGGAGAGGTTAAGTGGTGCCATGACCGAATCACCCCGCGCTGTCCATAGCCTTGCCGAGTTCAAAGCGCTGCTTCCTGCGAAGGGGCGGCTGGTCGGGCTGGATGTGGGCACCGAGACCATCGGGGTAGCGGTGAGTGACGGGATGCGGGTGGTGGCGAGCCCGAACCTGACCATCTATCGCAAGAAGTGGAGCGATGATTGCGCAGCGCTGAGCGCGATGATGGAGGGGCAGGAGATCGCCGGATTCGTCGCGGGCTACCCGCTCAACATGGATGGCAGTGCCGGGCCACGGGCGCAGGCGACTCGCGCCTTCGCCCGCAACCTGCAGGCGCAGTTCCCCCTGCCCCTGCTGCTGTGGGACGAGCGGCTCTCGACCGCCGCGGTGACGCGAATGATGATCGACGAAATGGACATCAACCGCAAACGACGCGACGAACTGGTGGATAAACTCGCCGCCAGTTACATTTTACAAGGCGTTCTGGATGCGCTCTCGCATGAAGGGATGGTGCAGTAGCGTTATATTTTTACGGTTTTTAGCTCGGAGCACATATCTTTGGCGCTCATCGGCGTTACCACTTTTGGCAGGGCGCCGAGTTGTTCATCACCGACCATGGCCTTGTGCGTGGTGATGAGATTCTGGTCCAGCTCTGCGATAGCTGGGCCGCTCAATCGCCCAATCATGTTAGCAAAGGACTGTGCATTTTTTTTATTCAGGTTGGGTATTATGGCAAGGCCTCCTGCCAGCACGTTCTGCACCAACTCACCGCCATCTGTCGGCAACTTACCATTGTTGAGCATCTGCAAGTTGCGGGCGGTGTTGATGCTGTAAACATCAGCTAGGTATTGGGCCGCCTTTTGGTTACCGTCCCGACAGAGTTCATTCTTTAGAATTTTTTTTGCTTCGTCCCGCTTGGGGCTGTTGATCCCATCGATCTCACTCACAAATCCTAATGCCATCTCGGTACTGGAAACGACACCGTCCTTGTTCGCGTCAATCTTGCTATAGGCGCGAATCGTTTCTGGCATGTGCTGTTTTGATTCACTCAACGTGTCACGCAACAACCATTTGGCACCCTTTGCCACCAATCCTTCAAAGAAACCAAGTTCTGCCATGGTGCCCTCCCCACACTTTCATTGCTTGTAAGTACTGTAGCGCATGTATATGAACGTTTGATGACAGTTGCTTTACAACTTGATGACAACGCAGCGTTTTTAATTTTTCTTGCGTTCGGTTTAGGGAACCACCTACGCTCGTACGCATGTACGTGAGCGACTGCATTCAAATCATCATCCTCGGTTATGCGCTGGGCAGCATTCCCACCGGCGTGTGGCTGGCGAAATTGTTTCGGCTGCCGGACCCGCGCTTTATCGGCTCAGGGAATACCGGCGCGACGAACATGCTGCGTACGGGGAATAAGAAAGTCGCGCTGCTGACATTGCTGCTGGATGCAGGCAAGGGAGCGGCGGCGGTGATCATTACGCGTATGCTGTTCAGTCATGCGGTGTTCGACACAGCGCGCGCGGCGGTGGATGGGTGCGGCATGCAGCCGACCTTGGAGAATTGCAAGGTCTATTGGTTTAGCCCTGCTTATGCGGCGCTTGCGGTGCTGGCGGCGGCG
>JBMOIY010000005.1:0-36210 GCA_049317085.1 Rickettsiales bacterium | reverse complement strand
AATCTGCCGCGCGCCGCCTATTTATAGGGGGGCAGGACTTAGCCTCTACACATCAAAGTCAATAGCCGAAAGGCGGTAAACGTGGGAGATGATGAGGCAGTTTCGGGATTTGATGGGTGAGATGACTGACTAAATGTCGCTTTTCCCATCCAGCCACTCCTGTAGTTTTGGCGCTATGATGATGAAGGGATTATGTACGGGTTCGCCGCCGGGTGCGTTATAGTTGGTGGTGGTGAAGATGGTGATGGGTTGTTCGGTAGCGGTTGTGTTGGCACCATCGAATGTGCCGCTATCCACACTAGTGCCAAAGGAGTTGGTAGCGGGCAGTCTAAGAGTTTTAATGATTTGGGAGTAGGGCATATAGGTGAAGTTATTCACCACTTGGCTTGAGATCTGATTAATGGTGGTGGAGCCGACGGTGAATAGACCGTAGCTGTTGGTGCGGGTGTAGTTGGCCAGACGGTTCGATGGGTCGGTGGCATTAGCGGCGATGGTGTAGCTGCCTTGCGCGCCGCTGTAGCCAATGGGTGCATAGGCCCAGCTTATCAGCGCGCTATCCGCTGGCAGTAGGTTGTTGCTGCCGGCAAAGATGGGGTTAGCATCGGCAAGTGTCTTATGGGCATTGTTCGTGCTGACAGTCAGTGCACGCTGCCCCACGCTGATGCCGCTCGGATTGTTGGCATAGGTGAAGCCATAACCTATAGCACTGGTGAGTGTGCCCGAAGCATGGTTGATGTTATACGTGCCGATATTACTGCCTGCGGTATAGCTGGTACTTCCGTTGAGCGCGCCACCGAGCGTATCCGCACCACTATCGCTTCCCAGATATCCCGTCATGCCATACGCATACCCCACCAGTGATGGCACCGCATCACCATAGGTGAGGTTCTGCACCATCGGGGTGATGGTGAGGAGTGGCTGGTAGCGATAGAGGAAGCCATTGCCTGCGCCGCTAGATGCTCTGGCGCAGCTGCCATAGAAACAATTGAACAGGCGGAAGTCGCTATCCATGCCGCCGAGCGTATCGCTTGCTGGGTTGGTGGAATAGACCAGCGCGCGGCCATTAACTGTGCTGAGCGGTGTCGCCGAACCCGAATTATTGATGAAGTTGCGACCCGCCACCAGCGTGATCGCATCGCCGGTGCTCGAGGCGGTGAGCAGGGCGCCAGCGCCCAGTGTGATATCCGAACCAGCACCCAAGCTGCGGCCAAAGATGGTGCCTGCCGAAATATCCCCCAGTGTGGCTAGACCGGTGGAGGTGACACTCACTGCACCGCCCGTGCTGGTGAGGGCAAGATTGTCGATGTTTGTGGCACCACCGGAAGCAAACGTAATATCCGCCCCACCACCCGTCGTCGTTATACTACCCGCACTGGCGCTCGTTATGTTACCCCCTGCCGTAATCCCCACATCCCGCCCCGAGGCGGCAGCCAGTGTGTCACCCTTCAAATCCAGCGTTACGTTGCCCGTCGCGTTGATATTGGTGGTGCCCACGTTCCAGTTTGTGCCGGTGTACAGTTTCGATACTGCACCGGTGGAGAGGGCGGTGTTGTAGATGCGAACGTCGTCGATAAGGCCAGCCCAAAAATTTCCTGGGACGCTTCCATCTGACGCACCCATTTGGATTAGTTGAGGACCGGATGTGGTTGGCAGGGCTGAAATCGTCGCTGAACCGTTATTCAGCCCATTAACAAAAATATTAAAAGTTCGTGTTGTGGATTCAAAAGTTCCCGTCACTAGGTACCAATTGTTAGGTGCAACAATTGTTGTAGATATTGCGGTTAAATACCCATCTGCATTTGATCCAATCCTAAAACGACTGTCCGCGGATGAAAAATACAATAAATAGTTTTGTGGATACGAGGGTGCGGGTCCACTTCGACCAGCGATTGCCCTGTTTGAGCCAGGTAAACTACTCGGTGTCCTTACCCATGCGGAGACAGACCAACTGCCGGTCAAGATTCCACTACCTCCTGCATCCACCCTATCATTCACCCCATCAAAACTTAAACTCGTCCCAGTCCCAAACGGCGTGTTGGCGCTCCAAGTTGGCCCATTTGTCAGCGTACCGGTGTTGCCATTGCCGGAGGAATCGACCGCCACGGTGCCGCTGCCCTCATCGAAATTCCAATAGCCGACGAGGCCACTCGCGATATCCGCGGCAAAAAGGAACACATCCACCGCATTCAGCGTAAAATTCCCCGTGCCGGTGTTGATGGGACCAAGATACGCATGGCGAGCGGCGGTGATGTTCACTGCACCATTGCCTGCGCTGGTGTTTAGACCTGCGTTGGCGGCGTTTACATCCCGCCCTGCAATCAGCGTAATCGCATTACCCATCGCGGCACTGCTGAGGGTGCCAATGAGATTTATATCCTGCCCAGACCATAAGGTGATGGGCACGCCGCCGAAGTTGTACAAGCTCGAGGCCAGATCCCCCGACGTGGCTGAGCCGAAGGTAATGCCGCCACTGAAGCCGGTTATCAGGTCAAGTTCGGTGCTAGTAAGGCTCAGTCCACCAGATGCGCTGCCGAGGCCTACGCTGCGCGCAGCGGAGTTGGGGGCAATGGATAAGCTGCCCGTGGTACCCGAGATGCCACCGATTAGCGTGGCATTATCCGCAACAATGTTCAGGTTCTTATCCGTTGCCGCGATAGAGCCACGGCGCGTGGAAAGGTTATCGCTAATGTTAAGGGTTCCGGTGCTGGCGTTGAGAGTACGTGTGCTGTTAGCGCTGCCAGTAAGAGCAAGGGGTTTATCGATGCTGATACCACCTGAACCAGAATTGAGATTCGCCCCAAGTTGATGCGCCGTGCCGAGGCCGTAATGCGTAGCACCGCTGAGGGTTATCGCACCGGTGCCGCCTGTTGCTGGGCGCATATCGATATCTGCATTGATGAGTGCGCCAAAGCCAGTGCTGTAACCTTGGTTGATGGTGAATGCAGCATTGCTGCCTGCTGCTGTGGTTTGTGCGCCAGAGATGGTGAGCTGGTTGTTGGCCTGTACCGTAATGGGGTCACGCCAGTTGCTGTAGCTACTAAGTATGGTGTTTGGTGTTTCACCGCCAAATGAAATTGATGACCAGCCATCGGAGATGCGGTCTAACTCGGTGGAATCGATGCCTGAAGTAGTTGCGGCACTCCCAACCGTCATATCAACGCTTGATTCGGTAAATGTAAGTGAACGAGACACATATGTATTAAGTGCTGCCGCGATGTTGTAGTTGTTGGTGAAGTACCTTACCTGGTGCCCAGCTGCGCTATTGAAATTCTGCGTTCCAAGAATGTTTATCCCCGTATCTGCGCGGAAAAGAAGCATGCCGGATAGACTATTATTCCAATCATACGCACCAATGTTCATCGTGCCGTTCCAAGCGCCAAGTGTCATTGCATCCCCAATAGACACGGAGGCTGCTTTTAAATGCCCTAAATCGGCACTGCTCAGCTGCATGGTTCCCGCAGCCCCTGCAAGCCCCATTGTTCCACTATTAAATGAAGGCCTCAAGCGCACCCAAGCAGTAGTAATATCAGCATTAATATCCATGTCGTATGCATCAAGGCTTGCCGTCCCAGCACCGCCGATGGTGTTGTTAACACGCAGATAACCCGCCACGGAACCATTGGCGCTTGCCGAAAGTCTACGCGTTCCACTCGCCACCGTGATTGCGCCATTGGTGGTGATATCGGCATCTGTGGTCAGCAAATCCGCCGCCAGGGTATGCGCAAAGTTACCCAGCGCAATCGTCCCTGCCCCGACAGATGCTGAGGAGTTGCGCGTATCCACGTTGCCATTAAACACTGTTAGCCCATTGAAATTGAAGCTGGCATTACTGCCAACTGTGGTGGTCTGTGCGCCACTTATAGTTGCTGTGCCTATGGCGCCATTGTTAAAATTGACTGGGTCGCGCCAGTTACTGTAAGTGCCCACTGCAATGTTATTTCCGTTATGCCCGAAATTGATGCTGCCCCAGCCATCGGTCAGATTATCGAGATCTGTTGTGCTTAGGTTTACCGTACCGGTGCCTGCGGTCGCAAGGCCAAGATTGTTGTTCGTGGAGCGTAAGGTAAAGTCTCCGCCTGCTGAGGTGAGCGCAGCATTGATGTTGACGTCACTGACACTGCTACTTGTAGCGATATGGAAATTTTTACCTAAAAGATTGGTCGCTGCCGCAATTGTTAGCGTTCCTCCCTGATAGAAACCCATATGATTATTGAAGGAGAATCCCCCGAGCGTTACATCCTGTGTATTACTGGTTGACGAAGCAAAAATGAAGGAACCGTTTACGCCACTATCAAGAAAATCAAGTTCGGCGGTATCAAGGTCAAGCCCTAAGCCGGTAGCGGATGTACCCAAATAGATATCGCGCGTGTTGGTGCCGGTATTAATGATAGTATTGCCGCCTGCATTCACGGCGGCTCCAATATTCATATTATCGGCCGCAAATGCCAACGTACGACTAACGCCTGAAGTGATGGTACCAGTACTCGTAGTGGTGATGGTGCTCGTACCCGCGTTTAGGGTGGTTGCTCCGCCGAAGTTGGTAGCGCCGCTCAGGGTGATGGGGCTGTTCGTGGTGGTCAGCGTTGTCTCGGCGGTGCCGGAGTTGAGGGTGAACGCATGATTGAATAGAATCCCGTTTGCCCCCGTCAGGCTGATTGCGCCGTTGTTGGTGGTGATGGTGCCGGTGCTGGCGGTGGTGATCTGGTTGCCAGCCGTTAGGGTGAGGCTGCGGTTGGCGGTGGTGAAGTTGAGCGTGTCGCCTTTGAGGTCGAGGGTGATATTATTGGTGGCTTGAAGCGACACGTTGGCGGATTGGCTGAGGCGCTCGAGGTAGCGGGTGGTGAAGACGGAGTAACCATCCGCCGCGGTGGCTTTGGCTACTTCGGTTGCGCCCGTGCCGGGTGGTGTGAGGGCGATGCCCCACTTGGCGGATTGGTATTGCTCGACAAGGTTGCGGTCGTTGGTGGAGAGGGGCGCATTGTAGACAATGAATTCTCTAAATTGGTGATCCGTAGCTTCACCAGCGCCACCATAACTATTAGTGCCCCATGTAATACCAGCGATACTATTCGCGCCTGTAGTCGCGCTTAAAAGGCTTCCCTCAGCATAGAAATTAACAGCATTGGCAGAAGTATATTCCAAGCCATATAATTTTACGCCAAGATTCTGGCTCGGATTTGCTGTTCCGCTACTATAGGCATTTGGGTTACCCTCAATATACAGCGCATTGCCATTCGTTCCCCAATTACCTACCAAATAATTACCTGTGGTGCCCTGCAACACTCTTCCATTCACATCAGCACCCGCAACTTTTTCCTGCAGCGAGAAAATATTGCCCGTGGTGATGGTGGAACCATTGAACAATACGCCACCAGTTGTCGCTACTTGTATCGATTGGATCGTGGAATTATACGTCGTTCCAGCTAAGGTGGCGTTATTAGCATTACCGCTTTTATCAATCCAACTGACTATGCTTGTTCCATTCGCTGGATTATTAGCGATGCCATCACCATTAATATCCTGTCCGTCGAGCCATATTTTTAGTGTACTGTCGATGTTGATGGAAGCATCGGTGCTCACAAACGCAGGGTCCACATTTCCATAAATCATGATATTTGTTGGGTCGAGGAAGTAGGTGCCACGCTCACCACTCGCCGCCGTCAGGTCCACATAACCGCCTGCATTCAGGTGGCGGTGGCCGGAGGTTTCGACGAAGCCGCCCATGCCGGGGTTGGCCAGCAGTGGCGTGGCGTTGGGAGCCGCAAAGCCCTCACCACTGCGGCTAAGCGCATCTGCGCTAAGCCTTGTTGCCTCAGCCGTGGGGAGAGGCGCGGTGGAGTGGGTAGATTCATCCTCGCGGCGGCTGATGACGTGGGTCTGCATCGCATGACCGGTGATGGGATCGACCGGTAACCCACCCAGTGCGCGGGCATAGACATTGCCATAGAACTGCGCGGTGCCATCGCTCCAGAATATCGTGCGGCCTGCATCGCCGGTTTCTAGAGCATCGTTGAACACGAACACACCCTTATCGACATAGAGGTTCATCGCCGTCGGGGTGATGCCGCTGCCCAGATAATCTCCGCCGATTTGGATATCACCGCCCGCTGCGCCGATTCGAGCATCCGATATTTTTCCGCCGGCAGTGGTGTTGCTCAGGCCGGTATGGCCGCTAGCATCGATGATCGTGCGGTTCAGCAGTGCCACGTTATCAGCGGCGATGGTAATCTTCCCCCCGCGCTCGCCGCGATTGCGGCCACTTACATCCAGAATAGCATCATGCACCAGGACGGTGCTGGACCCGGATTTTTTGCCCTTATCGGTGGTGATGTTGTCCGCCACCGCATTGCTGCCCTCGGCGGAGATGATAATCTCACCGTTCTGCTCGCCTATACTACGCGCTTCGAGGATACCTTCGACATTGATAACGGAGTTCACCACTTCGCGACCTGCCGCTGCCGTCAACGCAATGGTGCCGCCACTGGCGCTGATAACCCCTGTATTGCTGACAAGCTGCGATTGCACGCCATCACTCACCGCCAGGTTGATGAGGCCATCCCCATAAAAATCTACCGTCGCACTATCGCCACTGGCTAGGTGGACTTTGCCCAGTTTTGCCGTAATCACACCGTTATTGACCACATGGGGCGCTACAAACCCCACCAGCCCTGCATCCGCCACGGTGATGCTGCCATTGTTGACCACGACGGCATTGGGATTGGCAGAAGGGGTTAGCTCCAGCTTGCCACCTGCCATCACGTTCTCGTTGCTGATATTACTGCTGGTGGCCACCAGCCCACCAACATCCACCACGCTCGTGCCTGTGAACATCACTCCGTTCGGGTTCACAATCACCACCTTACCATTGGCTGATAATTGCCCCGCAATCACCGATGGGCTGCCCGAGCCGATACGGTTGACGGCAATTGAGCCGCTGTTTGGTTGATAGAACTGCGTATGCTCGCCCATGCCCACATCGAAGCTACGCCAGTCAATCACTGCACGGTCGGTTGTTTGATGAATATCCAGCTTGTTTCCACTCGCCGTAATCGTTGCGCTGCCTGCCGAGACCACGCCATCTTGTGGGTTTGCTCGACCCGGAGGTGCAATCCCCAGAGTCACCAGCACCGCCACCGCACTCAGGCACGTCGTCGAAAGTAAGCGGCGGAGGGAGGAACGGTGATACATGGTTCCCATTGACTGAGGGTGAGCACATTGCACGGAATGCTAATGATCTAAATATTCTAGCAAAATCGCATTAAGGGCTCATTAACCTTTAGCTCTCACACCCTAAAATAGCCATATTTATCCCCTCTCTGAGGGCTTAGGGACACAGGTGGGAGGATAGTCCAACACCTTATTTTTGCACTCAATCAGAGTTTTCTATGAATGAACCTGTCGTTCATAGCTCTGAGAGCGCTTGACTCTTACGTTACGAGGAAGCCTTGAGGCTCTCTAACCTCCTTTAATATCATAGCGCAATAATCATCCAAAGAATGGAATGGGAAGGCATGAATCACGCGGACATCATGGCGATTTCGAAAGATCGGTATCAGCGAGGCTCACCTACGGTGCTGGAGTTGAAATATCACCTCGTGTGGAAGACGAAATACGGGTATCCGGTGCTTCGCAACGAGGTGGGGCTACGGCTACGCGATTTGCTCAAGACGATCTGTGCGGAGTACGACATGGAAGTGGTGCGCGGCAATTGCCGGCAATGGTTCAGTAATTTTTACTAGAAAGAGCTTTAGAATCAAGCATTATACACCGATTAGAGATCTACTTTTCATAGGAAGTCTGCGGGGCGATTCGCGCGCTTGGGAATGAAATAATACATGATACCAAGAAAGCCGGCCGTGAGGAAAAACCCGACCGCATTATGTCCATACCACCATTGAATAAGTGCGCTTTGCACTCCGCCCCATAAGGGTACTGATTTCGCGCTCAGGAACGATACGGGAATACTGATGCCATTCACCAGATGCAGCACCGCAACGGTGACGATGAACGACAGGAAGAACCAGTTAGCCACATAAATATGCGGCTCTTCGCGTTTCTTCAGCGTCATCAGGAAGACGATGAGATACGCCACCCATACCACCGTCAGCCACAAATCTGCATACCACTCCGGCTCGTTATATTCCTTATTTTGTGTAACACCGAGCACGTAGCCCAGCGCTGCCATAACGATAAACGCCTGATAGCCCCAGAAGGTAAAATTGGCGAGCTTGTCGTTCCACAGCCGCGTGCGGCAGGTGCGTTGCACGACAAAATATGAGGTCGCAAACAACACGCTGCCGCCGAACGCAAAAATGACGCCCGATGTATGCACGGGGCGCAACCGCCCAAAGCTGAGATAGGGCTCAAAGTTAAGTTGAGGGTATGCCATCTGCAGAGCAATAATCAGCCCCACCAGCATGCCTACCACGCCCCAGAAAAGCGCGGCGATGGTGAATTTTTTCACGATATCATCATTATAAATCGGCGCGACGCGCGGTGCAGTTTGCATACTCATTACCTCACTGTACTGATAGCTAACACCAAAAGCGTCAGCCCGTTAAATGCCATGCCAAAGCGGCCAATACCGCCCATCATTTCTTTCCATTTACCGGCGAGCAGCGATGCGCTACCACTAGCAATCAGCAATGCCGGAATAGTACCGAGCACAAACAACCACATCGCGAACATGCCCGCGAGTGGGCTGGCCAGCGTCGCTGACATCATCAGCGCCGCATAAATCAATCCGCACGGCATGAAGCTCATCAGCACCCCGCGCAGGAAACCATTGCTCGGTGTGATGGCTAGTAATTTATGACGATTCGGCATCAGGGCGCTGAACAGAAACATGCCAGCGGCCATCACCATCATCGCCGCCGAAAGTTTTGGCCAATAGGCAGTGGCGGCAATCTGTTTGGAAAGTAGCGCCGAAAAAAAACCCAGCGCACCATAGGTGAGCAGCCGCCCGAGATGATAGTGCCATTGCGAGGCAGCGCTCATGCGTTTGCCACACCCGCCGCCGCATGCCGACTGACACGCCACGACCGGCCCGCACATGACAAGGCAATGGGTCAGGCTGCCCATTAACCCACCCAGAAAAAACACGGCAAACACCCCACCCGCGTGGGTAAACGTCGTCGCACAATGCGCAAGTAATGCTTCCATGGATTATCCTCTGGAAAGCACTCTAGAATGATGCGATTTTAGGGTCTTGACTTGGGTCAAGGGATCACGGCATGCATTTGATGCACTTCGCAAGTAGACTTGTAAGTACACTGTGTAATGCTTCGGTTAAGACGCTGGCGCTTGCGGCGGCATGGATTCCCGCCTTCGCGGGAATGATGGTAGAAGCATGCAAAACCACTAAGCCCTTCACTCTAAACGCGTACTCGGGCTGCTTGTCGGAGGTATATTATGCATCATCGCCGTTGCAGTCAGCAATCCAATTACTCTACTTCTTTGTTTTGTCGACATTCTCGTCTCCCACATTGGTAGTATTGTTTTTCCAACCGCTGCCAAGTGATTTATAGAGCCGAACTTGCTGGATTAGAATTTCACCCCGGCTTTGCGCTTGTGCGTTGCTTGCAGTGTAAAGATTCTGCTGCGCGGTCAGCACGTTTAGATAGGCATCGCGGCCAATACGGTAGCGCTCCTCGGCCAGTGTTACAGCCAGTTGACTGGCTTCGACGGCATCCGTCAATTTTTGATAATTACGCTGCTCAGTGGCGATGGCGGCAAGTGTTGATTCCACTTCGCTGAGTGCCCCCAGCACGGTTTTTTCGTAAGCGGCTAGTGCTTCCTGCCCAATAGCATCGGCTTGGTTGATATCGGCACGGATGCGGCCAAAATCAAAAATCGGCAGGCTCAGCCCCCCACCTAGCGTCCACACTTTGCTAGTAGATTTGAAAATACTGCCACTCTTGCCAGTTTCAAAACCTAGCAAGCCGGAGAGTGATAATTTCGGGTAATACTGGGCGAAGGCGACATCCTTCAAGGCTGCGCGGTAGGAGAGTTCCCGCTCAGCGGCGCGAATATCCGGGCGCTCGGCAATGACTGTCGAAGGACTGGCCAACACCATATTTAAGTTTGGTATTTCCTGCTTTTGTGGCGAGATCATAGCGCTAGAATTTTCCCCCGGCGTTGCACCCGTCAGCGCATCGAGCGTGTAATATTGCTCCTTTAGTGATCGTGTCAGCGGCTCCAGCGAGGCGCTAGTAGTGGCAAGCAGTGCCTTGGCCTGTGCGAGATTAACTTGCGAGTCTTTGCCAGCAGCGTTGAGAGAAGATGCAAGCGTTACCACATCTTCCTGTGTCTTAACATTTTTCTCCGTGGTAGCAATTTGCGCTTGTAACTGACGTATGGTGAAATAACTGCGCGCCACATCGCCGTATAGAGTCACAAGCGCTTGGTTATAATCTTCCTCGCGTCGAGCGGTGAATTGCCCCGAAGCCTTCAGTGCTGGCTCAATGCCTAAAACATTCACTTCCCAACTGGCATCAAAATTAGCGGTGTAGTTATTGGCATATTTCGGAGCAAAAGGGAAATTGCTTAGCGTACGCGAAAAGCGCTGGCGGCTGGCGTCGGTTTTTGTAGAAAAATTCGGTAATTGGTCAGCCAGCGTGCCTTCTTCCTCAGAACGTGCTTGGTTAATCCGCGCTAAGGCGATTTTAAGATCCGGGCTATTGCTGCGCGCTTTATCAATCAGCGCATCCAGCATGGGGTCGTTAAACCGCTTCCACCACATGTGGTCTATTTCGGTTGCGGATGCTGCCACCTCAACAGGCGCTTCTTTCCATTGTGGCACGTCATAAGCCGTTGGCTTGAGCAGTGTTGGCGTATCACACGCAGCTAAGGTTAGCAGCAAGGTAAATGGCAGGAATTTACTGCGCATTGGCACCTTCTTTCAAAGGTGCTGCAACTTTTGGCAGCGGTTCAGCTTCGATATAAATATCCATCTGTTGACCGGCATAGATGGGCTTATCCTCAGGATCGAAGCGATAGATAATTTGCAATACACGTGTATCGACACGCTCGGTGCTTTCGCCTGTAAGCGACTTTTTGGGGCGCACAAATGGCTCCACCCTCACGAATTCAAGCGGCACGCTGATCTCGGCATTACCGCGCAGGAAGGCAACGGCAGCGCGTTTGGCGTCAAACCGCCACGCATCGTTTTCATCAATATCGACGCGTATATGCAGCGGGTTTAAGTTGCCCATCTGAATGAGTGCGGTCGTGCTGGCACCGGCGGGCGCAAATTCACCCACGCGCAGATTCATTGCCATCACCGTACCGTTGATAGGAGCACGCACGGTATGCAGAGCAAGATTCGCCTGATTAGCCTTCAAATCGGCGTGTGCCGCATCCAGCGCTGCTTTTGCACCTTCAACAGCGCGTTTGCTTTGGTTTCGTTCATCGCGGCTAATAGCACGCGCATCTTTTACCTTCGCCAGAATACCGAATTGATCCTGCGTATTTTTAAGTTCCGCCTCGCGTTGTTTTACAAGTGCTTGATTTTGCGCCACTTGCGCCTGCGCAACACGGTCTTCAATCACAAATAGCGGTTCGCCTTTTTTGACCACAGCACCAACGGAGACATTTACTTCACGGACAATGCCGCCAATGTCGGTGCCAATGTAAATATTTTCGCTATTAGGTTCGGTAAGGCCAGCTCCAGCGATATAGCTTTGATAGGGTATAATCGAAGGTTCGGCAATCGGTTGTGCCACCTTTTTTTCGGGGTCGCTCGTTGCGAGATAGAGCGCTGTTGTCGCGATGCCTGTAATTCCAAGAATGACAGGTATCCATTTCTTCCAGTTACGCATGGGCTTCCTCCTGCATGGTTTGTGGTGCATGGATGCCAGTAATACGCCCATCATCCATTTCGCCGATACGATCGGCATAGTTATAAATACGATTATCATGCGTCACGATAATCAGCGTTGTGCCCTGTTCGCGTGTGAGCGTTTGCATCAACTCCATGACCTGTCCGCCGGTTTTATGGTCTAGAGCGCTGGTTGGTTCGTCACAGACGATAATTTTGGGGGCATGAATCAGCGCACGCGCAATTGCAACGCGCTGCTGTTGTCCACCAGAAAGCTGCGAGGGAAGCGACTTGCTACGATCTGCAAGCCCCACCTGCGCCAGCAAATCACGCGCCTTCGCAACGGATTTACTGCGACTCTCACCTTGAATAAAAAGTGGAATAGCTACATTCTCAGCAGCAGTTAACGCAGGTAGAAGATTGAACGCTTGAAATACGAAGCCGATATTTTTTGCTCTAAAAGCAATTTTTCTTGCGTTACTCATGCTGCCAACGTCTTCGTTCAACACCATGCAGGTGCCAGTGCTTGGATTTAAAATCCCGGCCATAACGGAAATCAGCGTGGTTTTGCCACAACCCGAAGGGCCAACCAGCATGAAGATTTCCCCGCGATTGATTTCGACATCAACCCCACGCAGAGCCTTGACTTCCTCAGCGCCGCTACCGAAGCTGCGTGTCAAGTTTTTGCATATAACAACCATTTGCGTGCTCATTTGAATACAATCCCTGGCTCAAGGCGAATCACTTTGCGAATGCTGATAAACGCGGCGAACATAATAATCAGTAAAACGCCTGCAGCACTTAAGGCCACGACCTGCCAGGGCATGATGAACGGGAAAACTCCATTGGGATTGATATTGAAGCCGAACATACTGATCAGACCCGCCCCGATGCCCCAGCCAGTTATTCCAACCATCATCGCTTGTACCACAATCATTCTCACCAGCATGATATTCGACGTTCCCATCGCTTTCAGTGCCCCAAATTGCTTAATGTTATCTTGCGTAAAGTTGTAAAATACCTGCCCCGAGATAGCCGCTCCGACAATGAAACCAAGTGCCACCACCATGCCGAAACTCGCCGGAATGCCGGTGTTGTCGATGGTATATTGCATGGTGACGTCCTTGAATTGCTGTGTGGTGTAGGCAGTGAGACCTGTATATTTTCGGATGCTAGCACTGACGTTCGCGGCATCGGCACCGGGTTGCAACCCCGCAAGAATAAAGGAGAGCTTTAGCCGTTCCTGCGGAGCAAACACCAGCGCACGCGTATAGGTGGTGTAGATAACGGGCTGAGACTGAAAGGTGGGCGTTGTCTGTGCAATGCCAACGATAACGGCGCGTTTATCGTTGATTTCAAGCGTGTCACCTACTTTTATAGGTGTTTTGCTACCGTCGGTGTTTTTGCGGGCGAAATATCTATTGGCTCCGTCTACATCGATAATCACCGCATCGGCACGCCGCAAATCTTCCAGCTTACCCGACAGTAAATTCCCCGGGCCACCGATGAGCGTGGCATCATCAAGTCCTACGACATTGCAGTTCTGGAAATTACCGTCCGGTGTTCGCGCACGCAGAATGCCTTTATAAAGTGGTACGGCATAGCGAATACCCTCAATACCACGCACACGTAGTAGCTTGGTATCTTGCAACGGTTTCACGTCGTCAACGAACTGTACTTTCGGGTCCATAACCCACAATTCGGGATAGGATGTGTCACTAATAAAGCTAAAAGTTCGGCTCAATAGCCCAACGAAAATAGCAGGTTGCTGCGTCATGATGAGCGTGGCAAACGTGATGCCAACGATCATACCAACATATTTGCCGGTATCACCCATTAGCATCTTCAAAGCGACATAGTTCATGGTGCCAAACATTACTGTGTTCCTTTTACAATTCCCTTGCGCCACGGATAAATTACAGCTTGGGTACGGTCAGTGAGGTAGAGTTTGCCGAGGATATTACCGACATGCGATTTAACGGTTTTTTTCAGAAATGCCTAATCGTTTGGCAATATCGATATTAGCTAGTCCTTCGGCGCTGGATTGAAGTACCTCCATTTCGCGCTGGGTGAGTTCTTCGTGAAGTTCCTCATTCCCCTTCGCGGTCGTGACTATATTCATCAAGGCTTTGGCTACACGCGGGCTGAGGGTGCTTTCACCCACGGCAGCGATCAAATCCTCTGGCGTGGTGTCTTTGAGTATATAGGAAATGGCACCAGCCTGCGTCACTGGCACCACATATTCATCCCCCTCATGCGACGTCACCATCACAATCTGGCTGCGTGGGCTTACTTTTTTGATTTGACGCACGGTTTCGACGGCGGGCTGGTCGGGCATGAATAAATCCAGTGGCACTCCATCCGGCGCATGTTTTTTAGCAGCGCTTACTGTTTAAGGGTGCATAGGGAATCGCGGAATGAATATAGCCTGAATTCGTCAAACGATTATTTTTAAACTGTTTATGAGTCGGTTCAGCTCCCCATCTAACGGCCTGATTATTTTTCGGGTTTTTGGTGCAATCTTTTCTCAGCCGTTCAAATCGGGAAGCCCATTTTCTTGATCATAGATGAATGAATTATTGACCCTTTAATGCTCATATTTATATGTCAATTAATATTGCAAATAGTCACTTAAAATATGTTATATAGAATTAGAAATCGACATAAATATATGAACAGCACAACACTGGCTCGGAAGAATCTCGACAAACGTCTCACCTCTTGGCGGAGTGACCAACCTGCTGTGCCGAGTCGTGGATGGACCCGTGCCATCCGTGAGGCTTTAGGCATGACCACGCGTCAACTCGCTGCCCGCATAGGTGCGGTTCCCTCTCGGATCACCGCGATCGAAAAAGCCGAACTTACCGGTTCCATAACTGTTAAGAGTCTTCGTGAAGTCGCGGAAGCGATGAACTGCACCTTTGTGTATGCATTCGTACCGACCAAGCCGCTCGATGACATCCTGGCGAACCAGGCTGAGAAAAAGATCGAACAGGAGCTTTCGCGGCTCAATCATACCATGCGCCTCGAAAATCAGGCACTCACCAAAAGCGATCTTAAGGATGAACGCAAACGCCTTCTTTCTGAAACGCTGGCAGGGTCTCTGCGTGGATTATGGGATACGCCATGACTGATCTGCTCTTCGATGGTGACGATGAGGCCAATACCCCGCTCAGCGCTGAGGAGCGCGAACAGATGATTCCGTCATATATCGCTTTACGAAGTGAATTGAATGAAGCGGAACAGATCAATATTGCGGATGGCATGCGCTGGCTCCAGTCGCGCAAGCGTGACGTGCTGGACCCGGGATTTCTCAGTCAACTTCACAAGCGGATGTTTGGCAATGTGTGGCGATGGGCGGGTAAGCCGCTGACGGCGGCCGTGGCTGTGCAGTAACTGTTTCTTAATGGTTTGGCGGTATGCTGAACCTGATGGAAAAGAATCTCAAGACCAACGATGGTGAGCCGGTTAGCGCCGCGCATCCTTGCACAGTACATTTTGGTGATGATACGTTTAGTTGGCCGACCGATGGTGGGCTGGTGCCGACAAAGCGGATCAGCGCGGTGGCGGTGCATGAGCGGTGTGGGTTTACGACGAATATCATGACGGATTTGATCTTTAAGCTAACGGTCAACCAGTTGGCGACGTCTATTCGTATGCATGACATCGATGATGAATCGATGACGATGCTTGGAATGCTGGAGTCGCTAGTGATTGCGGGTGAAATCGCGTTCAACGATTTCATGCGGCGTATTGAGAATCTGTTTCCGGATGTGTTCGACCAGATCGACCCGGCGCTGCTTGATAAGCTCGCTTCCTACGGGACGGTGGACTAGCTGCCCAACAGCTTTGCTTTGGCGGCGGTGTATTCGATATCATTCAAATGACCATCGGCCTTTAATTTGGCGAGGCGTTCCAGCTCTGCAATCATCGTATTGTTCTGCGGCAAACTACCGGAGTTCGCGGCGGTGGTGTGGGCATTGTTAGCCGTTGCCGCCAATTCGCTGACCATCAGGCGCTTATAGCGATCCATTGATTCCTGCACGGTTTTGACGAAGGGGGCGACCGAAGATTTCAGGATGAGTCCGATACTCATTGATGCTGCGCCGTCCCAGATACTGATGGCACCGAAGATGAGGCCGAAGCTGGAATCAATGGTCTGGATGCGGTCGAGGTTCATTTGCAGCTGGCGCAGGCCGAAGATCATGCCGCGATCGAGGAATAATACGCGGCGATTAGTGCAAACGGCAAGCCATGTGCGATTCTGCATGAAGCCCGAGGTGATGGCTAGGATATGCTCGTTCTCGTTCAGGATCTGCGGGAGATAGCGGATCTCCTTACGGGTATAGAAAATGTAACGGTGGGGCAAGCTGTCTATCTGTTTCCAGATTTCATCAATCGTCGGCATCGGTTGCTCCCCTTTCAAACGTATCGTTACGAATTCTAATCGCGTGGCTATTCTACGCGATGTCGTTGCCTATCACCACTATTTTGAGGAAATTTATGGCTACCACCACCAATCTTGGCATGACGCTGGTCGAGTCATCGCAGGCGCAGAAGGAAGTTGCCATTAATCAGGCCATCGCGACGCTCGATGCGCTGGCAAGTTACAGCGTAACCGAAAAGGACCTTTCGACGCCTCCGGGATCGCCGGTGACGGGAACGATGTATATCATCGCGGTGCGCCAAGATGCGAGCGTGGGCAGGCAAGGCGATGCAACTGGCGTATGACGATCAGATAGGGCGCTTTATTACGCCATAGAATGGACTCAGGGTGTGGGATGAACGTCGGATTATCGGTTCAATGGCACGGCGTGGTCAATTGTTGTAGGCGGTGGCGGTTGGTGGTGTGATGCTGAGCGTATTGAGCTACGGCACTAACGATGGATTGGCAATCAACGCCAAGGGAAACGGTCTTCTTTCACTCAACAACACTGGTTCGGGTAGTACTTAATAGTGGTCGAAGATGTGCAGTTCGCTCAGTAGGCTGTTCATCGGTTTATAAACGGAACCCTTAAGCAGGGACAACTCGATGCGCTGGTAAGTTATATGTTCAATGGTGGCCCATCGGCCTTGCAGCATTCGAGTTTGCGGCGGGTCATTAATCGTGGGGAGGCTGCTGCGGTCCCTGCGCAATGGATGCGCTAGGTATGGTGCGGTGGGAGAAAGTTGCCTGGGTTTGTGCGGCGGAGGACTGCAGAAATGCAGGTTTATCATGGAGCTCAGTAGTGACCGGCGATAGTCGCTAAACTTATAACTTCATAAAACTGTCATAAAACTCGCTCCGTTAGCATGCTATATTCATAGTAGAAAATAGCGCTTAGGGAGCGAATCATGACGGACGTGCCATTTACAGATAAGCCAGTGTTTGGGCGGTTTACGCAGAACTATCATGCGCAGAATAAAAGCATTTTGGGCGCTGTAAAAGATTCCGCCAAGCTGGGTGTGGAAGACATCAAGGCTGGCCTTACGCAAGGTAAGCGCGCTGTTGCTTTTGGTCGTGTGACTGGAGTAACTGCAGGTACTGCTATTGCGGGTCATGCCCTGTTTTCAGGCAAAACTGCTGAGGGTGAAGACCGCAGCTTGCTGGCGCGCCTGGGTGAATTTGTGCTTGGTACAGGTGTTGCTGTTGGTAGCCTGGTTGTCGGCAAAGGTCGGTAGTCCCTATGGATAAGCCAAGCTTCACGGTTGTGCAAGGAACTGGTAGTTCTGTTGCCAGCAATGAAGCGGTGATTGCACGCGAGTTGAAAGGCATAGA
Source organism: Rickettsiales bacterium (assembly GCA_049317085.1). Lineage (GTDB taxonomy): Bacteria > Pseudomonadota > Alphaproteobacteria > Rickettsiales > UBA3002 > QFOX01. Next base: position 18,634 of record JBMOIY010000005.1, on the reverse strand, counting down.
AAAATTTATTGCCGAACAAGCAAAACATTACGGGTTCACCTCACAAAATGTTGAAAGCCTGCATCATGCCATCCAATCGTCAGATGTGCTACGTGGCCTTGAAGATGCCCCCCTTAAGAATGTGATTGTACAAGCATTCGAGAATGTCAAAAAATCCAGCCGCCATGCTGGGATCACGGATCTGGCTTCGGCGAAAGAGGTGGGTCTTGCCGATATGTTGGAAGCAAAAAAAACATATGCTCTTTTTCATGGTAAGATTTTACCCCGACGGCCCGAGGTGATGTCGCAATTGCATCAACAGGTTGTTAGCAATGATGCGAAAGCCATGGAACAAGCTGCTCCCACGGTTAAAAAAAGTTGGCTTGAGGGCGTTTCCAAAGAACATAAAATAAATGCTGGCATATGGAGCGCAGGGGCAGCGATGAGCATGCTAGGGCTCTATAGCGCTGCCAAGCGCAGTGTTGGCAAGGATGAGCAGGGTGTCACCCATATCCAATGGACCCAGATGGGTGTCGCTATCATTCAAGCATGCCTTGCTGCTGGCTGTGGGTATATGGCGGCGCAAACATTGCGCGCGGGTGCACAGCGCTAATCAATATCCAAAATGCTGGTGAAATCTTGCTGCATTGGCAGCACTGAGGCGCACTTCATAATCGGCGTACTTTTCTTCTTCTCTGTGATTCATGACTTGACCGTTTGCATAGAGCCAAGCGATAGCGCGGCCGTCCTCATGGGGAATCGCGTAATGGTGTGAGTCTAGCAATTGCGAAGATAGTTTATCATCTATTAATTCAAGTAGCGCATCACAGCCTTCGCCGGTCATTGCGGATAGGGGGATGGCCCCCTCGGGTGCGGCGTAATATTCGCGGTTATGGTCGAGGCTCCATTGGTCGATCTTGTTATGGACCTCGATGAGGTGGTCGAGGTTGGCATCGCGCTCGAATAGGCTTTTGAGAATGTTCATCACATCATCACGTTGAGGTTTGGTGTCTTCGTGAGCGATGTCGCGGACATGTAATAGGATGTCGGCGGAGAGGACTTCCTCCAGCGTGGCGCGGAACGCGGCGATGAGTTCGGTCGGCAGGTTGCTGATGAAACCTACGGTGTCGGACATCAGGACTTTGAGGCCGGAGGGCAGAACGGCTTCCCGGATGGTAGGGTCGAGGGTGGCGAAGAGCATGTTCTGCGCCATGACGTTGGCGTTTGTCAGGCGGTTGAAGAGGGTGGATTTACCGGCATTGGTGTAGCCGACCAGGGCGATTAGTGGGTAGGGCACATCCCGCCTTGTGGCGCGGTGGAGGTTGCGGGTGCGGACGACATTATCGAGTTGTTTTTTGATCTTGAGGATGCGGTCGCCAATCATCCTTCTATCGAGTTCGATCTGGGATTCGCCGGGGCCGCCGAGGAAGCCAAAGCCGCCACGCTGACGTTCTAAGTGCGTCCAGCTACGGACCAATCGGGATTTCTGGTAAGTGAGGGAAGCGAGTTCGACTTGTAGTTTGCCCTCGGCGGTGCGGGCGCGTGCGCCAAAGATTTCGAGAATCAGCGCAGTGCGATCGATGACTTTGCAGCCGAAGGCTTTTTCGAGGTTGCGTTGCTGGACGGGCGTCAGCGCGCAATCGACGATGGCTAAACCAATTTCATATTCCTCGACTAGAGCTGCAAGCTCTTCTGCTTTGCCTTTGCCGATATAGGTGGCGGGGGTGACTTTCTGCAGGCGGACGACGGAGGCGAATTTCACCTCCAGCTGGATGGCGTGGGCGAGGCCCACGGCTTCCTCAAGCGCGGCATGGAGGGATCGCTCCGAGCGTTCGCGGCTCGTGACGACGGGATGGATGACGAGGGTGGCCGTCAAGGATTAAGCGCTTGGTGCGGCGTCCGCTGCTGGTGCTGCTGCTTCGCCCTCATCCTCGCCTTTGTAGAGGCTGATGTTGGTGGATGGCACGATAGTGGCGATGGCGTGCTTGTAGACCAGCTGCACTTGCGGGCTGCGGCGAAGGACGACGCAGAAATTATCGAAGCCCGAGATGTTGCCCTGAAGCTTGACGCCTGAGGTGAGGAACACGGTGACCGGCACCTTTTCCTTGCGCAGTGTGTTCAGGAAAACATCCTGGATATTCTGGTTCTTCTCGGTTGCCATGCTTGCCTCTTGATCGTGTTTTGTTTGTTTTTTATGGGCGTTTAGTTTCCTAAAACTGGGTGCTTTTTAACGAGACAGGGTTACCAAAGCAAGCATTTCCGGCTAATTTACAGAAAAAGACTTAAATCTTAACAGAACCGTCACACTTCTTAAGGATTGTTAATGCTACACTGACTTCATTACTTGGATTGTAAACCCGCACGGGTTTCATGAATTAATCAGTTTCTTCTGTGCGAGGAAAGCTTGGGGTCCCACGAAAGTGGGGCCCTCTTTTTTTGTGGGCGTAATTCAGAGATGTGGTGATGAAAAAAGATTAGCTGCGTCAGCTTCTTCGGCGAGGTCAATCGTAACTGATTCAGCGCCCCATTCTAATACTGCAATGTTGCCTGCTCCCTTTAAGTCATATGTGAGACTTTCAAGAGAGTGTATGTTCATCTCAAATACTGGATGTAGATAAACTGCCGGTTTAGGTAGATATGCGCGTGCTACAGGCCATCTAACGGATTTGCTAGCCTCTGATTTGGTGCGCCGTATATGTTCCAAAATCTCTTTTACATATCGTCCATTATCCAGAGCATTCTCGTCGTTTGTGTAATCACTCGCCGCAGGCCACTGACCCTGTGTATGGAGGGAGCCTTTGGTTGCATAGCTATCGGCGAAGATATGGCTGTAAAGTTCCTCCGTCACGTGCGGGGTGAAGGGGGCGTAGAGTTTGAGGATGCCGTCGAGTACGTAATACAGGGTGCGCACTGCGGATTGCTGGGCTTCCTTGCTTGCGCTGCCATCCTCGTTGTAGACGCGTTTCTTGATGAGTTCGAGGTAGTTGTCACAAAAATCGGCCCAGAAGAACTGGTTAGTGGCGTCAAGCGCATCGGCGTATTCGTAAGATTTGAAGGCTTCGGTGGCTTTCGCGATGGTCTCGCCGAGGCGACTTAGAATCCAGCGGTCGAGGGTTTCGGTGATAGCTTTGTCGGTCGCGGCGGTGGTCGGCGCGGTTTCCAGTTTGCTTAAATGGATGGCGGCGAAGGCGGTGGCGTTCCATAGTTTGCCGACGAGCTTTTTGCCGATCTTGAGGAGGTCCGGCGAGAAGGCGGTATCCATGCCGAGGCGGGAGGTGCCAGCCCAGTAACGCACGGCATCTGTACCGCGTTCTTCGATGAGGGCGACGGGGGTAATGACATTGCCTTTAGACTTGCTCATTTTTGACTTATCCTCAGCAAGGCACCAGCCGGATATCATCAGATTTTTCCATGCAATACAGTTGCTATGGAGGTATGATTTAACTAACGTATAGAAAGCCCAGGTGCGGATAATCTCGTGCGCCTGCGGGCGCAGGTCAGCGGGGTACAGCTTGGCGTAGCGGTCCTTGTCAGCCGCGTCCTCGGCGTGGATGCCGTGGGCGGAAAGCTGGGGGGAGATGGAGCTGGTGGCCCAGGTGTCCATGACGTCCATGTCGGGCGTTACTTCCTCTTTGCTATAGCCAGCGGGTAAATCGACCAGCGGATTGACCGGGAGTTGGTCGACCGTAGCGTAAATGGCTTTGCCGATTTCACCTTCGCGCAGAGAATACCAAACCGGGAACGGTACACCGAAATAGCGCTGGCGGCTGATGCACCAGTCCCAGTTCAGGCCATCGATCCACTGCTCCATGCGCAGGCGCATCCAATCGGGATTCCAGCTGCTTTCGGCGGCTTTGGCTTTGAGGGCGTCTTTTTTGTCGGTCACTTTCACGAACCATTGCGAGGTCGGGATGAGTTCTAGCGCGGCGCCGGAGCGTTCGGCGCATTTGACGGCGTGGGTAATGGCGGTTTGTTTGCGGATGAGGCCTGCATCTTTTAGAAAGGCGAGGGTGGTCTCGCGCGCGCCGAGATGTTTGGGGTCGGTGTTCGATACTTTTTTGCCTTGCAGTATTTCTCGCAAGTTACCGGGAAAAACATAGCCCTCGGGATAATTTCCTTCAGGCAATGCGAGGCTCAAGTCAACTTTACCAAACTTGTTTATCACCATCCGCATCGGCAAATCATACTTCCGCCATTTCTCGATGTCTTTCTCGTCACCGAACGTACAGCACATCATCAAGCCGGTGCCTTTGTCGGGCTCGACGGTTTCGTCGGTGAGGATGGGGACGGTGAAACCGAACAGCGGCACGGTCGCTTGTTTGCCAGCGAGGTGCTGGTAGCGTTTGTCGAACGGGTGGTAGAAGAGGGCAACGCAGGCGGGCAATAGTTCCGGGCGCGTGGTGCCGATAATAAGTTCTTCATTCGTATCCGCGCAGGTAAACGCAATATCCGTGAAGTGAGAGGGGAGTTCTTTGTCCTCCACCTCGGCTTGTGCGATGGCAGTCTGGTCGACGGGATCCCACAGCATGGGCTGGAGTTTGCGGTAAACTTGATCCTTCTTTACCAAATCGAGGAAGCTCAACTGGGAGAGGCGGCGGCTGTCGTCGCTGATCGTATGGTATTCCTGTGCCCAATCGACGCTGAGCGCGATGGACTGGAAGAGGGTACGGAATTCGGCGCGGGCTTCTTCGCTGACGCCTAAACATACCTTGATGAAGTCCTCGCGGCTCATGTCGGTGGCGCGGATCTTCTTGGTTTTTTCGACGAGGCGCTCGGTGGGCAGGCCGTTATCGTCGAAGCCCATGGGATAGAAGACGTTCTTGCCGGTCATGCGCTGGAAGCGGGCGATGAAATCGGCCTGCGTGTAGCTGAAGACATGGCCCATATGCAGCGTGCCGCTGACGGTGGGCGGTGGGGTGTCGATGACGTAGCTATCCGCGCGCGGGGTGGCGGGGTTCCATGCGTAGACGCCACTCGTCAACCAGTGCGCCTGCCATTTTTTCTCGACGGCAGCCTGATCGTATTGGTGCGCGAGGGGTAACATTTTGTGGGTGTATGTCATAGGGCGCGTGTTTAGCGGCGTCGCGCGCAGCTGTCAAAGGCTGGTTATGCGTATCACTGCACTTCCAAATCCATGCGCGACTCGCTGCGCACGAGGAGTTTCTCGGTCACCAAACCGGCGATGGCCGGGTAGATGCAGACAGGGCTCGAGCCCTTGCGGGCGTGGGTGAGTTGGTGTCGTTGCTCGATGGGTATAATGCAATTATAAATTGCATATGAAAGGGCGTAATGGACAACCTAAGGTATAGTTGACATATCTATAATATTGTAACTAAAAAGTATCGTAATGTAGTAACAATACATTCATAGATTGTTTCTTTAGCATGGTTATCTCTATAACTTGCGCACTTTAATCTTTGCATGATTCGTACTTGCACTTGCTGGCGAGTAATGGCATTGCGACAGGCGTTGCGGATATGGCGAAATTGGCAGACGCACCAGATTTAGGTTCTGGCGCCGCAAGGCGTGGGGGTTCAAGTCCCTCTATCCGCACCATACTTCTCCGTTGGCTTCGGATGGAAGCCACTCTTACTTAAGGACCTTTTATGCGCACCAAGACCACCCTCACTGCTTCTGACGCGTTTATTATCCTCACTGCCTGCAAGGCCGAGGCGGCGAAGCATGACTGGAAAGTCTCCATCGCGGTGACGGATGAGGCGGGGTATTTGCTGCATCTGGAGCGGCTGGATGGAGCGGGCTTGCCGAGTGCTGAAATTGCGACGCTGAAGGCGCGCACAGCGGCCATTGCCAAGGCACCAACCAAGGCGCTTGAGGATGTGGTGAAGGATCGTCCCGCTGTTGGGTTAATGCCGGGGCGTCTGCCCGTGCAAGGCGGGGTGCCGATCATCCATAACGGTGAATGTGTCGGTGGTATCGGTGTTTCGGGCGTGAAGTCGCATGAAGACGAAATCGTGGCGATTGCTGGGCGCGAGGCGCTGCTCACCAGCGTGTAAACGGCATAAAAACTGCATTGATTAAACGAATTTAGGCTTGCTGGTAGGGATTGCCTGTGCCAATAAGCCTGCAGCCTATTTTTACCCTAAAGTGAGAGAGAATCATGCAAATCACCGCCAAATCCCAGACCGGGCTTGCCCATAGCTTCCATGTCGTCGTCCCCGCGAGCGAAATTGCGTCGCAGATGGATGCGGAGCTGCAATCGATCAGCAAGAAGGTGAAGATGCCGGGCTTCCGCCCGGGTAAGGTGCCGTTGTCGGTGCTTCGCCAGAAATACAGCAAGGATGTGATGGGCGATGTGCTGCAGAATACGGTGAATAAGGCGACCAAAGATGTGGTGGAGCAGAAGAAACTGCGCCCGGCCTTGCAGCCGGATGTGAAGATCGTGAGCTTTGAAGAAGGCTCGGACCTTGCCTTCGACATTACCGTCGAAGTGCTCCCGGAAGTGCCGGCGATTGATTTCTCGAAAATTACCGTGGACGAACTTACTTACGAAATTCCGGAGTCGGAAGTGGAAGAAGGCCTCAAGCGCCTCGCCAAAACGCGGCAACACACGCATGCACATGAAGGTGTGGCGGAGATGGGCCATGTGGTAAAGATTGACTTCCTCGGCAAGAAAGACGGGGTTGCGTTCCCGGGCGGCGAGGGCAAGGGCTTCCAGCTTGAGCTTGGGTCCAGCCAGTTCATCCCGGGCTTCGAGGAGAAGCTGGTCGGCATGAAAGCCGGTGACAAGCGCACTATCGACGTGACCTTTCCGAAAGAATACCACAGCGCGGACCTCGCCGGTGCCGCCTCGACCTTCGATGTGACGGTGCATGAAGTGCTGCGCCTGCACGCACCGGATGTGGATGATAAACTGGCAGTGGACCTCGGGTTTACCGACCTTGAGAACCTGAAGAGCGCCATCCGCCAGCAGATCGATTTCGAGTATAAGGCTGCGGCCCGCGCGAAGGCGAAGAAGCAATTGTTCGACATGCTCGACGAAGTGGCGGATTTCGAAGTGCCACCGAGCATGCTGAAAATGGAAAATGAAAGCATCATGGCGCAGGTGGCGGAAGCTAAAAAGGCCGGCGATCCTGAGCTGAAGGATAAATCCGATGCGGAGTTGCAGGAAGAGTACGAGGGTATCTCGGAACGCCGTGTGCGCCTTGGTATCCTGCTTTCGGACATCGCGCGTACGAATAACCTGCAAATCACGCGTGAGGAGCTTTCCTCGGCTGTGATGAGCCAGGCACGCAACTATCCGGGCCAGGAAGACAAGGTGTTCGAATTCTACCGCAAGAACCCGGCCCAGGTCGATGAGCTGCGTGGACCGATCCTTGAGGAGAAGTCGGTCGACTTCATCCTAAGCAAGGTCACCCGCAAGCCCAAGGCCGTCACTATCGAAGAGTTGATGAAGGAAGAAGACGAGCCGGCCAAACCAGCGAAGAAGAAGGCGAAAAAGTAAGTGCTATCGTAGCTATGCATAAGGCGCACAGGTCTTATGCGAACTTAGCGCAACTTGGAAAAACCATGCAGTCCTAAAGTGGGGTTAACTCACGGAGGGGATGTTATGGCACCGCGCTTTGAAATACAGGTTCCGGGATTAATGCTCGAGTCGGGTTTGCCCTTGTCACCCCATCGCCGGGAGGCAGCAGAGCGTGCAGCAGCTTTGCTGTTTAGTACGCCTGTGATCGATTGGGTGGGTAATGAGAGTAGCCTTGGTGCGGTCGCGGATGGCGTGGGTATGGCAGAACAGCTTCGCGATGCTACGAAACAGCTGTTCCTTGCACTGGTCAACGAGCGTTTGAGCTATAAACATTATCGTGTATTAGACCGGCGCACTCCTGAAAAAATCAATCCCGTCGTTCGCGGTACGGTACAGCATTTCCAGCGGATGTTTGAGCGACTGGACCGGCTTCAGGGGGTGAATGTAGGTAATGGTGAAATGTTCCTAGTCGGCGTCAACAAGGCGATCGAACGGCAAATCGACCGTGAAATGTCGGCAGTGCTGGACCGCTCACCACGCAAAATTTAGCCTGGAGCGGCGCTAATATTTGCTACTATGATATTGTTTTGAGGCGCACCGTGGCAATAACCTCACAGGCGCACTATCTTTACATCATAAGCTAGAGAAAACCCATTGCGGCTTTTGACGGCGTGTCATTGCTGGTGCAGCGTGGTACTATAAACTCAAGGAGAAGTTATGATTCATAGCACACGCGACATGATGGATTCGTACCACGACCAGCTGTCCCATCCGGCGAAAGCAGCATTGGTGCCAATGGTGGTCGAGCAATCCGCTCGCGGCGAACGCGCATATGACATCTACTCGCGCATGCTTAAGGAGCGCATCATCTTCCTGACCGGTGAGGTCGAGGACCATATGTGCTCGCTGATCGTGGCGCAGTTGCTGTTCCTTGAGTCGGAGAATCCGGAGAAGGACATCTTCATGTATATCAACTCGCCGGGTGGCGTAGTGACGGCGGGCCTTTCCGTCTATGATACGATGCAATATATCAAACCAAAGGTTGCTACGCTGTGCATCGGTCAGGCGGCGTCGATGGGTTCGCTGCTGCTTACGGCGGGTGAGCCTGGTATGCGCTATGCGACGCCGAATGCGCGGATCATGATCCACCAGCCGAGCGGCGGGTTCCGTGGTCAAGCCTCGGATATCGAGATTCATGCGGCCGAGATCATCGCGCTGCGCCATCGCCTCAATAATATGTATGTGAAGCATACGGGCCAGAAGCTACCTATTATCGAAAAAGCGATGGACCGCGATAACTTCATGTCGGCGGAAGCGGCGCAGAAGTTCGGTCTGATCGACACCATCGTCGAAAACCGTAGCGATGCGGAGAAGGTGAAGAAAAAATAAGTGCCACTGCACTGCATTGCAGCATGGCATGGATTGTGTATCAGTGGATGTAACGTCCCAAAGTGAGGAAGTATGAGTAAGCCGCGCGAGACCAAAACTACCCGCTATTGCAGCTTCTGCGGCAAGAGCGAGCATGAGGTGCGTAAGCTGATCGCTGGTCCGACCGTGTTCATCTGCGATGAATGCGTGGAGCTTTGCGTCGATATCATCCGTACCGCTGATAAATCGCCTGTTACTACCGAAGCAAGCGAAGCACTGGTTACACCACAGCAAATTTCCAAAGTGCTGGATGATTATGTCATCGGCCAGCGCCGGGCGAAGAAGGTGCTCTCGGTCGCCGTACACAACCACTATAAGCGCATCGCTGTGATGGAGAAGTCCAACGAGATCGAGATCGCGAAATCGAACATCCTGCTGGTTGGGCCGACCGGTTCGGGTAAAACCTTGCTGGCGCAGACCCTCGCACGTATCCTTGATGTGCCGTTCACGATGGCCGATGCAACCACACTGACCGAAGCTGGTTACGTGGGTGAGGATGTCGAGAACATCATCCTGCGCCTCTTGCAAGCCGCCGACTACAATGTCGAGCGCGCGCAGAAGGGCATCGTGTATATCGATGAGGTCGATAAGATTTCACGTAAGAGTGAAAACCCATCCATCACGCGCGACGTGTCGGGTGAGGGCGTGCAGCAGGCCTTGCTGAAAATCATGGAAGGCACGGTTGCTTCGGTTCCGCCGCAAGGTGGCCGCAAGCATCCACAGCAGGAATTCCTGCAGGTGGATACCTCGAATATTCTGTTCATCTGCGGTGGTGCGTTCTCGGGGATTGAGAAGATCATCGCGCGGCGCCAGAAGGGCACAAGCATCGGGTTCGGGGCGGATGTGCGTAATACGGATGAAGCGAAGCCGGGCGAAATGTTCCGCTTGCTGGAGCCGGAAGATCTGCTGAAATTCGGGTTGATCCCGGAGTTCATCGGGCGATTGCCCGTGATTGCTACGCTGGATGATCTCGATGAGGATGCGCTGAAGAACATTCTGACCGAGCCGAAGAACGCGCTGACCAAGCAGTACCGTAAATTGTTCGAGATGGAAGGTGTGGACCTGAAATTCACGGACGATGCGCTAACGGCGATTGCCATCAAGGCCATTGCCCGTAAGACCGGTGCGCGTGGCTTGCGTGCCATCATGGAGGAAGCGCTGATGGAGCTGATGTATGAGATCCCGGGCACCGAAAAAGTGAACGAGGTCATCATCAATGGTGATGTCATCAACGGCAAGGCGCAAGCGGTGCTGACGAATGAGCCAGTGACGAAGAAGGCGAAGAAAAGCTAGGAACGTTCTGCGATAACGGTGCGCTAGCGTTCAATGATTGCTTTATTGTTTTAAGCTCATATACGGGCTGCAGCCTGCCTGTTTGTATGTCCGCAGATAAGTTGCCACGGCATCGGCCCCACCATCGGTACAATTCGGCTGGGCGGGTGTTTTCTGAGCAATCATCTTACCGGTGCCAGGCATACCATTATCTGCTTTCGTATCGATTTGTTTCGCGTCAGCTGGCGTAAGAACGCTCGCTTGGGTGATGGCACTTCCATTTGGGCCACCAAAGACCAGTGAATTGCCGACATCCTGGTCAAACTCATTCGCATTGGCAGAGGTAGCGCCTTTATAGGCTATGCTCCAGCCTGCAGGTGAAAGATTTGATTTTGGAACGTTAGTTCCCGGGGTCGCGCCGCCGCTTGCGAGGCCAGTATAGCTGCCGTTAATGTACGTTGCCATTACCATTTGTTGCCAAGCCCGATATGTTTCGTTGCCTGCCACCTGCCCATCGCCGTTGCCGTTGCAGGTACCAGGGTTGCCATTGGCAATCGCGGCATCGGCGCAGTTGGCGTTGTCGTCCCCCCAGTAGCTGGTTGCATCGGTAATATCTCCGGGAGCGCTTCCATACTGCTTGAGAAACTGATTATAAGCGGCGGTATATTTACCGTAATCGGCGATGATCGTCTGCAGCTTTGATTGCCGAATCATCGAGCTACCTACCGTTGTTGCGCCGATGATGAGGGCGATGATGGTGAGGACGATGGCAATCTCGACCAGGCTGAAGGCTGCCGTTGTAGGACGGGTTGGTTGGTCGGCGGTCATGGAATACACCTCTCTCGGCAGTCTAGGGGAGAACAGTTAAGAAAGCGTTAGCAATTCGGCGTTGTGGGCGAAAATATCCTTCGTGGTAGGCCTTTACATTGCGCTGCTTGAGTCTATATTTCTCCTATCACAGTTTTCTTCCGAGCCACATCATTTCGGGTTTTTCCATGACATCTCAGACCTCGTTAACCCTTCCCGTGTTGCCCCTGCGCGACATCGTCGTTTTCCCGGGCATGGTGGTGCCCCTGTTCGTTGGCCGCGAAAAGTCGGTCAAGGCGCTCGAATTCGTGGTGAAGGCCAATAACAAAATATTGTTGGTTTCGCAGAAGAACGGCTCACAGGATATCCCAACCAAAGAAGACCTGTACCGCGTAGGCACCATCGCCACCGTGCTGCAGTTGCTGCGCCTGCCGGATGGCACGGTGAAAGTGCTGGTCGAAGGCGTGCAGCGCGCCAAGGTGACCGGGTTCACTGATAAGGAAGAATTTTACGAAGTAACCGCCGAGGAAATGGAAGAGCCGGTGGGCGATGCAGTCGAGACCGAGGCGATGTTCCGTTCGGTCATCAGTAAGTTCGAGGAATACATCAAGCTCAATAAAAAAATCCAACCGGAGACGTTGGGGGCCATCGGGAAAATTACCTCGCCATCCATCTTAGCCGATACGGTGGCAGCGCATATGTCGATTGATATTCCCGCTAAGCAGGCCATTCTTGAGGTAGTAAAGGTCGCCGACCGGTTGGAACATGTGTACTCGCTGATGGAATCGGAGATCGGCGTGTTGAACACGGAGAAGCGCATCCGTGGTCGCGTCAAGAAGCAGATGGAGAAGACCCAGCGCGAGTATTACCTCAACGAGCAGCTCAAAGCCATCCAGAAGGAGTTGGGTGAAATTGATGAAGGCCGTGACGAGGCGAGCGAGCTTGAGGAGAAGATCAAGAAAATCAAAATGAGCAAGGAAGCGCGCGAGAAGTGCGAGTCCGAGCTGAAGAAATTGCGCACAATGAGTTCGATGTCGGCCGAAGCGTCGGTCATTCGTAATTACCTTGACTGGATGGTGTCACTGCCCTGGAAAAAACCGACTAAGGTGAAGCGTGACCTGCCGGGGGCGGAACTGATCCTTGATGCGGACCATACGGGCCTTGAGAAGGTCAAGGAGCGCATCCTTGAATATCTCGCAGTGCAGGCGCGCACGAAATCCATCAAGGGGCCGATCCTGTGCCTCGTTGGCCCTCCGGGTGTCGGTAAAACCTCGCTGGCGCGTTCCATCGCGAAGGCGACGGGGCGGAACTATATCAAGATTTCGCTCGGTGGCGTGCGGGATGAGTCGGAAATCCGCGGTCACCGCCGGACCTATATCGGTTCGATGCCGGGTAAGCTGATCCAGTCGATGAAGAAATCGAAATCCAGCAATCCGATGATCCTGCTCGATGAGATAGACAAGATGGGTAACGACTTCCGTGGTGATCCAGCGGCTGCGCTGCTCGAGGTGCTGGACCCGGAACAGAACAAGAACTTCAACGACCATTACCTAGAGGTCGATTACGATTTGTCGGATGTGATGTTCATTACCACTGCCAACTCGCTCAACATGCCGCGCCCGTTGCTGGATCGGATGGAGGTGATTCGCCTGTCGGGCTACACCGAGGATGAGAAGGTGGATATTGCGATTGACCATTTGATTCCCAAGCAAATGAAGGATCATGGCCTAAGCAAAAACGAAATCAGCATCTCGGAAGAGGCGCTGCGGGACACGATTCGCTACTACACGCGTGAAGCCGGGGTGCGTAACCTTGAGCGCGAGATTGCGCGGATGACGCGTAAGGCGGTGCGCCAGATTATGATGAAGGGCGAGAAGAAGGTCGTCATCACCCGCAAGAATCTTGGCAAATTTCTTGGAGTGCGCAAAACGTCCTATGGTGAGGCGGAGAAGGTGGACCAGATTGGTGTCACGACCGGACTTGCATGGACGGAAACGGGCGGCGATTTGCTGGTCATTGAGTCGGTGAGCGTTCCCGGCAAAGGCCATATCAAATACACAGGTACGCTTGGCGATGTGATGAAGGAATCGGTGCAGGCGGCACATAGTTACGTGCATAGCCGTGCGCTCGAGTTCGGTATCAAGCCGACCAAGTTCAAGCAGAAAGACATCCACGTGCATGTGCCCGATGGCGCGACGCCGAAAGATGGTCCATCGGCGGGTATCGCGATGTGTACGACCATCGTTTCGGTACTCACAGGCATTCCGGTGAGAAAGAACGTCGCGATGACCGGCGAGGTGACGTTACGTGGCCGTGTAACAGCTATCGGTGGCCTTAAAGAGAAGCTGCTGGCGGCTTTGCGTGGGGGCATCACCACTGTACTGATTCCGCAGGAGAACGTGAAAGATCTTGAAGAGATTCCAGAGAATGTGAAGAAGCTCCTGACCATCATTCCTGTCAGTCATGTTGATGAAGTGCTGAAACATGCGCTGGTCGAGGCGCCGTCACCGATCACGGATTGGGTCGAGGTCGAGGATGAGAATCACATCAAGTCCGATAAGCCGGATGCTGATGGAATTTCTCGTAAACACTAGGGTGAATTAGCGCCCGCGGTCGTTCTTCGATTTATCGACGATCGTGGCCTGATAGATATCTTTCCCGCGCAGCGCTTGCTCAGCGAGGAGGCGAAAGATTTTTGCTAGTTTCCTGCGGCCGGCGGCGGTGTTGAGGTCGATATTGTCAAGCTCGCTGATGTCAAGCTGGGCCAGCTGCATCTTGATCTTGTATTCTTCGGGGCTAGCGATGATCTCTTCGGCGAGAGCATAGAAATAATCCGCCAGCTCCTGTGGGGTCATTTTATCTAGGTCTTCGAGGAACGGGTTCTCAGTGGATGATGGTTTGGTTGGGCGCACGGCTCGCATCCTCCCCTTCTTCGGTGGCGGCCATGTTCAGGGCCATCAGCTCCTCGAATTTCGCGAAGCCGAGGAAGGCGACGCCAGCCTGCAGATTATCCATCGAATCCTGACTCAGATTCTCGTTCACCCACTTCACGCGGTTGGATGGTTTGTCGGACGCGACGTAGGCAAAGTAGTTGAAAAATTTGTTGCCCGGGAAGTCGAACTTCAGTTTGCGCTGGGTGATATCGATCGTGAACGAGCCGATGAGCACCTGGTTCTTGAAGACATGGGTCGTGTTGCCTTGCTCCTCGATATTGATGCCGAACTGTTCGTAACGTGGGCGTTCCATCTCACGTTTTTAGCGGTTCAGGGTTAAAAAGCAAGGTGAGGGGAGGCAAAAACGGCGTGTTGCCGCTCTTTTATGCCGATTCGTGGCTGGAAAGGCGCGTCGCGGTGAGGATGACCTCGCCAAATTTGGGGGAGAAGAGTTTACTCAGCACCATGCGTTTGATGGAACTTTCAAAATTGCGCAGGCCTTCACCGGCGAGGCGCGTGTTGACCATGATCGCCTCGAGGCCGCCATCCGCCATCGGGTTGGTGCAGAGCGCAAACCCGTCGCTATTCAGTGTGATATAATCGGTCGGATTGAACATGGTGGCGATGGCCTGATAGTCCGTAAAGTGGTTTGTGAAATCTTCTTGTTTCATAGCATCACGATAGCGCAAACGACAAGGTGCGTGTGTGACAATTGCGTGAAATTCCTAGGCGTATTGTGACGGTTCTGTGTCGCTTAAAGCACAGTCTTGCTGCGTTCGTTGCATAGCTTGTTTGCACAGATGGCATTACTCCTCTGCGGGGGAGTGTGGTTAGTTGCGCAGCAGCAGTTTTTTGCCAATTGCCTCTGTCTGGTTCGCCTGGCGGGGGCTTTTTTCTACAGATTCTTCTCGCCGCGGCTGATGGCAAGTTGGGCTTTTGCCATCTGCTGGGTGCGACTGACCCGAAACTCTGCTTGCGTGTTTTCGTGTGCGGTAGCTGCGGATATAGCGTCTCATGGGGATCTCCGTTGGTGAAGGACTATGAACGCATGGCATTCAGCTACCGGGAAGGGACAAACAAAAACGCCACCTCCTATATCGCAAGGTGGCGTTCTAGTTTGGTCACTAAACTAGCTTAAGAGCCGGTCGACGTACGCGGAGCACTGCTTTGGCTGCGGTTGCCGCTGCCAGAGTGACGATTGCCACCACCGGAGTTGCCGCCGCCGAAGCTGCCGCCTTGACGGCCGCCGCCACCATTACCGCCCTGGCCACCACCACCGCTACGGCCACGGCTGCCACGACGTTTGGCTTTGCCCATGCCGGCTGGCAGGGGTTCTAGCTTGATGTTCGGATCGAGCAGTTTCTGGATCGCGCGCCATTTGATCGCGTCTTCGGGGGCGATGAAGCTGATGGCAGAACCCTCCGCGCCCGCACGCGCGGTACGGCCGAGGCGGTGGATGTAATCCTCCGGTGCCTGGGGGAGATCGTAGTTGATGACATGCTCGATATGCGGGATGTCAAGTCCACGGCTGGCGATATCGGTCGCGACCAGAATACGGTGGCGCTTCTCGCGGAAGGCGAGCAGCACACGTTCGCGCTGGCGTTGTTCGAGATCACCGTGAATGGCATCTGCCGTGAAGCCGGATTTCTTCAATTTCGCGGCGAGTTTCTCGGTCGCGTATTTCGCTTTCACAAAGATGATCGCGGTGCCGGTGCGTTCTTTCAGTTCTTTCACCAGCATGGTGTATTTGTCTTCGTTGGTGACATTCACGGACACGTTGACGATGCGGTCGGCGATCTTGTTGGTCTCGCCCACTTCCACGCGTGCCGGGTTCTTCAGGTATTTTTCCGAGAGTTTGAGGATTTGTGGGGGAAGGGTCGCGGAGAAGAGTAGGGTCTGGCGCTGTTGCGGCAGGTATTTCAGGATGGCCATGATCTGATCCTCAAAGCCCATGTCGAGCATGCGGTCGGTCTCATCGAGCACCAGATACGTCGCATCATGCAGCATCAGGCTGCCACGTTGCAAATGGTCGGTGATGCGGCCGGGAGTGCCGACGATGATGCGCGGACGCATGCGTAGTTGCGCCTGTTGCTTGGGCATCGAGTCCCCGCCGATAAGCAGGGCGGTCTTGATCGTCCCGTACTGGCCGACAAGTTTCTTGACCACGTCTTCCACCTGGTTGGCCAGTTCGCGGGTTGGCAGCATGATGAGTGCCGTGCCGCGTGAGTTGTTCAGCATGCGGGCGATCATCGGGATGCAGAAGGCTGCGGTTTTGCCGGAGCCCGTCATGGCGGTGCCGAGCACGTCGCGGCCTTCGAGGATGAGGGGGATGGATTGGGCCTGAATCGGTGTCGGCACCGTGTAATTCATAGCCTGAATGGCTGCGCGCAATGCTGGCGGCAGTTCGAGTTCGTCAAAATGTTGCATGTTGTAAGTTAATCCTATGGTTGAGATGTGTTGAATAACCCTCTGAGAACATTATTGTTCTTCAATAGAGCTTAGGTGTCTGTTGTGCAGCACCTAAACACAAATCAACGCGCGCGAATCCTGTCATGAGAGACTAAGCGAGCGGCGTACGTAGGTACTACTAATTCCAGCCGGAAGGATGGATTTTTACAGGGTAGGCGAATTCACTTTAAAAAGTAACCCGCCGGACGAATCCGGCGGGAATATTCTAAAGCACGCTAATTAGGCTGCGATCTTAAGGTTAGCTGCAGACGTCTTGCCTTTGTTGGTGGCAAGTTCGTAGCTGACTTTCTGACCTTCGTTCAGCGAGCGCAGGCCAGCTGCTTCTAGAGCGGTGATGTGCACGAACACGTCCGCGCCACCTTGGTCAGGTTGAATGAAGCCGTAGCCTTTGGTTGGGTTGAACCATTTAACGATACCAGTAGCCATTAGAATACTCCTAAAGAATGGCGTTAGTTCCCTTTTTCTGCCACCGTGGCGGAAAACGAGGGTGAGCTTGGCTTTCACATCTAATGACGCGACCAACTCTTTTACACATTCGAAGGGAGGATAAGTTCCATTCGCGACCACCGTAGGAATTCACTTTGGCAGCGAATCGAAGCAGGAGGCATACTGTATCAAAGAGTTAGCAGCCTAACTCGTCCCCGTTTATGACGTATAAAGGGCGGTTAGTCAAGGAAAAGCTTGGTGTCTTTGCGATTGCTGCGGGTCTGCGGGTGCGCCTTTCGTCCGAAGGGGCTTGTCGGGATGCTGATATCCCTTAGAAAACACGCGCACGCCAATCTCTGCTGAACTGTCACATTTAACTGGAGATTGCTGTGGTAACATAAGCTTACAATCGAACGATGTTTTAAACTTTATCTCCAGGCAGTGGGGCTGGCAAACAACCGGCACAAGCTGTACCGGGAATAACGTCGGCACAGGAGGCATTCACCAACGCGCGCAAGGTGCTTAAATACGGTACGGCTGTAGGCACGGCTGCGGCCAAGCAGTAGGCTCTAATACACCATTATTACGCCGCTCCTGTCTGTTGTGGGGCGGCGTTCTACGTTTTAGTGGTATTTTCGAAAGGTTTCCTCTACATCCCCCCAGCATGAAGCATGACCCCTCCATCGCCCGCACTGGCCATATCGCGCTGATCGGCGCCCCGAATGCGGGGAAATCGACCCTGATGAACCGCATGGTCGGTGCAAAAATCTCCATCGTCACCCCTAAGGCGCAGACGACGCGCACGCGGGTGACGGGTGTCGCCATGGAGGGTGAGGCGCAGCTGGTGTTCGTGGATGTGCCGGGCGTGTTCGACGCGACGCAGGCCTTCGAGAAATCGATGGTGTCGGCAGCGTGGAACGCGGCACGGTCGGCAGATGTGGTGCTGTTCATCCATGATGCGCGCAAGAAACCGACGGACGAGATGGAAGCGATCATCAATCGCATCTGCGATCTCGGGAAACCTGCCATCATTGCTTTGAATAAGGTGGATGCGGTGGCGGACAAGAAGGTGCTGCTTGAGCGGACTTTGTGGTTCAACGAGCGGCTGGTGTGGCAGCATATTTTCATGATCTCGGCGCGCAAAGGCGATGGGGTGCAGGATTTGCGTGAGGCGCTGGCAGAAATGATGCCCGAAGGCCCGCATCTTTATGATCGGGAAGCGCTGACGGATATGCCGATGCGCCTGATCGCTAGCGAAATGACGCGTGAGCAATGCTTCCTGAAACTGCAGGAAGAGCTGCCATATACGCTGACGGTCGAGAATGAGAAATACGAAACGCGGGCGGATGGGTCGGTCGAGATCCACCAGAACATCATCGTGCAGAATGAGCGACAGAAGACCATCCTCATCGGCGAAGCTGGGAAGATGCTCAAATCCATCGGCGAACGCGCGCGGCATGAGATCGGCAGGCTGACGGGCGGCAAGTGCCACCTGTATTTGTTTGTCAAGGTGCGGGCGGACTGGAAGGACAAGCCGGAGAGCTATAGTTATCTTGGGCTTGAGTTCGATAAAAAGTAAATTGTCATTCCGGCTTTCGCTGGAATGACGGGTACTATATACATTCACCATGCTGACATTCACCGATGAAGCACTGATTCTCACCGTCGATAAATTCGGCGACCATGATGCGATCGTGACGTTGTTTACGCCGCAGCATGGGGTGTGCCGCGGGGTGGTAAAGCGTGGGCTTACGGGCAAGAACCGGGCGGATGTGCAGCCTGCAACGCTGGTCGAGGCGACATGGAAGGCGCGGATGCCTGAGCATCTGGGCACGCT
>JBMOIY010000004.1:0-41520 GCA_049317085.1 Rickettsiales bacterium | reverse complement strand
GAACCCATCAATTCCGGTCACCTGACGCTTCGGCTGGCGGAGAACGAGGCAGATGTCTACGCCGCCCAACGCCTGCGTTACCGCATCTTCTGCGAGGAAATGGGGGCAGTCGCCAACCTTGCCGTCCAGCAGCAAAAGCGCGATTTCGATATGTTCGACGAGGCCTGCTACCACCTCATCGTTATCGACAATACCCGCGTGGGCGATGCCCGAGTCGTGGGCACCTATCGCCTCCTCACCCGCGCCAACATGGTCAAGGTCGGTAGCTTTTACACCGAAACCGAATACGATATCAGCGCCATCAAGGCCAACACTGCGGAAATGATGGAGCTCGGCCGTTCCTGCGTCGAGCAGCAATACCGCACCCGACCGGTCATACAGATGCTCTGGCAAGGCATTGGTGCTTTTATTGTCGCCAAGGACATCAAACTCATGTTTGGCTGTGCCAGCTTCCATGGTGTGAACGTGAAAGAGCATGTGCATGCCTTGTCCTACCTCTACCATTACCACCTTGCGCCTGAAGGCATCCGGCCTGTCGCGCTGCCCGCGCATTACGTGAACATGAACCTTATGCCCAAAGAAGAGGTCGTGCCCCGCGCCGCCCTTGGCGTCTTGCCACCACTGATCAAAGGCTATTTGCGTCTGAACGGCCTCGTTGGGGATGGGGCGGTGCTTGATTACGCCTTCAACACCTGCGATGTTTCAATCGTCGTGCAGACCGAGGCCATGCATGCCCGCTACGCTGACCGGTACTTGGCAGAATAGTATGAGCGCCAAAGAACAAGATTATTCGACTTCATCCCTACGCGCTGTTATCAAATGCGTTCTGTTCGTCAGCATCATCCTGCTTATGTTTGTCCCCGTGTTACTACTTTGGGGCTTTCATATGGAGAAACTGCGCGGACAGGCGGTGCGCTTCTTCTTCGCTACCATCGGGCGTATTTCCGGTGTACGCCTGCGTGTTGAAGGCACAGTGAGTGACCTCCGGCCATTGATGCTCGTCGCCAACCACACCAGCTACCTTGATATCTTCGTACTTGGCTCACTGCTGCCTCTTTCTTTCACCCCCAAGATCGAAATCCGAAGCTGGCCCATTATCGGCTTTTTCTGTGTGCTGGCCGATTGCGTATTCATAGAGCGACGCCCGACCGATATGCAGCGCGCCCAGGAAGAAATGGCCGCCCGCCTCAACACCGGCAAGGTGCTGGGTCTCTTCCCGGAAGGCACCACGGGCGACGGTTTCCATGTCATGCCTTTCAAAAGTGGGTTCCTGAGCCTTGTCGAAGACCATGACCTGCCGCTGCAGCCCGTCAGCCTTGCCTACACCCATATCGGCAAAACACCCCTCAACGCAAACAACCGCGACAAAGTGGCATGGATCGGCGAAGCCAGCTTCGTTAGCCATTTCTGGCATTTGCTGAAATTTCCTAACGTGAATGTGGTGGCCACCCTTTACGAGGTCGAGCGCATCGCCAATTATGAGGATCGCAAGCAGCTGGCCAAACAATGCGAAACCATCATCCGGGTTGGCCTGATGCAAACGCTGGAGGCGAACGGAGTGACAAGTTAAAGTTTGACTTGTCATGCCAGGAAAAGCTGGCATCCATGGGGCAACACAAAAATTGGATGCCAGCTTTTCCTGGCATGACAAGGGATAGCTTATGCCACTCATCGAAATCACCCCCGAATCGCACGATGTGCGTATCGACCTTAAATACGCCACCACCCACAACTTCACCGGCAAACGTGTCTACCGTAAGGACGCCCGCTGCTACTTGAACGAAGACGCCACCGCCCTACTGAAGGCCGCCGTCGCTCTCGCCAAAACGCAAGGCTATCGCTTCATCATCTACGATGCCTACCGCCCCGCCGAAGCCCAGTGGAAACTCTGGGAGCACACGCCGAACCCCAGCTTCCTCGCCGACCCCGCCAAAGGCTCCCCCCACTCACGCGGCGCAGCGGTGGATTTAGTGTTGTGCAAATGGGATTGGACGCCGCTCGATATGGGCACCGCGTTCGACGAATTCCACCCCCGCAGCCACCATGGCCGCCTCGATATCAACGCTGAGGCCCAGCGCAACCGCCTGCTGCTGATGGGCATCATGACCAGCGCCGGTTGGGATTTTTACCGCAACGAATGGTGGCACTACCAACTCTTCAACGCCCGCGCCAAGTATCCGCTCTATTCGGACAAGGACGCGCCATCACCTATAATGTAAAACCAGCAGAATCGATGGACACACCCCCCAAACTGGCCTATTTACGCGCGCATGGAGAATCTCTTCGATATTCTGGGCCTCAAAACCAGCTTCGCGCTTGACCCCGCGACGCTGGAGAAAGCCTATTTCGCCGCCCAGCGCGCGGCACACCCAGATCGCTTTATCGGCAAACCCGAAGCCGAGCGCATTGCCTCCATCCATGTCTCGCAGCAGGTGAACGACGCCTACGAGACCCTAAAGAACCCGCTCACCCGCGCCGAGCATCTGCTGGAGTTGCAGAACATCCATGCCTTGTCGGACGATGCGAAAGTCCCCCCCCCCATCCTCAGTGAAATGATGGAATTGCGCGAACGCATCTTCGACGCAGGCAGCGACCGCGCCGCACTCGCCGCCATCACCGGTGAAATCAAGAAACTTGCTTCCGAGAACGCGAAAACCCTCGAAGAAGCCTTCACCAGCACCGATTACACCCGCGCGACGCACGAGACGATCCGCCTGCAATATCTCGGCAAGGCAATGGAAGAAGCCCATATGCTGATCTACCGATTGAAGGCCGCCCATGGCTAACCTGATACAGATTTATGAGCCGGGCCAGACACCGCTGCCGCACGCCGACACCGTTGCTATCGGCATCGACCTTGGCACCACCCACAGCGTCGTCGCCATCGCCACCAACGGCGAGGCCGAAGCCATTCACGATGCCCATGGCAGTGCCATCATTCCCTCGATGGTGTATTACGTCGGGCAAAGCGTCACCGTCGGGCATGAGGCCCAACGCGCCTACGGCGATGGGGAGGAGGGCGTCATTGCCTCCGTCAAACGGCTGATGGGAAAAGCAGCTGCGGATGTCACTAACGTCGCGGGCCAGCGCGCTTATAGGATCGACGCAAGCCAACCCGGCCTCGTGCGTATCAAAGCCGGGGAGCGCACGCTCACCGCGGTCGAGGTCTCCGCCGATATCCTCCGTCACCTGAAAGATATGGCCGCCGAAGCGCTAGGCCGCGAAGTCGCCCGTGCCGTCATCACCGTACCCGCCTATTTCGATGACGCCGCCCGCGCCGCCACCAAGGACGCCGCGCGCCTCGCAGGGCTCGAAGTGCTGCGCCTCATCAACGAACCCACCGCCGCCGCATTGGCCTATGGTCTCGATTCCAACGCACAAGGCATTTACGCCATCTACGATCTAGGCGGCGGCACCTTCGATATTTCCATCCTCAAGCTGGAGGAGGGGGTGTTCCAGGTCCTCTCAACCGCAGGCGATACACAACTCGGTGGGGATGATATCGACCAGGCCATCGCTGCAAAAGTGATGGAGAAAGGCAAGACACAAGCCGAATCCCTCACCCCGGCGGAACTCGGCGAACTCCTCGCCCTCTGCCGCGCCGCGAAGGAAGAACTCACCACCCGCGTCATCCATGACATTGTCTGGGAAGGCATCCATTTGCAGCTCACTTTGCCGATGCTTCAACAAATGATGGAACCTCTCATCGCCCGCACCATCACTTGCTGCGAAGGCGCACTTCGGGACGCAAACCTAACCCCCGATGCCATTAATGGCGTTGTCCTAGTCGGTGGTTCCACCCGCATCCCGCTGGTCAAACACTTCGTCGCCGAATTTTTTGGCAAACCTGCGCTCGATACTATGGATCCTGATCTCGTCGTTGCCTTAGGAGCTGCCTTGCAAGCCGAAGCCCTCACCAAAGGTTCCGATAATCTGTTGTTAGACGTCACCCCGCTTTCCCTCGGCCTCGAAACCGTCGGTGGCATCACCGAGAAACTCATCTACCGAAACAGCCCCATCCCCGCCGCTGTCGCGCAGGAATTCACAACGTATCAGGACGGCCAGTCCGCGATGAAGATTCATGTAGTGCAGGGCGAGCGCGAAAAGGTTGATGATTGTCGTTCACTGGCCGAATTCACTCTGCGCGGCATTCCGCCGATGGTGGCGGGGGCCGCACGCATCCGCGTCACCTTCGAAATCGATGCTGACGGCCTGCTGACTGTTGCCGCGAAGGAACTGCTCAGTGGTGTCGAGACGCAAGTCGAGGTCAAACCCTCCTATGGCCTTGCCTTCGACGAAATCGAACGTATGGTTGCCGATAGCATGGAGCATGCGCGCGACGATATCACCGAGCGCCTGCTTATCGAAGCGCGGGTGGGTGCCGAGCGGGCGATTCTGGACGTGACTTCGGCGCTGGCCGCCGACACACAGTTGCTGAAACCGGGTGAAGAGGCCATGATCCATGGCCAGCTGAACCGGCTGCGCGAGACGATGGCGGGCAGTAACCGCGAGCGGATCGACCACGAAGTGCATCAGTTAAATGCAATGGTCGGGCCCTTCGCCGAACGCCGCATGAATGCGGCGATTGCTGGAGCCCTCGCGGGTAATAATGTTGATGAAGTAAACGGATAAGGAATTCGGATAATGCCTAAGGTAATTTTTGTATTAAATGACGGCAGCGAAAAAACGGTGGATGCCCCGAACGGTATTTCCCTGCTCGAAGTCGCACATAAAAATAATGTATCCCTAGAGGGGGCCTGCGAGGGCTCGCTTGCCTGCTCCACCTGCCACGTCATCGTCGATGAGGCCTTCTACGGCCAGCTCCCCAAAGCCTCCGATGATGAGGAGGACATGCTCGACCTCGCCTTCGGCCTCACCCACACCTCGCGCCTCGGCTGCCAGATTATGATGAACGACAGCCTCGACGGCCTGAAAGTAAAACTACCCAGCGCGACCCGCAACATGCAGGTCGACAAAAAATAAAAACCCCTTCGCACATGAGATATTATGACCGAACCAACCTTTATCACCGGCGAAACCGCTAAAAAACGCCGCCTTTATATTCCTGTCATTGCTGGCATTATCGCCATCGCGGTCATAGGTTTCCTTGCTTCGCGTGCGGGTCTGGACAAAGCACTGGTGAAACAACAGGTCGATGATTTCATCGTGCAGATGAAAGAAAAAGGCCGGGCTCAGGGCCGTGACCTGAATCTTACCTACGGCAAACTCGAGGTTGTTGGCAGCTTCGCCAGCAAGCATGTCGTCATACATGATCCTGTGTTGACCGTGAAGCCGCTGGAACGCAAAACTGCACCCGATGGCAGCCAGAAGATCGACGCCCTGCGGATCACCACACCGACACTCGAAATTTATCCGCAGACCGTCGATATGTCATCGCTACGCATTCAGGCTTCGCAACCCATCGACTTTGCTGGGGAGGACGCGCCCGCCAAATCCTTACTCAGCATTAAAGCCAATGCGCCACAAATAGTGCTCGCCTCGCAGAAAAAGGTGAATGAGGTTGTTTATTCCGA
This sequence comes from Rickettsiales bacterium, assembly GCA_049317085.1. Lineage (GTDB taxonomy): Bacteria > Pseudomonadota > Alphaproteobacteria > Rickettsiales > UBA3002 > QFOX01. The sequence continues at coordinate 35,986 of JBMOIY010000004.1, read as the reverse complement.
CGTGGAATACCAGGCTCCGAGCGAAATGGAATTCACCTATCTCAAGGAACACCAAGCCAAAGGCGCGGAAGAGGCCACCCCAAGCCTCGTTGCTGTTTACGAAACAATGATCCTGAAAACATCCCCCGGCGGAAAGGTCACCAGCAGCATGGCGGTCGATAAGAGTGGCCTTGGCCAAGCCACCGTTGATTTTAAGGATATCGTCATCACTCCACAGACCGCTCCGCAAGGCGCGCTGAAGCTCGCCGAAATCAACGGCAAATGGAGCAACATGCTCAATGAGAACAAACTCAACGTCATCGGTGCGACGCTGAAAGCGGGCCCGGTTACCTCGGATAACGTGAATATACCTTACCTGCCTATCGAACTAAACCTCGAAGCCACGTATGAAGGCGCCATGCCGAGAACCGCGGAAGCCGTCGCCAGTATCCAGTCGCCCGAGTCCGTGATGGTGCTGAAGAACCTGTCCCTCACCAGCAAGGACGCGAGCCTGAAAGCCACCGCGAACTTCACCGCAAGCACCGGGGATGTGCTGCCCGTCGGCACCGCCAACATCGTCCTCACCAACACGCCTTATGTGCTGGCCGAGATGCGCAAATTTGGCATCCTGAGCCCGACGCTCGATCCGCTGGTAATGAACGTCCTCACCAAAGTCACCGCCACCCCGGCGGATCAGTTGAAGGACGTCAACATTCCTATCGAACGCGCCCGCGGCGGTGCATTTAAGATTGGCGCTTCGACGTTTGAAGAACTCTTCGCTATTTTCCTTCAGGGTGCCATGCAGATGAAAGCTGGAAAAGCACCAGCCACTATCACCGCCCCATCGCCAGGTGTAGAAGGTAGCAATGCCCCGCTAGTGCCCACCCTGCCACCTGCCGATAAACCCAAACTCGCTCCCATCGAGATTCCCGACCAAGGCGTGCGGGGCTAACCATGGCCAGCAAAAAAACAGCAACCAAAACCAAAGCGCTCCCCGTTTGGGATCTGAAGGATCTTTACGCCTCGCCAAAGGACCCGAAAATAAACGCCGACCTCAAATCGCTGGAAAAGAAAGCCGCGAACTTTGCCAAAGCCTATGCCGGCAAACTAGCGAGTCTGAGTGGCGACCAACTCGCCATCGCCCTGCGCGACTACGAAAAAATGCAGGACACGATCGGCCGCATCGGCAGCTATGCGCAACTGCTCTACGCCGGTGACATGTCCGATCCCGTCAACACCCAGTTCTACCAGAACGCGCAGGAGCAGTTGACCGTCATCTCTACCCAGCTGATTTTCTTTGGCCTCGAGGTCAATAAACTCACCGACGCCCAACTCGCCAAAAGCTACAAATCCGCTGCATTGAAGCATTACAAGCCGTGGCTGGATTCTGTGCGCAGTTATAAACCCTATCAGCTTAGCGATGAACTGGAACAATATATCCACGAAACCTCGGTAACGATGGGCGCATGGCAGCGCCTGTACGACGAGTCCATCTCCCGCCTCGAATTCACCGTCAACGGCAAGAAGATGAGCGAGCCGCAAGCGCTGGATTTGTTGTCCGGCAGTGACGCCAAGACCCGCAAAGCCGCCGCCAAGGAAATCTCGCGCGTCTTCACTGCCAACGCCCCTCTCTTTGCCCTCATCACCAACACGTTGGCGAAAGCGAAACATATCGAGGACGAAAAGCGCAAATTCAAGAAACCCATCAGCAGCCGCAATATCAGCAATCAGGTGGAAGACGAAGTCGTTGAAGCCCTCATCGCCACCGCGAAAAAGAATTACAAGAACCTCTCGCACCGTTACTACGCATGGAAAGCCAGGCAATTCGGCAAAAAATCGCTGGATTACTGGGACCGCAACGCCCCGCTGCCCGCCGCTGGCGACAAACGTATCGAATGGGCCGATGGCGTCAAACTCGTGCGCGAGGCCTACCATGCCTTCTCACCGGAACTCGCCAAGATCGGCCAAAAATTCTTCGACAATAATTGGATCGATGTCCCCGTCCGTCCCGGCAAATCCCCCGGCGCCTTCGCGCACCCCACCGTTCCATCATCGCACCCCTACCTATTACTCAACTATCTTGGCAAAACCCGGGATGTCATGACATTGGCCCACGAACTCGGCCATGGCGTTCACCAAGTCCTCTCCGCCAGCCAAGGCGCGCTGATGGCCGATACTCCGCTGACCCTTGCGGAAACCGCCAGTGTCTTCGGCGAAATGCTCACCTTCCAGGAAATCCTCAACCGCGAAAACGACAAGAAGCGCCGCCAGCTCCTCATAGCCAGCAAGGTCGAGGACATGCTCAACACCGTCGTCCGCCAGATTGCCTTCTGCGAGTTCGAGCGCATGGTCCATAGCGAGCGCCGCAACGGTGAACTCTCCGTCGAACGCATCGGCAAAATCTGGATGCAGGTCCAAAAAGAAGCCCTCGGGCCCGCTATCACCCTCTATCCCGAATACAATGTCTACTGGATGTACATCCCACACTTCATCCACTCGCCATTCTACGTCTATGCGTACGCCTTCGGCGATTGCCTCGTGAACTCGCTCTACGGCGTCTACCTCAAAGAGAAAAAAGCCGGCAAGGCAGATGCCTTCGCCAAAAAATACCTCACCATGCTCAAAGCTGGTGGCACCCTGCGCCACAAAGAATTGCTGAAGCCATTTGGCCTCGACGCCAGCAAGCCAGATTTCTGGCAGGCCGGGTTGGATGTGATCTCCGGCTATATCGGGCAGTTGGAGAAGTAATTACTTCAGCACCACCCCAATCGCCGCGAACAATTTCTCCAACTCCCCATCCGCAATCGTCAACGAGGGCATGAGATACAGCGCATTGCCGAACGGCCGCAACCACACGCCCTGCGCAATGAATTCCTGCCGCAGCCGCTGATTATTCTCGGCATCGCTATTCATTTCGATGACGCCAATCGCGCCTTTCACCCGCACATCATCCACGCCCGGGCGGTTCTTGAACGCGCGCAACCCATCCCACAATTTCTGCTCCAGCGCCTCCGCCTGCGCAAGACGCGGCTCGCGCGCGAAGATATCCAGTGAAGCATTCGCAGCCGCGCAAGCAATCGGGTGCGCCATGAAGGTCGGACCATGCATCAACGCTTTTTCATGCTCCGGCGCGAGGAAGGCGTTGAACACGTCCGCACTCGTCAGCGTCGCCGCGAGGGGCATATTCCCGCCGCTCAGCGCCTTGCCGATGCAGAGTATGTCGGGCGAGATGGCCGCCTCATGGCAGGCGAACATATTGCCCGTGCGCGCGAACCCCGTCGCCACCTCATCAGCAATGAATAATATATCATTATCCCGGCACACACGGCGAATCTCGGACAATATATCCGGCGAATGGAAGCGGAACCCGCCCGCCGCCTGCACCAACGGCTCGATGATGAGTGCCGCGACCGTGCCCTTGATGGCTGCAATCGTATCTGCAAACTCTGCGAAGCCATATTCATCACTCGGGATATCCAACGTGAAATTCCGCATTGCCAGCGTATCATACGCACTGTTCAGCGCATTGCGGCCCGAGACCGACATCGCCCCGACCGTGTCGCCATGGTAGCCGTGGTTAAAGCAAATGAATTTCGATTTCTTTGGCTCGCCCTTGTTGCGCCAGTATTGCAGCGCCATCTTCAGCGCCACCTCCACTGCGACGGACCCCGAATCCGCAAAGAACACGCGCTCCATGCCCATACCAGCCGTTTTGCAAAGTCGGCTCGCCAGTATGTAGGCCGGTTCATGCGCTAGCCCGCCGAACATCACATGGCTTAAGCTCTGGGCCTGTTTAGTGATGGCCGCAACGATTTCCGGATGCTGATAGCCATGGCACATGCTCCACCAGCTCGCCGTACCATCGATCAACTCGCGCCCATCCGCAAGCTTTAGGCGGCAGCCCTCAGCCCCCACCACCGCCTCGGGCATATCCGCCGTCTGCATTTGCGTGTAGGGCAGCCAGACATGCTGAAAGCCGTCCGCGAGCCATGTCGGTTGCTTGCTCATTACGCTGCTTGTGCAGATTCCATGCCAGCAGATTGTAGCGGCCTCAGGCCAAGCTTCATAAACAGCGCGGCATCCGCATCATGCCCTGGGTTCGCGGCGGTGAGGAGTTTTTCACCCACGAAGATAGAATTCGCCCCCACGAAAAAGCACATGGCCTGCAATTCCTCGCTCATCCCCTCACGCCCTGCCGAAAGCCGCACAAAGGACTGCGGCATCATGATGCGCGCGACTGCAATGGTGCGTACGAAATCGATGCCATCGATCCGTGGGTTACCCGCGAGCGGCGTTCCATCGGCTGGAATCAGCAGGTTGATGGGCACCGACTCAGGATGCGAAGGCAGGTTCGCGAGCGTCACCAGCATCGAGGCCCGGTCCGCGACCGTTTCTCCCATACCCATAATGCCGCCGCAGCAGGTCTTCATCCCTGAATCGCGCACGTTGGCGAGCGTGTCGAGGCGGTCCTGATAGGTTCGCGTCGTGATGACTTCGCTGTAGAATTCTTCCGAAGTGTCGAGGTTATGGTTGTAATAATCAAGCCCCGCCGCCTTGAGTTCCTTGGCCTGGTCCGCCGTCAACATACCGAGTGTCGCGCAGGTTTCAAGCCCCATGGCTTTGACTTCGCGGATCATGCTCGTCACTTTATCCATGTCCCGTGCCTTGGGGTTGCGCCAGGCAGCACCCATGCAGAATCTGCTCGCACCCGCGGCCTTGGCAGCGCGGGCATCGTTCAGCACGGATTCGATTTCCATCAGCTTGGTAGACTTCACCGGCGTGTCGAACTTCGCCGATTGTGAACAGTAATTACAATCCTCCGGGCATCCACCGGTCTTGATGGAGCATAACTGTGAGATCTGCACTTCGGATGGGTCAAAATTCGTCCGGTGCACTGTTGCGGCACGGAATAACAGCTCATTCAGCGGCAGCGCGAACAGGGTTTCCACTTCGTCGCGGTTCCAGTTATGTCGTAGCGTCATAGACCATCCATGCTTAGTGTTTGCGTGATTTACCCCGTAATGCTAGGTCTCGCAAAGGAAAAATGGCGACATTGAACGAACATTGCACGAAAGAACTTCAGCAGCTTGAGGGGCAGCATCTGCGTCGCATGCTGCGGGTGAGCGCCCGCGTCGCAGATTCTGCTGTGGAACTGGAGCAGGGCGGCAAGCGCTATGTTTCTTTTGCCTGCAACGACTATCTTGGCTTACGCAACCATCCCGCAATCATCAAAGCCGGGCAGACGGCCCTCGCCGAGCATGGCGCAGGAGCAGGTGCCTCGCGCCTCGTCACTGGCAATCACCCGCTTTATGCCCCGCTCGAAGCCAAACTCGCCACCCTGAAAGGCGCAGAAGCCGCGCTCGTGTTCGGCAGTGGCTACCTCACTAATCTCGGCATTATCCCGGCACTGATGGCCAAAGGCGACGTCATCTTCGCCGACAAGCTCGTCCATGCCTGCATCATCGACGCCGCGCAACTCTCAGGCAGTCGTCTAGTCCGCTTCCGCCATAACGATATGGCCCATCTAGAGGCATTATTGAAAGAACACCGCGAGGAGTCGCCAAACGCCCTCATCGTTACCGACCATGTGTTCAGCATGGATGGTGACATCGCCCCGCTCGCCGAAATCGCTGCCCTCGCCGAAAAATACGAGGCATGGACGATGGCCGACGATGCGCATGGGTTGGGTATTGTGCAGCCCGTAGCAACCATGGATATCTGGATGGGCACCCTCTCTAAAGCCGTGGGCGTCTATGGAGGTTACGTCAGCGGCTCGCAGGCCCTCATCAATTTCCTTACCAACCGCGCCCGCAGCTTCGTCTTCAGCACCGGCCTGCCACCCGCCCTCTGCGCCAGCGCTCTCGCTGCGCTGGAGGTGATGCAGGCCGAGCCCGAACGTAGCCAACGCGCCCTTCAACTGGCGCAAAGGGTGACGGATGCACTCGGCTTACCGAAAGCCCAAAGCGCCATCGTTCCCATCCTGCTTGGCATGCCCGAAGCCGCACTTGCCGCCTCTGATGCGTTGAAAGAAAAGGGCCTGCTAGCCGTCGCTATCCGCCCACCAACCGTGCCCGCTGGAACTGCCCGCCTGCGCCTTGCCTTCAGCAGCGAGCACACAGATGCGCAAGCAGATGCTCTTATTGCCGCCCTCAAGGCACTGGCATGAGCACGCTGCTCCTAAGCGGCTGGGCGCAACCCGCCGATGCACTTGCGTCGCTGGCGGAGGATCCAGTGCTGTTCGATTACAGCGAGTATACGCCCGCTGCCGCTATCGCGGCATTAGCAAAACTAAAACCCACCCATGTTGTGGGTTGGTCACTCGGCGGACAGCTCGCCATGCGCGCGATGACCACTGGTGCCATCGCCCCCAGACACCTTACCGTTCTTGCTGCGCCGCAGCAATTCGTCAGCGACGATATGGCGCTGCCCGGCATGGGTTCCACTACCTATAGACTGTTCCGCGACAGCTACACCAAAGACCCCGCACGCACCAAAACCCGCTTCCACGGCCTGATTGCGAAGGGTGATGTCCGTGAGCGCCAGATACGTGAACTGCTCCGCCACCACCCGAATGTCGAAGAAATCGACCGCTGGCTGCCATGGCTGGAGGAACTGGAGACCTACAGTTTGCCTATCGCAATGCTTGCATCTGCCCCGCCAATCCTTATCATCCACGGTATGAACGACGCCATCGTACCCTTTGCGCAGAGCGAACATCTCGTGCGCCAGTTGCCCAATGCCACATTAAATAGCTGGGAAGGTGTCGGCCACGCCCCGCATCAACATGATGCTGAGCGCGCACGGCGCGAAATCGCAGCGCATCGTGCTAAGCACGGGGTCGCGTGATGGCCGTCGCTAAACAGCGTCTGCAACAGAATTTCAGCCGCGCCGCTGCGGAATACGATAGCCGCGCCCAGTTCCAGCACACCCAGATCCGCCGAGTACTCGATGCCGCGCTGATGACTTTCCCCGAAACCGCGACTGTTGCGGATATTGGCTGCGGTACTGCCTTCTTCGCTGCCGAGGCAGGAAAGGCCCGCCCCAACTGGAACATCCTCGGCATCGATATCGCTATCGGCATGTGCGATGTCGCAAGCACACGCTGCAGCGCTATTGCGGGCGACGCTACGCGATTGCCCTTGGCCGATGAAAGCGTTGATGCCGCCGTCAGTTCACTCTGCTACCAATGGGTTGATGACCAGCCCGCGGCGTTTGCCGAACTGGAACGCGTAATGAAACCGGGCGCCCGCACCATCATCTCAAGCCTTGGCTCGCAGACCCTCGTCGAAATGCGCGCCTGCGCGATGAACGTGGATTTGCCGCTGAACCTGCTGCCGATGCGCAGCTTCGATAGCACCGCGACCGCGCTTGAAACCGCAGGGCTCGACATCGCTTTCCGCGAGCGTCGCGTGGTGGTGAACCATTATGCAAGCGTGAGCGCCCTGATCCAATCCATCCGCGCTATCGGTGCGGGCAATAATTTCGAGACCGCCCCGCGCGGCCTGCTTAGCCCCAAACGCTGGGCCGCGTTCGTAGCCGCGTATGAGGCGGGCCGTGGCGAATACGGCATTCCCGCGACTTGGGACCACCATTTCTTCGTGCTCCACAAGCCCAAATGACCGCTTATTTTATCACCGCCACCGGCACCGGCGTGGGGAAAACATTTGCCACCTGCGCGATGATCCACGCCGCCCGCGCCAAGGCAAAAAAGGTAGTGGGCGTAAAGCCCGTCATATCCGGCTGGCAGGAGAATGATGACCCCGACACCGCCCAACTCATCAATGCGAACGGCGGGCAGGGGTGCGTAGAAGAAATCTCCCCATGGCGTTTCGCCGCACCGCTTTCTCCCCACCGCGCCGCCGCGCTGGAGTCCAGACACATCGACACCAACAAACTGGTGGAATGGACCAAGCGCGAAGCCAGCACCGCGCGCCTGACCCTCATCGAAGGCGTGGGCGGGGTGATGGTCCCACTCAGCAATGACTTCACCACACTGGACTGGATGGAAGCCCTCAAACTCCCGGTCATCCTCGTCACTGGGAGTTACCTTGGCAGCATCAGCCACACATTGACTGCGCTAGCAGCTTTGCGCGCCCGTAATTTGCAGGTGGCAGCACTCATCCTCAACGAATCCGAATGCAGCAGCGTCACACTTGAGGAGGCGCATGCCGGGCTCTACCACTACATCCTCGATATTCCGTTGCGCATTATCCAGCCTCGCGTATCGTCATGGAAAGAAGCATCCGCCATCCACGCGCTGGAGTTATAAATGCGAAACCTGCTCGTCCCCTTTGGCATCAAACCCAAGAAGATCGTAACCGGCCCGCGCTACGCCGACACCAATGACCGCAGCATGGCCGCCGCCATCGATATCAGCTTGCTGTTCTTCCTGCTCGGCCGCCTGACCATAATCATTACCGACCATGTCTTCTCCTATTTTGGTGTCCAGCAACTTAGCTCCGCTTCTATCACTAATTTCGCCGAACTCCACGCCGCCTTCTGGGAAATTCGCTACCCCTGGCTCATCACCAACAGCCTCATCCTACTGCTGATGGGCATGGGCGTGGTGGGCTGCCAATTGGCCTATGGTACCACGCCTGGCAAATGGTTGCTTGGCCTGAAGATATGCCGCGCCGAAACCCTTGAGCCCATTCCCGCATGGCGCTACATCCTTCGCTTCTTTGCCTATATCCCATCCGTGCTTCCATTTATGCTCGGCTTCTTCTGGATGGCGTTCAACAAGCAACGCCGCGGCTGGCATGATTATATCGCGGGCACGGTCGTCATCAACACCCGCGCGCGCGGGTGGTATTGGCACAAATGCAAACAAGCCTACCGCTGGTTGAAAGCTAAGTTGCTTCCATCAACCGCGATAGAACAGCCGGTGGGCGAGCCAGCCGCCGAACAAGGCCATAAGAATGGCAAACACGCCGTAGACCAGGCCGTGGTCACGCGCGGTGGTGGCGACGTTGGCGTCGAACCCAATCTTGTAGCTGGCGAGCGGGATGACCTGAAATCCAAGTAACTTGCCGCGGTTGAACAAATAGACTTCCGCCGTGTACTCCCCACTGGGCAGCGTGTCCGGAAGATCGAGCCGCGCTTTGAACAGGCTCTCCCCGAAATAAGAGATGTGCGCGAACGAGCCCTGCCACCAGTGCTTCACACCAAAGGAATGGGCGAGCGCCTTGTCGAACAATTCATCCGGCACCGCATTCCCGCTGCGGATGATACGATTCTCGCCCAACCCTAGCGATTGTAACAATGCAGGCGGCGCAATGCGATTCAGTGGCTTGGTGGAGGCGAGGGCATAGAAAATGGGCAGCTTGTCGTATTTACGCTGGTCCACATGCATCCACATCCCTGCAATGCGCTCCTTGCGTCGAAGCGACGCATTGACCTCCGGTCCACGCACCGCGATGACCAGTTCGCCGGGTGCATTGCGCGCACCAAAAATGAGTAACTGCGCCCCGTTGAAATCCGAACGTATCTCGATGACATTCTGCGAAATATCGGCGATCAGGGGATTGGTAAGGGTGACAGCACGCCCGTTATCCACCTGCGCCAGCACCTGGCCAGCGAACAGCACGCAAAGCAAGATGACGACACGGCGCATCATGGTAGCTCCGTGACGAGAGTAAATATCTCCGTCGGCGTGATGAATAATCCGTAGGCAAGACGCCCCGCGACGATGAGCAACAGGCCTGCCATCATGAATCGCAGGATATAGCTTGGGATGCGGTGGCTCATCCGCGCCCCATACTGTGCGCCGACCACCGAGCCCATCAGCAGCAACCCCGCAAGCACGATATCGACCGTATGTGTCGTCATTGCATGAAGTAATGTGGCAGAGGCGGTGATAAAAATAATCTGGAACAGCGAGGTGCCAATAGTCACGCTAATCGGCATGCGCAGCACATACAGCATCATCGGCAACATGATGAACCCACCGCCTATACCAAGCAGCCCGACAAGAAGTCCCGAGATAATACCGATAACTATTGGCAGGAGCACACTATGGGTGACGTTGGAACGGCTGAATTCAATTTGCCACGGCAGGCGATTCACCCAGCGCGGTAACGTCACCGCCGTCACCTGATGGTGCGCCAGCCCCGCCGCCCGTGCCTTCAATATCTGCCGGGCCTCTCGCAGCATCACGATGCTGATGGTTATGAGAAGCGAAATATAGAGAAGAGTGATCATCAGATCAACCTGACCCACCCGTTGCAAGCGCGAGAACAGCCACACACCAAACACAACCCCCATCAATCCGCCTGCGATCAGGCAGTTGCCCATCTCGATGTCCACACGCTTATGCTTGAGGTGCGACAGAAAACCGGAAAACGATGAAGCCACGATCATATTTGTCGAGGTCGCCACCGAAATCGCTGGCGGTATGCCCATGAAAATCAACATAGGTGTGAGGATGAATCCACCCCCGATGCCGAACAGGCCCGACAGTAACCCCGCCAACCCACCGAGCAGTATCAGATGCAGGGCATTGGTCGACAGCTCGGCAATGGGCAGGTAAATATGCATGCTATTTCAAATAAGGTGCGAAATAGGTACGCAGGCGTGCATTAGCCTCGCGGTCGAAATCGACCATCATGTCGGAAACCATCTGGTGATAGATGGCTTCACGCTGGTAGACGGTCGCCTTCTCATTGATCGTGCGGCTGCGGGTGACATTCACATCGCCCGTCGCATCCGAAATCCCGCGTCCGCCGCCACCGAACAGGCGGAACGTCACCGAGAGTTTAACATCATAACGCGCGTCCTGATCGTCAGTGAAGATGCCTTTTACGCCCTTGGTCTTGTCGAGTTTTGTTTCGCGCACGGATGCGTCGTTGATGACCACCTCAAGTACAGAGTTTGCGCTGATGACCGGGTTCGGCTTCAATCGCTGGTTCACCCATTTACTGACTGCAACTGCAGGCGGGACAGGAAATTCCTGTTCCACATTCGGGCGACGATTGGTGGACTTATAGTCATTCACCACGCGTACTTCATGTACGTTCACCATCACCGGCTGCGCGGCGACAAGCTCGAACGCGAACGGGGCAGGCGTGTAGGCCCTGGGTGCTTCCTCACAGGCTGTGAGACTGAGTACGAGCGCGAGAGCGATAATTTTTTTCATAGAAACCTCCTGTTTAGCCATGTGTTTAGCACGTGGCGTGGGGAGGGGAAAGATTCAATTCTGCACCAGCCATGGCATCGGCGCACCTACGACCGCATCCGGCGGGCGGATATAGACTGGCAGCGCCTCTGCAAGAGTTGCCGTGGGTAAACGATCCGCCACCCGCACCAGTGCTGTGGCATCCGGGCCATGCAGATGATGCGCATCCGTCGCTGGCAAATGATTGCCGAAGCAAGGTGCATCCCATGCAATATGGGTTTCGGGGAGGAGGGCAATGTCGCAATCCGCCACAACCTTTAATTCGTCATTCCAGCGGAAGCTGGAATCCGCCTGCTCTGTGGAAAGATGGATTCCAGCTTCCGCTGGAATGACAGGGAGGGGGTGGAGAGTAAATTTCTGAGTATAGAGTTCACCTTTGCCCGCGCGAATCGCGATATAAAACTGCGCTGGAGGTGAATCCATCAACGCCACCGCCCATGCCATTGCCTCAAGTGTCGTTACGGCCTTGATGGGTGTTTGGTGGGCCAATACCAGCCCGTGCAACGCCGCAAGGCCAATCCGCACACCAGTAAAACTTCCAGGCCCAACGGTGGTGATAATCGCCCCTAGCGACGCATAGGCAACGCCTGCCCCTTTCAGCAATCCATTGATCGCCGGTATCAGCTCCGCCGCTTCCTTCGTCTGCCCCACGAGGCGCGATGTACTGTTGCCATTCGCACGCAACGTGACGCTGCCGCCGATACAGGCGCAATCAAAGGCTAAAATCGATTGGGTGCTCATGATGAATCTGTTAATGGAGTGTGTGGAAACAATCAATCAAGGAACAGGCATGCCCCTCGCCGATGAACGCTGTAAGCCATGCCGCACGGGGGAGAGGAAGCTGCCCGCCGCCGACGCTGTGGCGCTGTTGGGCGAGCTGGATGACTGGATCTACTACCCCGACCGGATCGAGAAGCGCTGGGAGTTCAAAGGCTACAAACGCGCACTCACCCTCGTCGCCAGCATCGCCGAGATCGCCCACCAGCAGGACCACCACCCGGAGATCCGCTTCGGCTGGGGCTATGTCGAAGTCGTCCTCAACACCCACAGCGTCGGGGGGCTGAGTCGCAACGACTTTATCGTGGCGGCGCAGATCGATGCTGTTGCGTGAGAGACACTGTGCATAGGCTGGGGCAGGGCATTGACGCACGCCCGCCGCACGCTTACGCTTTTTGGAGAAGGATGGTAGTTTAGCCGTCATTCTCGCGAAGGCGGGAATCTCTGGTGCCGCGCGTGCCAGCTTCGACAGAGATTCCCGCCTTCGCGGGAATGACAAGGAAAGGGGCCTGCTTACCTATGTCCAAACCCGATAAAAAAGCCGTCCGCGATACCCAGACCATCAATGCCTTCTTTGAGCATAATCAGTTCCTGCCGCTGCTCTACGGCGAGCGCGACGCGCACTTGAAACGCCTCGAACAGGCGCTGAACGTGGAACTCGTCGCCCGCGGCAACATGGTCACCATCACTGGCCTGAAACGCGACATCGATGCGACGGAATTGCTGCTGCAATCCCTCTATGAGCAGATCAAGAATGGCGTGGAGATCACCGACACCGACCTCGACGCCGCCATCCGCATGATGCCGCCGGTAAACGACAAGAAACCGAAGAACCGACATGGTGTCGAAGCGGCTGATACGGATGTTTACATACGCACCATGCGCAAGACCATCACGCCCTACAGCCACGTGCAGGCCAACTACATCCGCGCGCTCTACGATAATGATTTAGTCTTCGCTCTCGGGCCTGCGGGCACCGGGAAAACCTATATCGCCGTCGCCATGGCCGTCTATATGCTGGTGAACAAGAAGGTCGAGCGCATCATTCTCAGCCGTCCGGCGGTGGAAGCGGGCGAGAAACTCGGCTTCCTGCCCGGCGACATGAAAGAGAAACTCGACCCCTACATGCGCCCGCTTTACGACGCATTGATGGACATGATGCCACCGGACCGGGTAAACGAATATATCGAAAGCGGCGAGATCGAACTCGCCCCGCTCGCCTTCATGCGCGGAAGAACATTTTCCAACGCCTTCGTAATCCTCGACGAAGCGCAGAACACCACCCGCACCCAGATGAAGATGTTCCTCACCCGCATGGGCGAACGCTCACGCATGATCATCACCGGCGACCAGTCGCAGATCGATCTGCCAAAGGACATTAAATCCGGCCTCACCGATTGCATCCCGAAGGTCGAGAACATCGCGGGCATCGAGATCATCAAGTTCAGCGACGGCGATGTCGTCCGCCACCCACTCGCCGCCAAGATCATCAAGGCCTATGACGAATGGGAAAAGAAAAAGCAGCAATACGCCGAGGAGCGTGAAGGCAGCAGCGACTAGCAATGCAACATCCTATTTTTACGATGTTTAAAAATCAGCAGCTTAGATTGCTATCACGATAAAAATGTCGCATTTTGCTGCAAATGTCGCACGCAATGGGCTTACAACTGGTGCTAGTTTAGCGCGTAGGCTTGTTACCGGGAAGTGGTATCATTGGGTGCAGCGACCCGCGCGTTCCACTCTCCAGAAACTTTCTGTAGCCCTGCCGAATAATTGCCACCTGGCCAGACCGCCTTGCGGGCGGCGGCCATGGATGTGAAAGCGGGTAGGTGTGCAGCAGATTTGTCAAAAAATAAAATCTTTCACGATGGAATCGTTGGGAGGTGATATAAAGATGCTGCTTAAGAGATTATGACCACTTAAACAATCTTTGAATTGTGCGATTTCATAAGCCGGATTTCCACCAATAGCTGCATTCTCACGAAGCTGTTATTACACGATGCTATCCAGGTGGGGAATAAGCCAAAGAGGGAGTAAACCTTCAAGGCACTTGCCGCTTGCGCCGCGCCAACCATAGGTACGGCTGCAGAAATCACTTGCAGGTTTTGAGTAGGTGCAACGGAAGAAACGGCGAATGCCCCAAAATACTTCAGCAGCTTGCGCCGCTCTTTACGTGATGGTGGAGACGCTGACATTGAGTCGGGCCCATACGATTTCTCTAGATAATTAACAGACTATTCCGCTGTTTTTTATGACAATTAAATGAAGATTCCCGGTTGAGTAATAACCTGCCGCATGCCACTATAGCTTTATGACCATCACCATCCTCACCCATGATCCGCGCTGGAGCGGCCTGGCACCGACCGTGAGGCGCGCCGCCGAGGCTGCCCTTGCCCAAAAGCGGGTGAAGCGCGCTGCACTAAATATTGTTCTTAGCGATGACGACGAAGTGAAGGCCCTCAACAACCAATACCGCGGCAAAAACAAGTCAACTAATGTACTTTCCTTCCCCAATGGCGAAGTGGAGGAGGGGGTGAAGCAGCTCGGCGATATCATCCTCGCGTTCGAGACCATCCTGGCGGAGGCCGCGCAGCAAGGCAAAAAATTGAAGGCCCATGTCACCCATCTCACCATCCACGGCGTGCTGCATTTGCTGGGGCATGACCATGAGGATGAGCGCGAGGCGGAGACGATGGAAGCCATCGAAATCAAAATTTTAGCCAGCATGGGTATTGCGAATCCTTATGAATCTGCTTAAGTTAGGTCAAATGAACAATAACACCCAATCCAATGAGGGCGATAGTAGCGCCCTTCCACCCACCGAAGCGCCATCGCCATTAAACCAGGCCGTGCGCTGGTTCCGTGGCAAGTTCAGCACTCGGCCCGAGGGTTCTCTCAAGGAAATGATCGAAGAAGCGCTGGGCGATGTCGCGGGCGAAAGCACTGACATCAGCGCTGAGGAGCGCTCACTACTCAAGAACCTCATCAATTTCGGCGAGCTCTCGGCCTATGACATCATGGTCCCGCGCAGCGACATCATGGGCGTGCAGAACAATGTTTCGCTCGATGAGCTGAAGCAGCACATCATCAGCATCGGCCATACCCGCGTGCCGGTGTATGAAGAATCGCTCGATAACGTGCTTGGCTTCGTTCACGTGAAAGATTTGTTCCCCCATCTCGTCAGCGGCGCACCCTTTGATATCGCACAGGTGATGCGCGAAATTCTCTTCGTGCCGCCCAGTATGCGTATTGTCGACCTGCTGCTGAAAATGCGCGTCTCAGGCTGCCATATCGCCATCGTCGTCGATGAATTCGGCGGCACCGATGGCCTCGTCACCATGGAAGACTTGTTCGAGCAGATCGTCGGAGAAATTCAGGACGAACATGACGGCCATGAATCGACCCCCACCATGCGCTGGAGCGGCGACCATATGGTAGAAGCGGACGCCCGCACTCCGATCGAGAAACTGGAGAACGCCCTTGGCGAAAAACTCAGCGACACCGTGCCCGGCGAAGATATCGACACGCTCGGCGGCCTCATCTTCAGCCAGCTTGGCCGCATCCCCGTACGCGGCGAAGTGCTAATGTTCAAACCCAACCTCAAGGCCGAAATATTGCAGGCCGACCCACGGCGGATCAGGTTGGTAAGAGTTACGCGGATTACGACGTAACGCTGCTCATTTTATTTGCCCGGTGCTGCACCCGTTTTTTTAGGCAAGAATGTCGGGGTGCCGCCCATGCAGTTATCATAATATGGTTTAATTATCTGAGCAGCTAAACCAGCCATTACGGAGCCCTGTAAACTCATTGCCGCTCCGCCGCCGGTGATAGTGCCAACAGGCGGACGAATAAATTCCATTCCAGGTGTAAACGGGCTAGGTTGTATGGCATCAAGCTCTACAAGTGCGGGCTTAATTTTGATTGGTTTTCCTGCAAACAAAGTTTCAATAAGTTGCTTTGCTTCTATGGCGCATTCATCCGCTTTAGCGCTACGCATATATTCTGTCATCGCATTCTCCTTTTCAGTTAAAAACTAAAAAGAGAATGCACGAACAATTCATTTCTTTTGTGAATATTTTGTGAAGATATGCCGATAATAAGATGGAATCTAAATTGCGGCGCTATTCATAGCTTTCTGAACATCGATCAAGCGGCTCTGCAGTACCGCGTCACGTATCTTCGTGCTTGGAACGGAATCAAGGCTTGCCAATGGTTTGACCGGCGTTTCGACTTGCGGTGCAGTTGCGGCCACACTGTTTGTGGATGCACTACTATACTGACTACTCAACTGCGCTTTAGTCTGCTCATCCACTTTCGCGGCGGCCTTCAGGCGTTCGATTTGCTGGATGCGCTCCATCACGGCGGCTTCCCCGTGGGTGCCGCTATGAATGATGTTCTGCGTATGGTCGAACCATTTGCGAATATAATAACGGTCAATGCCGATGGTCGCTCCAGTCAGCGCGCCAGCTAACGTGCCTAACCCTACACCGATGGTGGTAAGCGCTGCAGTGGATGCGGATGCTGTAGCGGCAGCTGTAGCAGCCGCGGCCACGCCCGCGCCAACGGCGGCAGTGCCTGCAGCAGCCCCTGCCGCTGCAGTGCCAGCAGCTACACCAGCGGCGGCGGCACCTGCTGCAGTGCTGCCGCCCGTAAATAGCATGCCCAACCCCAGATGACTAAGCGCCGAGCCAAGACCAAGCACCCCGAAACCAACGGGCGAGAACGCAACGAATGCAAGGCCTGCACCGATCAACGCGCCGACGATGACGGTCTTCCAATGGAAGAATTGAGGTGCGCGTTCGAGGTCTTGTTGGCGGCTCAGCAATTCTTGTTTAATGGCGGCTGCTTCTCGCGCGCCCTCGGGCCCTTCCGGTAGATCGTAATAACGGTCGAGCAAATAACGCCGCTGCTCAGACAGATCAGCACTTTCAGCGTTGATCGCCGCGACCGAACCTATGCTGCCGAACGTGCTCGCCCCTTTGATAACACCAATACCAAACGCAGCAGGAACAATGAAAAAGCCCTGCAACCCGAGCACAGGTGCTGCTGCGATCGCAACCAGCCCACCAATTAACAGGCCTAACGCGCCATACAGCGAACCGCCACCAATGGAGCCTTGCAGAAAACCCTTATAGCCGACCGACACCAGCTTGCGGTAGAGGGGGCTTTCATGCGAAGCCTTCCCGCCCGTCGGCGTGGATTTCAGTTTTAATTCAGTAGTTTCCAGACTAGTCATATGCCGTGTCACACCTATTGATACCCTTACATAATATCAGAATTAACCACCGGTTATGTGAAGCTTTTGTGACATTTGGCGCGGGATATGTTAGACGTAACCAAATCAAAAAAGAGTGCCGCTTATGACCATCGCCCAATTCTTCGTCGCCTACGCCACCTGCTGGTGGCTCGTGCTGTTCATGCTGCTGCCCAGCGGCGCGCAGCCGGTGCAGAACCCCGCCCCCGGCCACGCACCCTCCGCGCCCGCCAACCCGCGGCTGAAAAAGAAAGCCATGTGGACGACACTGCTCGCCATTCTCCCCACATTGCTAATTTATCTGGTGGCGACGAATGCTAAGGCCGAGGAGACCATTTACCATGTCGGCAGCAATGGGTGCGATATGCTCGAAAAATATACGCCATCCGCAGACCTCAGCACCAAAGATGGCGAGGGCGCGAACGGCAAAAAAGTCAAAGGCGCAAACCTTGATGACACTAGCGCATTCATGATCGGCGATGTCGATATTCCGATTGCCATCCCGAGCGATAATTACATCGACCCGACGAAGCATAATCTCGATACCTCGCAAAGTTTCATTCAGGCGGGTAAACTGACGGTAAAGCAGGACGGCGATACTTTGTTGAACGGAAAGTCAATTTCCGGTAACCAATATTATTCAGGTGATTGCAATGGCAAGAAATAGAAAAATCTATGTTGGTGTGGCACTGTTACTCACAGCCCTTGTCATCACCGCCTGCACCCCGGCGGAAGTACAATATTGCCGAAGCTTCGGTGTCGAAGGCACCAGCGAATACGGCAAGTGTGTCGAGCATTACAACAAGCAAAGCGCCCTCTTTGGTGCCGACCGCGACCGCTGTGAACTGGATGCCGACCTGACCTATCCACGCAGTCTCTATGATTTTGGTCATTTCGAGCAAGTGCATGCTGTCGGCGGTTATGGCCCGCACGGCTATTACGGCGGCGGCTACCGAACCGTGCGCGTCGAACCCGATTTCCGCCACAACGCCGAGGTCGATGCATTGCGCATGCGCATCATCGAGCCCTGCATGCAGGCCAAAGGCTGGAATTCCGGCCGCAGCTGGCAGGCAGGCCGCCATGCGGTGAGCAAGGTGAAGCAGCGTTCGGCACCGGCTGAAAAACTACCCTGGGTGCGCTAAGTTTTATCTGTCGATAAGCCGGCGCTAACCGTTGCATTTTGCTGTCTGCGCGCCATAGTGACTCTCCCGTAATCGTTGGAGTGACCATGCGCCTAAGCCAGTATTTCCTGCCCCTGCTCAAAGAGGAGCCAAAAGAAGCCCAGATCGTTTCCCACCGCACCATGCTGCGCGCCGGGATGATCCGCCAACAGGCGGCGGGCATTTATAGCTGGTTGCCGCTAGGCCTACGCGTGCTAAAAAAAATCGAACAGATCATTCGCGAGGAAATGAACCGCGCCGGTGCCGTGGAAGTGCTGATGCCGACCATGCAGCCCGCCGATCTGTGGCGCGAATCCGGGCGCTATGACGCGTACGGCAAGGAGATGCTGCGCATCAAGGACCGCCACGAGCGTGATTTGCTTTTCGGCCCCACGGCGGAGGAAATGATCAACGATATTTTCCGCTCTTACGTGAAAAGCTATAAATCATTGCCGCTCATCCTCTACAATATCCAATGGAAATTCCGTGACGAAGTGCGCCCCCGCTTCGGCGTGATGCGCGGCCGTGAATTCCTGATGAAGGACGCCTATTCGTTCGATATCGACGAAGCCTCAGCGCGCCATGCCTACAACCAGATGTACGTTGCCTACCTGCGCACCTTCGCCCGCATGGGCTTGAAAACCATCCCCATGCGCGCCGAGACCGGCCCCATCGGCGGTGACCTCAGTCATGAATTCATCGTGCTCGCCGAGACCGGCGAAAGCGGCGTCTTCTGCCATAAGGATTTATTGGACATGCCGATTCCGGGCGCGGACGTGGATTACAAGAGCGATCTATCGCCGATTGTAAAGGCGCGGACCGAACTCTACGCCGCGACCGAGGACGTGCACGACGCCGCCCGCTTCGAAGCGGAAGTGCCGGAGGATAAGCGTGTCGCGGCCCGTGGTATCGAAGTTGGCCAGGTGTTCTATTACGGCACCAAATATTCCGACCCAATGAAAGTGAATGTGATGGGGCCAAACGGCAAGGAAGTGGCGACTGAAGGTGGCTGTTACGGCATTGGCGTAAGCCGCCTCATCGGCGCCATCATCGAGGCCAGCCACGACGAGAACGGCATCATCTGGCCCGAATCCGTCAGCCCGTTCGATGCCGGAATCATCAATTTACGCGCCGGTGATGCCGCCTGCGACGGCCTTTGCGATAAACTTCACGAAGGGCTCAAGACCCACGGCCTCGACCCGCTCTACGACGACACCGACAAACGCGGCGGCGAAAAATTCGCGGCGATGGATCTCATCGGCCTGCCGTGGCAACTGACCGTGGGCCCGAAAGGGGCTGCCGCCGGCACCATCGAAGTCAAATACCGCCGCACGGGTGAGAAATCAGAAATCTCGCTCGACGCTGCAATTGCTAAGGTCGTCGAAAACCACAAATCGAAGGTGGTGGCGTGACCCCAATTCGCAACACCGTCATTCCAGCGAAAGCTGGAATCAATGGGGAGATGGGATGGATTCCAGCTTTTGCTGGAATGACGCGCTGTGTAGGGCGTGAGGGACAAGTGCTATGACGATTCTCACCCCAGTCGAACGCATGCTGGCACGGCGCTATTTGCGGGCGCGGCGAGGGTTCATCTCCATCACCACCTGGTTCGCCATCATCGGCATCACGCTCGGTGTCGCGACACTCATCCTCGTCACCTCGCTGATGAACGGTATCCGCGAGGAAATGACGACGAGCTTCATCGGCCTCGACGGCCATATCACCATCTACAGCAACGCCCGCGCTTTCAGCGATTACCAACCCGCGGTGGATGCCATCGCTAAAATGCCGGGCGTTCAAATTGTCACCCCAAAAATCACCGGACAGGTAATGGTCACCGCCCACGGCATGGCCATCGGCGCGCAGGCAGCGGCGACGCCATGGGATAGCCTCAGCAAGCGCAGCCTCATCACCAGCCACGTAGCAGCAGGATCGCTGGATGGTCTGCGTGACGAAACCGGCGTCGTTCTCGGCGCACGCCTTGCCGAAAATCTGCGTGTCGAGGTCGGTGATTCCGTGACCCTCATTTCTCCCCAAGGCCGCGCCACCATCGCCGGGTTCGTGCCGCGTATGAAGGCGTACCCCGTCGTCGGCACCATCAAACTCGGCATGCATGCCATCGATTCCGGACTGGTGCTGATGCCCTTCACTGAAGCACAGAATTATTTCATGCTCGCCGCAACTGATGCCCCTATCGTCGAGGGTGAAGAACCACCAGCACCAGCCACCAGCGGTGCCGTCAGCAACCTCGAGGTCATGCTGAACGATGTGAACAGCGCAAGCA
Source organism: Rickettsiales bacterium (assembly GCA_049317085.1). Taxonomy (GTDB): domain Bacteria; phylum Pseudomonadota; class Alphaproteobacteria; order Rickettsiales; family UBA3002; genus QFOX01. Next base: position 15,359 of record JBMOIY010000004.1, on the reverse strand, counting down.
GCATCGCCCGCGAATTGCGCACAAAACTGGGTGCGAACGCCCGCGTCTATGACTGGCAGCAGACCAACGCCAGCGTCTTCGCTGCACTCAAAGTCCAGCGCAACGTCATGGTCATTATCCTTGCCCTCATCATCCTCGTCGCCGCGTTCAACATCATAAGCAGCCTTGTGATGCTGGTGAAAGAGAAGGGGCGAGATATTGCTGTTCTGCGCACCATGGGCGCAACGCGCAGCAGTGTCATGCGCATATTCATCGCCGCTGGCACATGGATCGGCGTGGTCGGCACCTTCGTTGGCGTCGCCCTCGGGCTGATGCTGGCGGCGTATCTGGAGCCGCTACACAAACTGATCGAGAAGATGCTGGGGCAGGAAATCCTCATCGAGAACATCTATTTCCTCTCCACCCTGCCAACCAAGACCGACCCGACAGAAGTCGCTATCATCGTCGCACTATCGCTGCTGCTCTCGTTCCTCGCGACCATCTACCCTGCGCGCCGCGCCGCATCCCTCGATCCTGCGGAGGCATTGCGCTATGAGTAGTATTCTCACCCTAAACGCCATTACCCGCACCTACGCCAGCGAAAGCGGTGACCTTGAAGTGCTACGCGGGGCGGATCTGAACATCAGTGCGGGCGAACTCGTCGCTCTTATCGGCCCGTCCGGCTCCGGTAAATCCACATTGCTCCACATCGCAGGCCTGCTCGACAGCCCGCAAAGCGGCAGCATCACCATCTCAGGTGTCGATGCCAGTAGCGCCGACGACAAAAAACGCACCGCCCTGCGCAACAAACATATCGGGTTCATCTACCAGTTCCACAACCTGCTGCCGGAATTGACGGCGCAGGAGAACGTGATGGTGCCGCAGCTCATCGCGGGCGTTAGTGTCGATGAAGCGCACCATGACGCCAACGTAATGCTCGCGCGCCTTGGCCTCAGCACACGCATCAAGCATTTGCCCGCCCAGCTTTCCGGCGGCGAGCAGCAACGCGTCGCCATCGCCCGTGCACTGGCCAACAAACCGCAATTGATATTGGCCGATGAGCCGACTGGCAACCTCGACCCAACCACTAGCGAATCCGTCACCGAACTGCTGCTTGAGGTCGCAAACGAGGAAGGTGTCGCCGCCCTCATCGCCACCCATAACATGACGCTGGCCAAACGCCTCACCCGCGCAGTGACGGTGCGTGATGGCAAACTGGAAGCGGTCACGCCATGAGTTTCGTCCATTTGCGCAGCCACAGTGCGTATTCGCTGCTGAAGGGCGCCATCAAAATTCCCAAACTCGTCGCCCTCGCGCGCGATTCGCAGATGCCCGCCCTTGGGTTGACGGACCACGACAACCTCTTCGGCTCGCTCGAATTCTCCGAATACGCGGTGAAGGAGGGCGTGCAGCCCATTCTAGGTATCACGCTTTCGCTGCTGCCACACGGGCAGGATACGCACGGCGCTGCCAATAACCGAGCACAACCGGACCAGTTGCTGGTCTATGCGAAAGACGACACCGGCTACACCAACCTGCTGCAACTGGCGAGCCTCGCCCACACCGCGCCTGCGAACGGCACCGCGCCACTGCTCGACTACAATACCGTCGCCCGCCACAGCGCTGGCCTCATCGCCCTGACCGGGGGCATCCATGGCGGCTTCGGCAAAATGTTGCTCGCCAACCGCACGGCGGAAGCCGATAAGTTGCTCACCCAACTCCACGCCATGTTCGGCGATCGCCTCTATATCGAGCTGATGCGCCATAACCTCGCCGACGAAAAACAGATCGAACGCGCACAAATCAATTTGGCGCTTGAGAAAAATATCCCGCTCGTTGCCACCAACAACATCTATTTCACCGACGCGAAAATGACCGAAGCGCATGACGCGCTGCTTTGCGTTGCCGATGGCCGCTACGTCACCGAGACCGACCGCCCGCGCATGAACAAGGAACACCGCTTCAAGACCGCTGATGAAATGAAGCTGCTGTTCCGCGACATCCCGGAAGCCATCGAGAACACGCTCAACATCGCCCAGCGCTGCCATGTCTGGTCACCCTCGCGTTCGCCCATCCTGCCTGGGTTTGCGATGACGGACGAGGCGGGCAACGTCCTCAGTGAATCGGACGCGCTTGCGGTAAAAGCCCGCGCTGGCCTGCAGGCGCGCCTTGAAAACCTTGTCTTTACGGAAGGCATGGACGAAGCCGAGCGCGAGCGCATCGCCAAGCCCTACCGTGAGCGGCTGGAATTCGAGCTCGATGTCATCATCACCATGAAATTCCCCGGCTACTTCCTCATCGTCTCGGATTTTATCAGCTGGGCGAAGGAACACAACATCCCCGTCGGCCCGGGCCGGGGCTCTGGAGCCGGTTCCATCGTAGCATGGGTGCTGCTGATTACCGACCTTGATCCGCTGCGCTACGGCCTGCTGTTTGAGCGCTTCCTGAACCCGGAACGTGTCAGCATGCCCGATTTCGATATCGATTTCTGCCAGGACGGTCGCGAGCGGGTCATCCAGTATGTCCGCGAAAAATATGGCGATGACCGCGTCGCGCAGATCATCACCTTCGGTAAACTGCAGGCCCGCGCAGTGCTGCGCGATGTCGGCCGCGTGCTGCAAATGCCGTATTCGCAGGTCGACCGCATCTGTAAACTCGTCCCCAACAACCCCGCCGCGCCCGTCACCCTGAAAGAGGCGATCGACCAGGAGCCGATGCTGAAACAGGCCATCGACGAGGACGAGAACGTCGCCCATCTCACCGAACTTTCCATCAAGCTCGAAGGCCTTTACCGCCACGCCTCCACCCACGCCGCGGGCCTCGTCATCGGCGACCGCCCGCTCGTCGACCTCGTGCCGATGTATTGTGACCCCAAATCCGACATGCTGGTCGTGCAATATTCCATGAAATGGGCGGAAGCAGCGGGCCTCGTGAAGTTCGACTTCCTCGGTTTACGCACCCTGTCCATCCTCCAGCGCGCGGTGGAGTTCATTGCCGCCAATGGCACCACCATTGATCTGTTGAAGCTGCCCGAGGGCGACGCGAAAACCTACGCCATGCTCAGCCGTGGCGACACGCTCGGCGTATTCCAGTTCGAGTCCACTGGCATGCGCGAGGCATTGAAGAACCTGAAGCCCGACAGCATCGAGGACCTGATCGCACTCGGCGCGCTCTACCGCCCCGGCCCGATGGACAACATCCCGACCTATATCGACGTCAAGCATGGCCGGAGTAAACCCGATTACCTGCACCCACTGCTCGAGCCCGTATTGAAAGAGACCTACGGTGTCATCATCTATCAGGAGCAGGTTCAGAAAATCGCGCAGGTCCTTTCCGGCTACACCCTCGGCGGCGCAGATCTGCTGCGCCGCGCGATGGGTAAGAAGATCAAGGCGGAAATGGACGCCCAGCGCGCGCTGTTCGTGGAAGGCGCGACGAAAAATAACGTGCCCAAGGCGCAGGCGACCAATATCTTCGACCTTGTCGCGAAATTCGCAGGCTACGGCTTCAACAAATCTCACGCGGCAGCCTATGCGGTGATTGCGTATCAGACCGCCTACCTCAAAGCCAATTACCCGGTCGAATTCATGGCCGCCTCGATGACCTATGAATCCGGTTCCACCGATAAACTGAGCCAGTTCGTGGGCGAGGCACATAAATTAGGGCTCGAGGTGCTGCCGCCGGATATTAATGCATCCGAAGTGCAATTCACCGTCGAAAAACGCGAAGGCCAAAAATCTGCCGTGCGCTATGCGCTCGCCGCCATCAAGAATGTGGGGGCAGGGGCGATGGCCGCGATCGAGGCAGAACGCACAGCCAACGGCCCGTTCAAGGACCTGCAGGATTTCGCCAACCGCGTGGGTGCCAGCGTGATGAACCGACGCCAGCTGGAATTCCTCACCATGGCGGGCGCGTTCGATTCGCTCTGCGCTAACCGCAGGCAAGTGCATGAATCGCTCGACATGCTCATCGCCAGCGCGCAAAACGCAACGGAAGAACGCACCAGCTCACAAGTCAGCCTGTTCGGCGGCGAGGCGGCCAAGGAAATGAACCGCCGCGAGCTGAAGCCGGTCGAGGAATGGCCGACCATCGAAAAACTCAACCATGAATGCAATGCGGTAGGCTTCTATCTCTCGGCGCACCCGCTAGAGCCTTACGCGCCAGTATTTAAGAAACTCGGTATTTCGCCCTCCACGCGCCTCGCGGAGCCACTGCCCGATAAACAGAAACTCAAACTCGCTGGCATCCTCACTAGCAGCAAAATGCGCAGTTCCCCGCGCGGCCGCTCAGCGTTCCTTACGCTTTCCGATGCGCATGGCCAATATGAAGTCGCGCTATTCGACGAGCAATTACTAAACCAGCACCACGCGTTGCTAAAAAACGGTACCGCGCTGATGCTCAACATCGATATCCGTCACAGTGAGCGTGGCATGCGCCTATTGGTGAACCACATCCAACCGCTCGACGACGTCGCCCAAAGCCTGCGCGCCAATGTGTTGAAGGTGAAGGTGGAAACGCTCGATGATCTGCCGCGCTTGAAGCAGATGCTAGGAACCCCGCTTGACCGTGGGGCCCGCGTCGAAATACTAGTCGAGGTACCAAGCGGTATGGTGAAACTGCAATTGCCGGGTGCCTACAGCATCGCGACGGCGCAGATTATGCAGATGCAGTCTATCCAAGGGGTGACGGCTGAAGCCGCCTAAAGTTTCACCAACTCCTCTTCCGCCAACCCCAGCGCCGCGAGGATGCCACGTGCTTTGGTGATGGTCTCGCGCCACTCATCCTCGGGCGTCGAATCCGCCACGATACCGCCTCCGACTTGGAATTCAAAACGTTCACCCTCGATGATCAAGGTGCGAATCACCACCGACAAATCGCACGTATCATTCGCGCCGAACCAGCCGATGGCCCCGCTATACACCCCGCGCTCCAGCTTCTCGCGGCCACCGCACCATTTCACTGCCGCAATTTTCGGCGCACCCGTCATCGACCCCGCCGGGAAGCAGGCGCGTACAGCCTCATACACATTCACGGTCGCCTTCTTCTGCGCCGTGATAGTCGAAATCAAATGATGGATGGTGGCATACGAATACAGCCCCGATTGTTCGGTCACCTTCACACTCGTCGGCTCCGCCACGCGCGACAGATCGTTGCGCATGAGATCGACAATCATCAGATTTTCTGCATGGTTTTTTCTGCTACGCGCCAGCGCCTCGCGGATTTTGGTGTCTTCCGACGCATCCTCACTTCGCCTCGCCGAGCCTTTGATAGGCCGCGTCACCATCATACCCGCCGTATCCACACTCAAAAAACATTCGGGGCTGGAGGAGAGTATCGCCGTATGGCCGTTGCGGATATAGGCGCTGTAGGGCGCCGGGCTCGCCGCGCAAAGTTTTGTATAAATCTGCCAGCTATCGGGTGTCTCCGCGAATTTTCCAAAAAACTTCCGCGTGATATTAGCCTGATAAAAATCCCCCGCGCGGATATGCTCGATCGTATCGGTGACAATCGACTCATATTCGGAGCGAGAAAGGTTTGAAGCGAGGTTCTGTATTTTCACGTCATTGCGAGGGAAGCGCGGCAATCTATCTTTCTTTTCTTGACCAAGATGGATTGATTGGCCTTCGGCCACCTGTGGGACGCTACCTGGTCGCAATGAGCAATAATGACTAATGACGTTCATTTCGTGATCGAATTGATACATCGTGCCATAGCGCACCAACCGAAAATCCGGCAGATGCACAGTGCTATCGCCCCCGCGTTCACGAGTCTCACGCATGCCATATCCCAGATAGCCGACCCACAGTGGCAACGCATCGCCCTGCGTAGGCAAAGCAGGCAATTGCGCCCACTCACTGTCCTCGCGCACCTCCATCACATCCACGAACAGGTAACTATACCGTCCACTGGCCTGATCGCGTAGCCCCGAATAAAGCAGCGCCATGTCGCTCCCCGCAAACGCCTCTGCGAATGCCGGCGGCTCTTGCCATGGCAAGGTGGCTTGTAAAACCCAGCTCATGCGCCGCGATCCGCATCCAGCCGCGCGCGGAGACCCTCGAACAGCGGATGGGACTCTGCATATTGCCAACCTTCAGGCTCGATACCGCAAACCGGCCAGATACCAAGCCGCACATTGCTGATGAACACCGCTTCCGCATTTGCAATGGCATCAATGGTTACAACCACTTCTTCGACATCAGTAAGCCGCATCAACGCAGCCCGCGTGGTCCCGGCTACACAGGCGGTGCTGAGGGCAGGGGTAAACACCCGGTCATTCTTGATCCAAAAGAGATTGGCGCTCGCCGATTCACACAAACAATGATCGCTACTTAACATCAGGGCCTCATCGCAGCCTTGCTCAAGCGCTTCCAGCAATGCCAGCGTGCTGCCGATGCCAATCGCCAGCTTATGATTCCCTGGCAGCGCCGTTAGCGGCGGGCGCATGGTGCCAGTGACCCACAAAATGTATGGTTTCTGCGGCAATGGCGACGGCGGCAGATATTCCATTACCCAATTGGGCCTGATGCCATCCTCCGGTAGATACCCTCGGCTACCCACCCCGCGCGATATTGCAAGGCGCAGGAAACCAGCATTGGCATTATTCAGCGCGATAAGTTCTCTCCCAACAGCAACCCAATCTACCTCCGGCGTATGAATCCTGAGTGCCAAGAGGCCTGCCTGCAGACGCAGTAGGTGTAATTCAAACTGGTACGGTCTGCCATTCACGACACGAATCGTTTCGAACACGCCATCACCAAAGCGAAAACCGCGATCACTGACCGGCAGCAAAGCCTGGTCTGAAGGCAGGAACGTGCCATTAAGGCAGGTGATGGCAAGAGTATTCATGAGCTTGCTTTAGCGCGAATTATCGGCCATTACACTAGTTTTTCGACCACCCGCGCCTATCTGATACATAAAAAGGAAGCGATATGCCGCATTACGCCCACATGGTCACCGTAAACCGCCTGCAGGCCCACGCGCATCTAGGATTCTATACCGGTGAGCGCGCCAAGCCACAGCCGGTCGAGGTCTGCTTCCGCCTCTACTACCCCGAAGCGCCCGCCCACAGCATCGATGACGAGGCCGATTTCATCGATTACGGCCAGCTCTGCAAGGTGCTGACCGACCTCATCGCCGAGCGCGAATTCAAGCTCATCGAGTTTATGGGCTCGGAGCTGTTCCGGCATTTACGCGCAGACCTCGATGCGCGTGGCGGCCAGCATATCAAGCTCTGGCTGCGGATGAATAAAATTGCAGCTCCGGTTCCCGGTCTTATCGGTGGGGCCAGCTTCACGGCGTGCGACCTGCCCTCGGGCGCGACCATTGCCACACACGATTAGCGCCATGATCATCCTCGCACTCGGCAGCAACCTCGGTAACAGCGAAGAATTCCTCGCGCAGGCCCGCATGGTGCTGGAGATGTTCGATGTCAGCATCATCAAAGAGTCACGCATCATTCAGACAACGGCACTGATGCCTGAAGGCGCACCGCCCGAGTGGAACATCCCGTTCCTAAATCAGGTATTGATTGTTAAAACCCATTTGCAACCGATCGACCTGCTATCCTGCATCAAACATATCGAAACGGATCTGGGCCGTAAACCCGAAGCGCGCTGGGCTCCGCGTCAGATCGATATTGACATCATCGCCTATAACGACATGCTGATGGTGGACGATATCCTCACTCTGCCACACCCGCATATGGATACGCGCCGCTTCGTGCTGGAGCCACTCGCCGAAATCGCACCGGATTGGACGCACCCTATCTTCGGCAAGACCGCGCAAGAGTTGCTGGCGGAGCTTTCCGCATGAATCGTCCCGCACTGGTAGGCATCGTCAACATCACCCCGGACTCCTTCTCGGGCGACGGTAAAATGGCACGCGATGCTGTGCAATATGCAGAAATACTGCTGAACGAGGGGGCGGACATAATCGACCTTGGCGCTGAATCGACCCGCCCGGGCGCCAGTTTGCTCAGCTTTGAAGAAGAATGGGCGCGCCTCGGCCCGGTGCTGGAAGGCATCGCCAACCAGAACTGGCGCATGCGCACAAGGTTGAGCATCGACACCCGCCATTCGCAAACCGCCGCCCGCGCACTTGAATTGGGTGTCGATATCATCAATGATGTCAGTAGTTTCGCCGACCCCGCCATGATCGAAATGCTGGAAGAGCATGAATGCGATATCATTGTGATGCATAATCTTAGCATCCCCGCTGACCCAGCCCACACCCTGCCGCCAGACTGCGACATGGTGGCTGAAATCCTTCGTTGGAAAGCCAGCGTCACCACCAAAGCGCAGGATAGGGGCATCGGCAAAGAGCGACTAATATATGACCCCGGTATCGGCTTTGGCAAATCTGCCGAGCAATCACTGGCGCTGATCGAAGCCGCACCGAAACTCGTCGCAAGCGGCGGCCGATGGCTCTATGGCCATTCACGTAAATCCTTCTTGAAAAAAGTCACCGATGCACTGGACCGTGACGACGCCACGCTCGAGATTTCTGTCGAACTGGCCGTGGCAGGGGTGGATTACCTGCGTGTTCACAACATCAGGCGCCACGTTGTCCTGTTCGATAAATGATGCACCTGAACCCCAGCATCGCCGCGTTGCTGAACGGACTGAACAACCTGTCATTGCCGGGCATCGACCTGTCACTGGTGCGCATGCGCGAGCTTATGAAGGCACTGGGCAACCCTGAGAAAAAAATCCCGCCCGTCATCCATCTCGCCGGCACCAACGGTAAAGGCTCCACGCTCGCCTTCCTGCGCGATATCTATCAGGTGACAGGCTACCGCGTGCATGCTTACACTTCGCCGCACCTAGTGAGTTTTAACGAGCGCATCACCATCGCGGGCCATGAGGTGAGTGACGACTATTTGCTCGACTTGCTGCAACGCATCACCGACGCCGCGAAAACCATCCCCGCCACCTTCTTCGAGGCGACGACCGCCGCTGCTTTCCTGGCCTTCAGCGAAAATTCGGCGGATATGGTGCTGCTTGAAACCGGCCTCGGCGGGAGGCTGGATGCAACGAATGTTGTGGAGCGGCCCATCGCCACCATTATCACCCCGGTGGATTACGACCATATGGAATTCCTCGGGAACACGCTGGGCGACATCGCAGCCGAAAAAGCTGGCATCATGAAATACGGCGCACCCTGTTTCATGGGGAGCCAAAAGCCTGAGGCTCGCGAAGTCCTGAAACGTGCCGCGCGCACCGCGGGTTGCGAGCTGATTCAGTTCGGCCGCGAGTGGGATTATACCGCGAACGAAAAAACCATCGATGTGCTTTTCGGTACAAGCTCATGGAACCTCTCGCACCCGGCTTTGCCCGGCGCGCACCAGTTCCACAATGCCGCACTGGCGAGTGTCGTCGCCCTGTCGCTGCCTCAGCTGCCAGTAACGCTAGATGGGGTAACAAAAGCCATCGCCGCCACGCACTGGCCCGCCCGCCTGCAACGTCTGACGCATGGCCCGCTGGTGGACGTATGGAACGGTGAGGTATACCTCGATGGCGGCCACAACCCTGGCGCTGCCGAAGCTTTGCGCAGTTGGCTGGACGAACGGGCGGAGCCCGTCACCCTCCTCTGCGGTATGATGAAGCGCAAGGATGTGCAAGGCTTCCTGAAGCCCATCGCCGCCAAAATCAGCCGCTTCATCGCTGTACCCATCGAAGGCAATGATTCTTTTGCCCCCGAACAACTTGCCGCCACCGCCCAAGCTGCCGGGATTGTGGATGTACGCACCTCGCGATCGCTGATGGATGCTACCGCCACACTGCAAACTGCGGCTAAAGGAACACTACTCATCGCCGGTTCGTTGTTCCTGGCGGGGGAAGTGCTTAAAAATCATAGCTAATCGGGTAGAACGCTGATAGATTAGTTGTATATGAGGCCAGTCATGAACGCACCCGACCCCCAGCACCTGCGCATCAACGAGCGCTTGAAAGCCTATTGGGAAAATCTCTGCAAAGCGCGGCCTATGCCGCTCGAGAGCGATGTCGTTATTGAGGATTTGAAGGATATCTGGGACTGGTGCTTCCTCGTCAGCTACCGCGACAATAAATTCTCCTACAGCTACCTCGGCAAGGAATTGATTGACGCATACGGCGACGATATCACGGGCAAGGAAATCACCGAAACACTCCTCTACCCGCATCCGGTTTCTCTGCTCAGCACCTTCCGTCAGGTCATCCAAAGTAAAACCCCCGGCGTTGATGAGAGCGAATTCAACAATTCTCGCGGCTCCGCCATCAAATACCGTTCCTGTGTTATGCCGCTCGGCGCGCACGGGCATGATTCTACCGCGTTTCTGCTCGGGGGCATGAAATGGAAGGCGTATTAAATGAAATCCAAGCCGCAGGGCATTGAAGCACTGACCATCCGCCGCGCCGCGGTTGCGGATGCGGACAAGGTGCGCTACCGCGTCTATAGCACCCCGGCCGAATTCATCGCCGTTATCGCCGAAAGCGCACTGATGGCGGTTAAGGTCTCCGGTATTCCAAAGCCCCATAAAATCGTCCGCGATCTGCCGACCGAAGGCATTACCGTTAACGCCAGGAAAATGGCTGCGATGGATGCAAATGCTGTCCGTGTGAGCCTACAGACACATTACACCGAGCAAAAAAAACAATTGGTGGTCGACATCAAGACCCCGGAAACGCCAGAGCATATCAAAGCGGCCCTGTTTCGGCCAATGAATATCGGAGACCTGCAGCACAAAGGCCAGACGCGCGCTCGTATCCTGCCACCGGAAATGGTGAATGAAATCATTGAGAAGCATACCAAGGCCACCATGCCGACCCTGCCAACAACGCAGCAAGAACAGCCCACACTGGCGGAAGCACCGCCCGAGCCACCGCTCGACCCCAAAGAACGCCTGATGCAAATGGCACAGGAAATGCCAGCAAGCCCGTCGGAGCCTCCGAATAAAGAGCTGTCACCCGAGGAAGTTGAGAAACTGCTCAATGGATAGCTTTCGTCGCATCGTCGCTATTGCCATCATCGCGCTGCCCATGGCCACGAGCGCCCGCGAACAGTTACGCATCGTCGGCTCTTCGACGGTGTTTCCCTTCGTCGCTGCCGCAGCCGAACAATTTGGCCGCGCTGAAAAATTCCGCACACCGATCGTGGAAGCGACGGGGACGGGAGGGGGGCTAAAGGTTTTCTGCGAAGGCATCGGTGATGAGCATCCGGACATTGCCAACGCCTCCCGCACCATCAAGCAGTCAGAGATCAACCTTTGCGCCAAGCACGGCATCACGGAGATTACAGAATTACGCTTGGGCTATGACGGCATCGTCCTCGCCAATGCCCGGGCCAGTGAGACGTTCGCGCTCACCCGCAAGAACCTGTTCCTCGCCCTCGCGCGCGAAGTGCCAAAAAATGGCAAGCTGGTCGCGAATCCCTACAGGAAATGGAACGAGATCGATGCCAGTTTACCAAACGTCACCATCACCATCTACGGCCCACCGCCCAGCTCTGGCACGCGCGACGCGTTCGTCGAACTCATCATGGATGCAGGCTGTAAGCAGATACCTGAAATGAAACAGGCGATGCCAAATGAGAAAAACCTGAAACATGCCTGCGAGGCCATGCGTGAGGATGGCGCGTTCGTCGAGGCAGGCGAGGACGACAACCTCATCGTGCAGAAACTGATCAATAACCGGGACGCTCTGGGTGTTTTTGGTTATAGCTTCCTTGAAGCCAATAGCGCGCTGGTGAAAGCCAATCCGATCGATGGCGTGGTGCCGAACTACGATGCCATCGAGAACGGCACTTACCACGTCGCCCGCAGCCTCTATGTTTACATTAAGAACGCGCATCTCGATAAAGTCCCAGGCCTACGCGAATTCGCCCGCGAACTCGCGTCGGATGCAGCCTCGGGCGAGGATGGGTATCTCGTGATGAAAGGCCTGCTGCCACTGAACGATGCCGACCATGCTGCGATGAAGAAAGTAGCGGCGGAGTTGGTACCGCTGAAATAAATCCTCAAAATCCAATCATCGTCATTCCAGCTTTCGCTGGAATAACGTAAAAGGGAGGTTGAGTATAATTACACGTCCAGCGCCTCAAGGAACTTCTCGCCATAAAGCTCGGTTTGCTCACGGATGAACTTGAAGCGCAGCTCCGGCTTTTTGCCCATCAGCTGGTTCACGCGGTCGGCGGTGTCCTCGATATCCTCATGCGCGATCATCACCTTGAGCAGGGTCCGTTTGCGCGGATCCATCGTGGTTTCTTTCAATTGTGGCGCGGTCATCTCGCCGAGGCCTTTGAAACGACCAATTTCGATCTTGCTCTTATGCTTGATGGCCAGCTGCGCCACCATTTTGTCTTTTTCCGCATCTGTTTGCGCGTAATAGGTGACGTTGCCTGCGATGATGCGGTAAAGCGGTGGTTGCGCAAGATAGAGGTGACCATGGCTGATGAGCTTAGGCATTTCCTGATAGAAGAACGTCATAAGCAGTGATGCAATATGCGCCCCGTCCACGTCTGCGTCGGTCATGATGACGACTTTTTCATAACGCAACGCCGCAATGTCAAACTGGCTGCCCGTGCTTACGCCTAGCGCCTGCATCAGGTCTGAGATTTCCTGGTTGCCGCGGATCTTGTCGATGGTGGCGCTGGCGACGTTGAGGATCTTTCCACGTAGCGGCAACACAGCCTGTGTCTCACGGTCACGCGCTTGCTTAGCGGAGCCGCCTGCCGAATCACCCTCGACGAGGAACAGCTCGGTTCCTTGCGGAATCGAGCGCGTGCAATCGGCCAGCTTGCCCGGCAGGCGCAGGCGCGAAGTGACGTTCTGCCGCTTAACGTTCTTCTCGCTCTTGCGGCGCAGGCGCTCCTCGGCCTTGAAGATGATGTAGTCGAGCAGTTTGTTCCCCTGCTCAAGATTGCCAGAAAGGTAATGATCGAACGGGTCACGAAGTGCGTTCTCGACAAGGCGCGTCGCGTCGCTCGTCACCAGCTTGCTCTTGGTCTGGCTCTGGAATTGGGGGTCCTTGATGAACAGCGAGAGGATCACAACTGCGCCCTGCATTACATCATCCGCCATGATGGCAGCGGCCTTCTTGTTTTTCGTCATATCCCCGAACTGGCGCAACCCTTTAGTGAGCGCCGCGCGGATACCTGCCTCATGCGTGCCGCCCTCCGGGTTGGGGATGGTATTGCAGAAGAGCGAATGGTGCCCATCCTCATCATCATTCGGCCAGGCCACCGCCCATTCCACGCGGCCACGACCATCGGAGAGATCGGCATCGCCATAAAACGGCTGCGCGACCAGCGGCGTGTCGCCAAGGTCCTGAAGCAAATAATCATGCAAGCCATTCGGGAAATGAATGATGGCGGAGGAGGGGACTTTGCTATCCTCACCCAGCAGCGACTCTGCACAGTTCCAGCGAATCTCGACACCACGGAACAGATACGCCTTCGAGCGGATGAGTTTATAGACCTTCTCCGGCCGGAACTTTGCCTTCGCGCCGAAAATCTCCGCATCCGGGTGGAACATCACCGATGTTCCACGACGATTCTTGACCGAACCTAATTTCTGTATTTTGCCTAAGGGCGCCCCGCGCGAGTAATCCTGCGCATAAAGCTGCTGCTCCCGCGCCACTTCCACCCGCATCTCATCCGACAGCGCGTTCACCACGGAAATCCCTACACCATGTAATCCGCCCGCGGTGTGGTAGACCTTATCGTTGAACTTGCCCCCCGCATGCAGCGTGGTTAGGATGACCTCGAGCGCCGATTTCTTCGGGAATTTCGGGTGCGGGTCGATCGGGATACCCCGGCCATTATCGCGAATAGTGATGACATTGCCCGGCTGCAAATCCACCTCGATCCAGCTGGCATGGCCCGCAACGGCCTCATCCATGGAGTTATCGAACACCTCGTTGATGAGGTGGTGCATCGCATTTTCATCGGAACCGCCGATATACATCCCCGGACGGCGACGCACCGGCTCAAGCCCCTCGAGCACCTCGATAGAATCCGCAGAGTAATTCGACAGGACAGGCTTCGTTTTGGCAGCTTTGAAAAGATCAGACATGGGGTGGTGTTATAGCGCCTATTTGCGCCCATGCAAGGGTTTCTGCGGGTTATGCCATGGCGTGGCCGTAGCTGCGAGGCGTAGGCTGATATAGACGTTCGCCGTAAGCAAGGTTGCTGAGGATAGCCTGCCCAAACGGGATGGTCATCACTTGCCCGCCACGCTGAACCTGCAGGAAGAACTTGGAAAAACCGCCCGCTGGCGGCACCACGTGGAACTGCAACCTGCCGACACCGCGTTCTTCCTCAAGCAATGGCTCATCCCCCAGCGGGTGGGTATGGACGGCATGCTCACCATCCCCGCTGAAGCCGACAAGATGGGCATAGGCCCCCATGATCGGCTCAAGGTCGCGAACCAGCGCGCCGGAGCGATCGCGGATTTCTACGGTCAATGTAGCAGGCAGGCCCGCCCTAAGAGGTTGATCATGCAGGATGCGTATATCCATATCGCCCTGCCGAACCTGATTGGCATGATGGATGCTCGGTGCCAGCCCGCGCACGAAGCCACCCTTGAGCACTGTCTTGAGGTAAGTCGGCCCTGCATCACCGGCAACGGTGAAATCGTTCCACATGCTGTAACTGCCGCTAAGCTTCGGCGTGAAGCGTGCCACGAACAATTGCCGTTTTGCATCATAGACCGGGTGAAGATGATGGTAATCACTCAACGAGCTATCAACAATCATCGTATGCAGTTTTTTGGTATGCAAGGTCTGCAATTCCCCATCAGTCAGCGCCCGGCCCGTTGCATGGTCGATCAGCTGGAAAGCTACTTCGTTCACTGTGCCAGCGAGTAGTGACGAGCGCGTCCACATAGTGATATCGTAGGTCGGCTCCTGCGCCGCTTTCTCCGCCTTGCGCGACGCCAGCAACGCGGCACCCACCGGTAGCAACGCCCGCCCACAGGTGAACAGATGCGGCGCAAGCCCTGCAAGGCCAGTCGGTGCGGTATGGGCGATGCCGCTGAACCCGAACGTGGAACCCATGAAGCTGGTGACGCCTCCCATCGGCAGGCCTCCATTGAACAGGCCCGAAATATACGAAATACCCATGCTGATACCGCTCAGGATACTCGGCAATGAGATGAGCACAGATGTGGTGAGCGCCGCGTATTTAATGACTGTGCCCCACTGAATATGGCCTTTGCGATCGTAATGCCGGTGGATGTAATCGCCGAGGATCGCGCCACCGATACCGATGGCACCCGACGCCAGTGCTGGCGCCCAGCCCACCCCGCCAAGCAGCCCGCCAATGAGCGGCACGCTGCTTAACATGGTTTCCGTCAGCTGCGCAAGCCCCCGGATGGGAAGGGTTTCGCCCGTGATCATCACGGGCGA
>JBMOIY010000003.1:0-43171 GCA_049317085.1 Rickettsiales bacterium | reverse complement strand
CCTCACCAATTTCCCATACTTACATTGTAATGTTACTTAGTTGCTTTGGTATTAATCAAATGCCGAATCGTGGGCAGGCACGTTAGCATCATATTGAATTCATATTACCGGTGTACGCAGGTAGCATTGAAACCACTGGAGCCACTCTATGCGTATTCGTTCCCTCCTCATCCTCACCACATTGGGCCTCACCGCCCTGCCCGCCTGCGCGCAGCCATTGCCGGGGCAGCGCATTCCGCGCAGCGACCCGAACGGGGCGTATTGCCGGGAATACCAGCAGCAGGTGGTGGTCGGCGGGCGGATGCGCGACAGTTATGGCACGGCCTGCATGCAGCCGGATGGCGACTGGAAAGTGCTGCCAAGTGATGTGCAGGAACAGGTTCAGGATGATACCGCTATCGAGTATATTGAGCCGCCACGCTATATTTCGCAGCCGGTCTATATGGTGCCGCCACCGGTGTTCTATGAACCGGAGCCGTATTACTATGGGCGCAGTGCTTATCCTTATCGCAATTATGGCAGCAGCTTTAGCCTGAGCATTGGCAATGGCGGGTATTACGGTGGGCGGCCTTACCATCGGCATGGCTATGGCCGTGGCCATGGTCACTGGCGCTAAGCTAGTTTAACTAAGCCTCATCCAGCCCAATATCCACCGCTATCGCGGAATGGGTGAGTTTGCCTACGGAGATGTAATCGACACCGGTGTGCGCAATCGCGCGGACGGTCTGCAGGCTCACGTTACCGGAGGCTTCGGCCTTGATGCCTTTGCCGTGGGCGCGTTTCACGCCTTCGGTGAGGGTTGTGTTGTCCATATTGTCGAGCAGGACAATGTCGCAGCCTATGGCCAGCGCTTCGTCAAGCTGGGCGAGCGTGTCGCATTCGACTTCGATGGTCAGGCCTTTGGCATGAGCGCGGGCCGCTTCGATGGCTGCCTGCACCCCACCAGCGACGGCGATGTGGTTGTCTTTGATGAGTACTCCGTCGTAGAGCCCCATGCGGTGATTGGTGCCGCCGCCGCATTTGACCGCGTATTTCTGCAGCTGCCGGAGGCCGGGGATGGTCTTGCGTGTGTCGAGAATCCTGGCATTGGTGCCTGCCACGGCATCGACATATTGCCGCGTGAGGGTGGCGACGCCGGAGAGTTGCTGGACGAGGTTGAGCGCCGTGCGCTCGCCCGAGAGGAGGGCGCGGGCGGGGCCGGAAAGCGCAGCGAGCGTGGCGCCGGGGGCAACTTTTGTCCCCTCTTCCACCTGGATTTCTACGCAGACGTTTTTATCGATCATGTCAAAAAGTTCGGGCAGGAATACCAACCCACATAGCACTAACTCCGCGCGGGCGTTCATGGCAAAGTGGGCCTGCCTATCCGCCGGGATGGTGGCGTTACTGGTGACATCCCCCGGGCCAATATCCTCGGCGAGGGCCGCAGAAAGTAGGGCGGAGATATCGAACGGTGATTGCATATGGGGCTTTCTGTTACTATTTACTGTATGAAAGTATTACGTCATTCCAGCGAAAGCTGGAATCCATTTTACTGGCCCTTCAGAAGAAAGATGGATTCCAGCTTTCGCTGGAATGACGAAACAACGAGAACCCATGATTACCCATCCTATTACCCACCACACACTTGACGTTGCCATCATCGGCGCGGGCGGAGCGGGGTTGCGCGCGGCGATTGCGGCGAGTGAGGGTGGGTTGCGGGTCGGTGTACTCAGCAAGGTGGATCCGCGGCGCAGCCACACGATGGCGGCGCAAGGCGGCATCAACGCGGCTCTAGGCACGCGCGGGCCGGATGACTGGCGCTGGCATATGTATGACACGGTGCGTGGCAGCGACTGGCTGGGCGACCAGGATGCGATTGCGCGGCTGTGCGAGCAGGCGCCGCGTGCCATCAACGAGCTGGCGGAATGGGGTGTGCCGTTCACGCGTGATGATAAGGGGCAGATCTACCAGCGGCCTTACGGCGGGCAGACCATCGAATATGGCGGTGACCCGGCGTTCCGTGCAGCGGCGGCGGAAGACCGTACGGGTCAGGCCATCATGCAGGTGATGCTGAAGCGGGCGATTGACCGGCCGATCACCTTCTATTCCGAATTCTTCGCGCTGGATTTGATGATGACGGATGATGGGGCATGCGTGGGGGTGCTGTGCCTTGAGATCGCCACGGGTGCGCTGCATGCGTTCCATGCGCCACTGAACATTATTGCGACGGGTGGGTATGGTCAGGTGTATGCCTCGACCACCGCCGCGAACCTTTGCACCGGGGACGGCAATGCAATGGTGCTACGGGCGGGCCTTGCGCTGCAGGATATGGAATTCGTGCAGTTCCACCCTACCGGCCTCTATGGTTCGGGCATTCTCATCACCGAGGGTGCGCGAGGTGAAGGTGGCTATTTACGCAATGGTTCGGGCGAGCGGTTCTTGAGCAGCTATGCTCCGCATAGCATGGAGCTGGCGAGCCGCGATGTGATCGCGCGGGCGATGGTCCAGGAAATGCGCGCGGGGCATGGCGCTGGGCCGTTGAAGGACCATCTGTGGCTCGACCTCACCCATTTACCCGCCGATATTTTTACCGAGAAGCTGCCCTATATCACCTCATTATGTGAGACGCTGATGGGCCTTGACCCGCGGAAGACACTGATTCCGGTGGTGCCCACGGTTCATTATTCGATGGGCGGCATTCCGACCAATGTGCATAGCCAGGTGCTGCGCATTGCGGACGGAATCGAATCACCTGTGCAGGGGTTGATGGCGATTGGCGAAGCGGCCTGCAATTCCTGCCATGGAGCGAACCGGCTTGGGTGCAATTCGCTGCTGGATCTGGTGGTATTTGGAAAGGATGCGGGCGACTGGGCCACGCAGCATATTCGCCAGCATTCTGCGTCGGCGGAGTTGCCGAAAGCCTCACTTACCAAGGCACTAGCGCGACTGGACGGGATGCTTGATAAAAACGTGTCGCCGCAATCCATTCGCCGTAAACTGCAGATGACGATGAGTGAATGCGCGCCGATCTATCGCACTGGCACCGACCTTGCGCGCGGGGTTGAGGTGTTAGAAGCATTGGCGAAAGAGCCATTGGGTACCAGCGAATCGAAACTTGCGTGGAATACTGAGCTCCTTAATGCGCTTGAGACTGATAATTTACTTTCCCAAGGGCGCGCGACAATGATGGCTGCGCTGAAGCGCACGGAGAGCCGCGGAGCACATGCACGCGAAGATTACCCGGCGCGCGATGATGCGCAGTGGCTGAAGCATTCGCTGGTGTGGGTGGATGGCAAATCTGCACCGCGCTATGGGACGCGGCAGGTGCATTTGAGCAATGGTGTGGAAGCGCCGAGTTTCGAGCCGGAGGTGCGGGCGTATTAGTTTGTTGGGGTTTTGAACACCAGCGCCTCGCGCAGTACGCCGACAAACAGTTGTAGAGGGCGGCTCATATCCTTGGGGATTGGCTGGTAGATGGGAATATCGATACTTGGCATGGTGAAGTTCGCGTCGCGGGATTCGTTGGCGAGGGTCATGTGCAGGGTGATGGATTTGGGCAGGCCGATTGCGTAGCTGACGAGCGGGGCATCGGCGGGAACGTCGCTGCAGCGCTTGCCTTGCAGGGGGCCGCACATTTCCTTGGAGGCGCTGAGGTTGAGTTTGGGCATTACATCGGCGCTGACGATGTAATTCTCCGGCGCGCTGCCGTTTTTGGCGTAGAGGGCTTCGACGGTGCTGGGGAGGATGACGCGGTAGGTGCCCTGCCCGCTATCGGTTTTTTCCATGGTGAGAAGCGGGATGGAAATGGCGAAGGTTTCCTCGCCATCGACCATGGAGAGTGTCGCTCGCTTGACGGCGATATCGAAGCGGAACGGGAAGCCGGTGGCGTAGACCGCATCCGCCTCGAGCGACAGGGTGCGGTTGACGGTACGCAGTTCCTTGTAATGGTACGCGATGCTTGTTTTTACGCGGGCGATGTCGGCTGCCATCAGGATGTTCCAGACGATGAACCAGCCACTTGCGATGATGGCGGCGATGATGGCTCCTTGTAGTAGTCGGCGCATTGTCACTCCTTATTGTCATGCCGTCTTCATGACGGCATCCACGCAGACCCCGTCATGAAGACGGGGTGACAGTTATTTTTTTGTTAGTGCAGTGGAAGCTATGCTCTTGCTCAGTTCCAGCATGCGGTCGAGGGGTTTTCTGGCGGCGGCGATGAGTTCGGGGGCGAGCATCAACTCCGGCATTTGGTCGCGCATGCAGAGATAGAGTTTTTCCATGGTGTTCATTTTCATGAATTCGCATGTGTTGCAGCTGATGCAGGCGCCGCCATCCAGCGCGCTGGGTACGCCGTAAAAAATGCTGCCGGGGGAGCGTTTTTTCATCTGATGGAGGATGCCTGCCTCCGTGAGCACGAGGAATTCACGGCCGGGATTCATTTCGGTGAATTTCAGCAGGCTGCTGGTGCTGCCGATATGGTCGGCATGGTTCAGCAGGCTTTCCGGGCATTCCGGGTGAGCGATGGTGAGGGCTTTGGGGTGTGCCACTTTCAGCTTGATGAGTTCACGCTCGGAGAAGCGTTCATGCACCATGCAGGAGCCGTCCCACAATAACATATCACGCCCGGTCTTCTTGTTGAGGTAGCTACCGAGGAAGCGGTCCGGCGCAAAGATGATCTTCTGGTCTTTCGGAAGGCTGTTGATGATCGCTTCGGCGTTGCTGCTGGTGACGATGATGTCCGTCAGCGCTTTGATATCCGCCGAGCAGTTGATATAACTGACAACCATATGGTCGGGATACTTTTCCTTGAAGGCATGGAATTGAGCTGCCGGGCAGGAAATTTCCAGGCTGCAGCCCGCGCTGAGATCAGGCAGCAACACCTTTTTCGATGGATTCAAAATCTTTGCACCCTCGGCCATGAATTTCACGCCGCAAAAGACGATGACATCCGCCGTGGTCTCGGCGGCTTTGCGGGCGAGTTCGAGGGAGTCGCCGATGATGTCGGCGATGTCCTGGATGTCATCTTCCTGATAATAATGCGCCAAAATCACTGCGTTCATCTCGCGTTTCAGGCGCAGTATCTCCTCCTCCAGATTCGGTGGGATGGGGCCGCGGCAAGCGGTGGTGGCGGGTGTGAGGCCTGATTGCATGGGGTTTATGTAAGGCAATTGCGATGAAAAGCAAGGTTTTCAGAGGATTGGCGGTGTGGATTGTCACATAATTGTCATTGGTGCGGCACGTTGCGGCGGGTTAGTATGCCTCACCTCAATTTTAAGGAATCTTGTGACCGACGCCTTACAGATACAGAACCTGCTCGACTGGCGCTATGCGGGTAAGCCTGCTGATAATGTGGTGCCGATGTATAAGCGGCGGGTGGGGCCCATGCCAGACCTTAAACCGGGAGAAGAAGACCCGCGCCCCCTCATCTACGGCCTCAACAGCGCTCGGCAAAAAGGCAAAACAAACGAATACCAGGCTTGTGAGTACCATGTTGAAGACGGCTACCTGATTCCCCATTATCCCCCGCTGCAGGATACGCGAGCGCGACGGAATATGGAGTTGCTTGTCGATCGGGTGCAGCGCTTTTACTATTCCTGTGAGCCGGGACTGGATACCATCCGCACGCATGAAGAAATTGAATCTGAAATCACGTATTTCGATAAAAAACTTGCCACTATAGATGCTGAGCGTGCTGCTGCGGGCAAATCACCTTTCTCCCTCTCCATACCCTACCGTGAGATGACGCAGTTGGAGCGCGAACTGGTAACGGATGGGGCACTCATCGTGGGCCATGCAGTCAATCGCCTTGGGCGGCTCGGCAGGGTCATCATGCAGCGCAACCATGATGGAGTGAAAATTGAGTATGACAACAAATACATCAAAGAACATAAAGACGAAATCGGGTTCGAGTTCCTCAATCTCTGGATGAAGTTGACCAACGATGTCCATCAAAGCCTGGTGCGCTGCGTGCTCACGCGCGATGGAAAGGTGGATTATGACGGAGTGTTCCATCACCTTATTCGTGAGATTGCCAAGCCTGTGTTCCCTTATATTGCCAAGGAGCGTAGCCCGCAAAAACGCAGTGAGGATTATGAATTGGTCGGGGAAGCGCGGGTGAATATCGTGACACAGATAGGCCATTGCGTCGCTGCCATCGATGAGGTGGCAAAGAACCTACAGAATATCAGCATGAATCCGTCTTTCAGTAAACTCATCGACCGGGCGCAGAAGGTGCGCCAAAGCCCGGGTTTGCGGCTTATGCCGGAAGTGAATGATCTGGATTTACGCCATTATCGTTCACTGATGCGCGAGTTTGCTGATGTGTGCCGCGCCCGCGCCTGCGTTAAAAGCGATGACAATGATAATTTTACACTGTCGTATCTCGGATGCGGTTCCTCACAAGTGAGCTAAAGTTACATCATGAACAAATGAAACAGTATGCCTTACCTTTGCGGGATGCAAATATTACCGAGGCTATCGAACTGCTGGAGCGCGGCACAGAGTTAATGGGCGATATGGCAGAACTACGCTTGCCACGAAATTCCAAGGCAAACGGCATCTATGACAAAGAGGTCGCGCCAGAGCCTGCTCGCGCAGATGAAATGCCAGGTGCCGTGATTACTATGGGACGTGATTTAAGTTCTGTAGGTAGGTTGAAAGAAAAAATTGAAGCGGTGGTGGTGCGGATGACCAAGCGCCCACATATCAGCTTAGTCTAATACGCTAATTTCGCTCATTTCACTTATCTTCGCCAGCACCTCCAGCAAATCCTGTTTCTTGAGGGCAATACAGCCTTCGGTGCCTATGCCATCATCACGCATCAAATGCATAAAAATGGCGCTGCCAGCGCCGGGGGTGATGGGGTCGTCGTTATAGCCCAGGGGGATGATGAGGTCGTAGACATGGTCGTCGCGCCAGAGTTTTTCGTGGTTAGCAACGAAGGGGAGTTTGACGGGCTGGTTGTAGTTGGGGTGGGCCGGGTCGTCGCACCAGCCGTCTTCGGGCGTGAGCGCGATGAGCGGGAGGTTGGTTTCTGGCGGGGGCAAGCGGTCGGGACGGTAGTAACAGCTGCGCAGCGTGAACGTACCTGTCGGGGTCTTGAGATCCCCTTCCCGCTTTTGACCTGCTGGCGCGATGCCGCCACGGCCAATGGTGCAGGGGTAGGTTCTGTCCCCATATTGTAGTTTATCGGGGGCTATCAGCTTGAGCTGGTTCATGATCTATCTGCATCCTGTGCTTGTATTTTATAGCCAATCTTTTATCTAGCAAGCGCGCGTATCCATCAAGGAAAACCTATGAAACAGTTATGCTGTGTTGCCCTATCATTTACGCTCTTGCTGGCGGTGCCTGCGTATGCAGGCGTAGGCAAGGTGAGTTCACCGAATGTTGAAAAAGGGGTGGCTGAGATCGAATATTCCGGCACGCGCTATGGAGACAGTTCGGGTTCTTCCAACAACAATAAACAAAACCACGCGATTGAACTGGAATATGGGTTCACTGATCGCTTCATGTTCGGGTTGGAGATGGAAATTGAACGGGAATCGCCGCATTCCACGAAAATCGATGGTTTCGGAGTCGAGGCACAATACGAACTGACGCAGCAAGGCAATTGGTGGCTGAATTCAGCCATCAAGGGTGAATACCTGCATGCTACGCATGCGGGGGATGCGGATGCATTGGAATTGCTGATGCTGGCTTCGCGCCAATGGGGAGCAACTCAGGCGACGCTGAACGTGGAACTGGCGCGGGAAATGGGGAATAATCGTAGTTCAGGCCTTGGGCTCAGCAGCCGGTTTCAGGCAATCCACGCCTTCAACGACCATTTTGCACCGGGAATTGAATGGGATGCGGATTATGGCCGGGTGAATAAACTAGGAGATAGTGACCGCCAGGAGCAATATCTTGGCCCGGTGGTGACGGGTGAATTGTTCGAGCTTGGCAAGGGTGAAGTTGATTATGCGGTGGGCTATTACTGGGGCCTTACGAAGGACTCGGCCAACAAAGCAGCACGGCTCCATGTCAGCTATGAGTTCCCGTTCTAGCGCTGCCTGCTGCACCGAATTTGCACGATAAACCCAACGTTTTTGCACGACAGACCGCTTGCCAATTGGCATAAAACCTCATAATCCTTGGGGTATGAACGCGAAGACACCAACCCCGATGCTGGACCGTATACTGCTGCCTGCGGATAGCCGCGACATGTCAGTGGAGGAACTCAAGCAACTCGCGAATGATTTACGACATGAGACGATTGATTCGGTCTCGGTCACGGGCGGCCATCTCGGGGCGGGCTTGGGCGTGGTGGAGCTGACCGTAGCACTGCACCATGTGTTTAACACGCCGAAAGATAAGGTCATCTGGGATGTGGGGCATCAGGCGTATCCGCATAAAATCCTTACTGGCCGTCGTGAGCAGATGCGCACCATTCGTCAGGGTGGTGGCCTATCAGGCTTCTGCAAACGGGATGAGTCGGAGTATGACGCATTCGGTGCTGGGCATTCGTCCACCAGCATTTCGGCGGGACTTGGCATGGCTGTCGCGCGGGACATGGCGGGGGATGATTTCGAGGTGATCGCGGTCATCGGCGATGGGTCGATGAGTGCGGGCATGGCGTATGAGGCGATGAATAATGCGGGGGCGCTGGGCACGCGGTTGATCGTCATACTGAATGATAACGACATGTCCATCGCGCCGCCGACGGGGGCGATGAGTGCGTATTTGTCGCGGTTGATTTCGTCAAAATCGTATCGTTCGTTCCGCCATATTGCCAAGGTGGTGGCGAGCAAATTCCCTGAGCCGCTGCAGCGCGCAGCACGCAGCACGGAGCGGCATATCCGCACCTATGCGACGGGTGGAACGTTGTTCGAAGAGCTGGGATTTTATTACGTTGGCCCGGTCGATGGCCATAACCTCGACCAATTGCTGCCGGTGCTGAAGAATGTGCGCGATGAGAAGGATTCCGGGCCGGTGTTGATCCATGTGGTCACTCAGAAGGGTTATGGCTATGCGCCTGCTGAAGGCTCGGAAGATAAATACCATGGCGTCAGTAAGTTCGATGTGAAAACGGGCGCGCAAGTGAAGCCGCAGCCGAAGGCGCCGAGCTATACGAGCGTGTTCGCTCACGCGCTCATTCAGGAAGCTGAGCATGACGGCAAGATCATCGGCATCACCGCTGCGATGCCGGATGGCACGGGCCTTGATAAATTCGCCAGCGCCTATCCTGAGCGCTATTTCGATGTGGGGATTGCTGAGCAACATGCGGTGACCTTCGCGGCGGGGCTGGCGACGCAGGGCTATAAGCCGTTCTGTGCGATCTATTCGACGTTCCTGCAGCGGGCCTATGACCAGGTGGTGCATGATGTTTCCATCCAGAACCTGCCGGTGCGCTTTGCGATCGACCGCGCGGGGCTGGTGGGGGCGGATGGGGCGACGCATGCGGGCTCGTTCGATATTGCGTATCTCTGCACCTTACCGAATATGACTGTGATGGCCGCGGCGGATGAGGCGGAGCTGGTGCATATGGTCACGACTGCAGCGGTGCATGATAGTGGCCCGATTGCTTTCCGTTATCCGCGCGGTGAAGGAACGGGTGTGGCGTTGCCGGAGCGTGGCGTGGCGCTTGAGATCGGCAAAGGTCGCATTGTGAAAGAGGGTTCGGATGTCGCGCTGCTCAGCTTTGGCACGCGACTTGGCGATTGCCTGAAAGCGGCGGAGTTGCTGGCGGCTAAAAATATCCGTGCGACGGTTGCGGATGCGCGGTTCGCCAAGCCGCTAGATGAAGCGGTGGTGACGCAGTTACTGGAGAAACATAAGCTGGTGATCACGGTCGAAGAAGGCGCGAGCGGCGGCTTCGGCGCGCAGGTGCTGAATTTTGCGAGCAATGCCGGATTGCTGGATGCAGGCAAGACGAAGCTGCGCAGCCTCACCTTGCCGGATGAATATCAGGCGCATGACAGCCAAGCGAATCAGCTAGCGGAAGCGGGCCTTGATGCGGCGGGGATTGTGGCGCAAGTTTTATCGCTGCAGCAACAGCTGAAGCAGAACCACGCAGCTTAAATCTCTTCCAAACACCATAGCAGAATCGCCTTCTGCACATGCAGGCGGTTCTCGGCTTCGTCCCACACCATGGATTGCGGGCCGTCGAGGACAGCGTCGCTGACTTCCTCGCCGCGGTGGGCAGGCAGGCAATGAAGGAAGATGGCGTCCTTGGCAGCTTTGGTCATCAATGCCTCGTTGACCTGAAAATCTTTGAAGGCCTGTTTGCGCGTCAGCGTGTCGTCGTCGCCCATGCTGACCCATGTGTCGGCGTTCACGACATGTGCGCCTTCGACGGCTTCGGTGGGCGACTTGGTGAGGCGCACGTTCGCGTCTTTTTTCTTCGCCGCGTTGAAGATATCCATATCCGGTGGCAGGCTGGCGGGGCACGCCAGCACCAGCTCGAATTTCAATTTCTCTGCTACTGTGATCCATGTGTTGGCCATGTTGTTGCCATCTCCTACCCATGCGACTTTTTTACCTTCGATGTCGCCGAGTTTTTCCTCGATGGTCATGATGTCAGCCATCAGCTGGCAAGGGTGCAGCAGGTCCGTCAGCCCGTTGATGACGGGAATAGTGGCGTATTGCGCGAGTTCGATCAAGGTGTTGTGGTGATAGGCGCGCAACATCATGGCGTGCACATAGCGGCTGAGGACGCGGGCGGTATCCGCGACGGTTTCACCGCGGCCTAGTTGTAGTTCATCTTTTTGTAATACGACAGGGTTGCCACCGAGCTCGCGCATGCCTACCTCGAAGCTGACGCGGGTGCGGGTGGAGTTCTTCTCGAAGATCATGGCCAGCGACCTGCCGGTGAGCACCTGCTCCTCCCCGTGCCCACGTGCATTCTTGCGGCGTTTGGCTTCGGCGAGGATGGTGATCATGTCGTCGTTAGACAGGTCACGGAAGTCGAGAAAATGGCGCATGGGTTACTCCTTTATCACGGATTCGACGGTGTCCAATGCTTCCTCCACATGCGCCTTCTCGATGATGAGTGGCGGCACAAGGCGGATGACGTTGGTGACGGTGGGCGAGGTGGTGAGGCCCTTTGCGAGCAGTTTGGCGCTGAGTTCGCGGGCGTCGCTCATCGGCTCGATGCCAAGGATGAGGCCGAGGCCGCGCACGTCGCGGATTTTGTCGGGGTGGCGGGATTGCAGTTGTTTCAGGCCATCCATCAGCAGTGCGCCCATTTGCTGGATATGGGTGAGGAAGCCTTGCTTCAACAGCAGATCGAGCGCGGCGTTGCCAATGGCCATGGCGAGGGGGTTGTTGTTGTAGGTGCCGCCGTGGCAACCGGGGGGTAAAGCGGCGCCAACTTTTTCGGTGACGAGCGTGGCGCCGAGCGGGAAGCCGCCGCCGAGGCCTTTGGCGGAGCTAGCGATATCAGGCGTGATGCCCGCGCGCTCATGGCCCCACATTTGCCCGGTGCGGCCGAAGCCGCATTGCACTTCGTCACACATGAGCAGGATACCTTCGGCATCGCAGAGTTGGCGGAGTTGTTTGAGGAAAGCGGCATCGGCGACATGGATACCGCCCTCGCCTTGCACGGGTTCGACGAGGATGCCTGCGGTGTTCTTGCCGAGATGCGCCTTTACGGCGTCGAGATCGTTGAGGGGCACACGGTCGAAGCCGGTGAGCATCTGGCCGAAGCCGGCGCGGGCATAGTCGTTGCCACCGGCGCTGATACCGCCATAGGTGCGGCCGTGGAAGCCGTTCTCGAAGGTGATTATGCGGTGACGGTAGGGCTGGCCGGTTTCATAGTGATAGCGACGCATGAATTTGATGCCTGCTTCCACCGCCTCGGTGCCGGAAGAGCAGAAGAAGACGGAATCGGCGAAGGTGGCGTCGACAAGGCGCGCCGAGAATTCTTCCAGCTGGGGTGTGATGAACTGGTTGGAGCAGTGCCATAGCTCAGCGCCTTGTTTGCGCAGGGCTTCGACTAAATGCGGGTGGGCGTGGCCGAAGGCGTTGGTGGCGATGCCGGCGGCGAAATCAAGGTAGCGTTTACCGGTTTCGTCGATGAGATGCACCCCCTCGCCCCGCGTGATGCGGATGCCGGTGCGGCGGTAGATGGGTAGGTAGGGCGTGATCGCCATGCTATGACTTCAACCGCCACCCGAGCGCGAACATGCGGTGGGCGCTGAGAAAGAGGATGATGTTGGCGGTGAGCAGCACCACTGCCCCGATGAGCGGGTTAGCATCCGAACTGCCGATCATGGCGTAGCGGAAGCCATCGATCATGTAGAAGAACGGGTTGGCGTGGCTGATATGTTGGAAGAAGGGCGGCAAATCCTGCACGGAATAGAAGGTGCCGGAGAGGAACGATAGCGGGGTGATGATGAAGTTGGTGACCATGGCGACCTGATCGGGCGTGTTGCCGAAGATGCCGGTGATGATGCCCAGCAGCGAGAGCATGGTGGTACTGGCGACGGCGAAGAACAGCAGGTAACCAATAGAATGCAAATGGATGTTGACGAAGAGCGACATGGCGAAAGCGACGGTGCAACCGACCAAGAGGCCACGGGTGACGCCGCCAAGCATGAAGCCAAGCGTGAGTTCCGTCGCGGAAAATGGAGGCATGAGCCAGTCGATGATAACGCCCTGGAGTTTGGCGATCATGAAGGAGCTACTGGTGTTGGCGAAGCTGTTCTGCACCATCGCCATCATGATGAGGCCGGGGGCGATGAAATCGACGAAATGCATGCCGTGGACGATGCGTGTCTGCCCGCCCATAGCTAGGGCGAAGATGGCGAGGAAGATGGTGGTAGTGATCATCGGCGCGATGAGGGTCTGGTTCCACACTTTCAGGAAGCGCCAGGTTTCGCGCTTGTAGAGCGTGTACATTCCAATCCAGTTGCCAGACATTACCACCTCATTGTTGAGGGCTTGTATGTAGAGCAAATCGCCTGTGATTCAATGGAAAAGAAGCCAATCTCGTGATTCCCCGAATCGTCTTCGATTCTAGGGCAATCCATCCCAACGCTGTTCCATGGATTCCCCTAGAATTTTGCTTAGGAAAAAATTCGGGGAATGACGGAAGAAACTATGCCGCTAACTGGGCAAGTGGGGTGACGTTGTAGACGACGTCGTTATTGCGGGCATAAAGGCCAGCTACGGCGAACTGGGCACGAGCGGTGAAGCTGCTAATGACCGGTTCGTTCTGGACGCGGATGGGTTCGCCTTCGGGGGTGAGGAGTTCTGCTTCCACCGCATCGCCATTTTCATCGGAGGCTTCAGCTGTGATAACCGTCAACACTTGCACGGGTGGAGTTTGACCCGCGAGCTGCGCTAGCTGTGCTGGCAATGGCGTAATGGGGTGGTGTTCGGTGCCTTCCTGCTCAGCTGCAAAGAGGGCAAGTTCTTCGGTGGGGGAGAGTTCGGGTTTGGGTTTGGCAAGGTCCGTGAAGCGCGGTCGGCGATCTTCCAGACTTTCGCGCAAAGAGTCACGACTCCGGCGGGGCTGGTTGCGGGTGGTCTCATCCTCGGGTGCTGTTGTTGTAACCTGCGTTTGTTGTGGCACCAGTGAGCCATCCGGCCCGACCTTGTACTGGTAGCGTGCTGTAATTGTCGCACCGACGGTGAATTTCGATTGCTCTGCTGCCTGGCGGAGTTGTGCCGCAACAATTTCCTCGGCCCCGCGCTCGGCAGCGGCAATGCGCACCGCTTCGGCGGATGCCATATTCAGGCCAAACAGGGATGGATTAATAGACGTCATAGGGCCGCGGTGACCTTCGGTTGAAGGGTGAGAAATGGATTTCTAGCTCACACACCGGGCCAGCTTTGAATGCTGCTAACCTCTATTGATGAGTATATATTAACGAATTGTGCGAGAATATCAAGTAGTGTTCACACCAAATGTGGCAAATAAGCCATAAAAAAAAGGGAGGCCGGAGCCTCCCTTTTCTTGATTTTAACCTCTCCCTTGGAGAGGTTAAGATTAGCGGCGATCGCCAAGGATACGCATTAGGTTCACGAACAGGTAGATGAAGTCCATATACAGGTTCAGCGCCCCCATGATGCTGGCACGTTTGACCGCTTCCGCGGAGCTGCCGACCTGATAGTATATTTCCTTGATCTTCTGCGTGTCATAGGCCGTGAAGCCCAGTGCCAGCAGCACGCCGATGTATGACATGGCGAGTTGCAGGCCGCTCGATTTCATCAGGAACATGTTGAGCAGCGATACGATCAGCATCGCCCATGCGCCTACGACGAGGAACGTGCGCCAGCTTGTCAGGTCACGCTTGGTGGCGTAACCATACATGCTGAGTAGGCCGAACGTGCCCGAGGTGATGAACAACACACGCAGGATACTGGTCTGCGTGTAGATGAGGAAGATAGAGAACAGGCTGAGTCCCATCAGCGCCGCATAGGCCCAGAAGGTGATTTGCAGCGTTTCTGTGCTCATGCTGTGTAGCCTGAACATCATGAAGAACACCATTGCCAATGGCGCGAACATGACGACATAGCCCATGCCAGAAATGCCCATGCCGCCATCCGCACCTTGCGTCAGCATCGCGCCGAGGAAGGCGTCCGACGTGCCCGCGAAATAGGCGATGATGGAGGTCAGCAGCAAGCCGCTGGCCATATAATTATAGACTTTCAGCATGTAGCTGCGAAGCCCTTGGTCTACCGCCGTCGATTGGCCAGTAGCCACCGTTTGTGGGCGATCCCATGCACTCATTGTATTCCTCCGTAGTGGTTCACTGTCGCGATTGTTACTCCCGCGATTCATAAGCATTATACTGCCAATGGGCGCGGGGTACAATCGAAACTGGAAAGGAATATAGGGCGGTGTGGGCAAATTCCAAGATGTATTAATGTCATATTGCAGTGCAATTTTGTCTCTGGGATGAAATAGGTTAGCTGCGCCTTCGCGAGATTGTTATAAAACGGCATTTCCAGCTACTAAGCCCTTGCATTCCCCTCTCAAGCTAGTTATACAGCGCGTCCCTGCATTTGCAGGTTGTTGGGAGCCTGGCGGTATGGCATTGCCATGGCACCCGTTGTAAATTATTGAATCATAGGGGTTAAATATGCCAAAGATGAAGACCAAGAGCGGCGCTAAAAAGCGCTTCAAGCTCAGCGCGACGGGCAAGGTGATTGCTGGCCAGTCGGGCAAACGCCATGGGATGCGTAAGCGCTCGCAACGGATGATCCGCTGCGCACGCGGCACCACCGTTCTGAACGAGTGCGATGCTACGTTTATCCGCAAATCATTCCTCCCCAACGGTTAAGGAGCAGCACCATGGCACATATTAAACGTTCAGTTACCAAACGCGCCCGTCACCGCAAGGTCCTCGCTATGGCGAAGGGCTACCGGGGCCGCGCATCAACCTGCTACCGCGTGGCTATCGAGCGCGTGGAACACGGTATGCAGTATGCGTACCGTGACCGCCGCAACAAGAAACGCACCTTCCGCGCACTCTGGATCCAGCGTATCAACGCTGCGGCCCGTGAGCATGGTATGGTGTATAGCGAGTTCATGCATGGCCTGACGCAGGCTGGCGTGACGCTTGACCGCAAAGTTCTGGCGGATATCGCCGTGCATGACGCGGCGTTGTTCAAGTCACTTGCCGAGCAAGCTGGCAAAGCCATCAAGGATGCAGCGAAAGCGGCTGCGAAGGCGTAAGCTTAGTTTTAGCAAACGAATGAAAGGGCGGCTCTTGGGTCGCCCTTTTTTGTTATAATCGTTGGCGCAAATTATATTTAAAGCGCATTGCGCAAGAAGATGCTACATTTTACAGAAGTATCTTGAATACGATAGCTAAAGCCTTGCTTCTCTATTCGCTCAGATAAGTTTTTTCATTGGCATTGATAGCAAACAAAAAAAACTCAGTTTCAGCAGAAATTATATAAGCTATGCTATCCATCACCTTACCTAGCGTACCACAACATTCATTTTTTGGATAATCTCGATTCCAACTTGCGTTGAAATGGCGATGCGATAAACAAGTGCGCATGATTTCGTCGTACATCCAAAATCCTGATATCCGCACTCTCACCGAGCATGGCACTGCAGCTATCAACGCGGCCGCCTCGACCCAAGCACTACAGGATTTGAAAGTGCAGTATCTCGGCAAATCCGGCAGCATCTCGGCGCACCCCTATTTCCAGACCATCAAAAACGCGGCGCCGGATGAGAAGAAGATCATCGGGGCGGATCGCACGGCGGCCGCCACTGCCATTACGACTGCGCTTGAAGCACGCAAGGCGGAGTTAGAAGTGGTGGAGTTGAATGCGCGGCTTGAGAAAGAATACACCGACGTTACCCTGCCTGCGGCCCCTGCCCTGCGCGGGTCGATTCATCCGATTACGCAGGTGACGGAAGAACTGACGGCCATCTTTGCTGATTTTGGGTTCACGGTGGCAGAGGGGCCGGAGATCGAAGATGATTTCCATAATTTCTCGGCGCTGAATATTCCTGAGTCGCACCCGGCGCGGCAGATGCATGATACGTTCTACCTCAAGGGCGATGGCAAGACCCACCCGGTGCTGCGTACGCATACGAGCCCGGTGCAGGTGCGCACGATGATGAGCCAGAAACCGCCGATCCGCATCATCGCGCCGGGGACGACTTATCGTTCAGATTCGGACATGACGCATACGCCGATGTTCCACCAGATCGAGGGGCTGGTCATCGAGAAGTCCGTGCATATGGGGCACCTGAAGGGGTTGCTGCATGATGCGCTGGCGGCGTTCTTTGGCTTAGAGAAATTGCCGATGCGGTTCCGCGCGAGCTTCTTCCCGTTCACGGAACCTTCGGCGGAGGTCGATATCGGCTGCAAGCGCGGCAAGAATGCGCTGGTCATTGGCGAGGGTTCGGATTGGCTGGAGGTCGCGGGGTGCGGCATGGTGCACCCAAATGTGCTGCGTAATTGCGGCCTCGACCCTGCGGAGTGGCAAGGTTTTGCCTTCGGCTGCGGTATCGAGCGGCTGGCGATGCTGAAATATAACATCCCTGATTTACGCACGATGTTTGCGGGTGATGTGCGTTGGCTGAAGCATTACGGGTTCAATGCGCTCGATATTCCTTCCCTCATCAAGGGAGTGGCGGCATGATCATCCTTATCGTTGCGGGCATCGTCATCGGCGTGCTGGTGTTCAAATTCTATACGGATTACCGGCAATGGAAGCTGCGCGAGGCAGCGCGTAAGGAGCAGGAAATCGCATCGCAGGTGGAAAAACTGGTGGAAGCCAAGCTCGCCGAACGCACCCACGAGGCGAAGGATAAATAGCCATGAAATTCCCACTCTCCCTCCTCTTGCATTATCTTACGACCGATGCTTCGCTTGCACAGATCAGCACCACGTTGACCGCTATCGGGCTTGAGGTGGATGGGATTGAAGATAAATCAGCCGAACTGAAACCATTCGTGGTGGCGGAAATCCTCCACGCAGAGAAGCACCCGCAGGCGGATAAGCTGCAAGTGTGCAAGGTGAAGGCGGCGCAGGGTGAGTTGCAGATCGTGTGCGGGGCACCGAATGCGCGCGCGGGCATCAAGGTCGCGCTAGCGAATATCGGCACGATTATCCCGACGAATGGGATGGAGATCAAAGCTGCCAAGGTGCGCGGAGTGGAGTCACAGGGCATGTTGTGTTCGGGTGCGGAACTGGGCTTAAGTACGGATAGTGCGGGCATCATGGAACTGCCGTTGGATGCGGTGATCGGCACTTCCATTGTAGACGTTCTTGGTTTGGGCGATCCGGTACTCGATATCAATGTCACTGCCAACCGGGGTGACTGCATGGGCGTCATCGGCATCGCACGTGATTTGGCGGCGGCGGGTCTTGGCACGTTCACGGCGCATCCGGCGCATATGTTTGCGGCGGGTGCTGAGACCTATCCGATTCGTATCGATGATCGCGAGGCGTGCCCCGCATTCGTTGGCCGCATTATTCGGGGGGTCAAGAACGGGCCGTCGCCGGAATGGATCCAGCGGATTCTTACGGCGGCTGGCATGCGACCGATTTCATTGCTGGTGGATGTGACCAACCTGTCGACGCTGGCGGATGGCCGCCCAGCGCATGTGTATGACCTCAAGAAACTCACGGGCGGCATTGTGGTGCGCGCGGCGAAGGACGGTGAGACCGTGCTGGCGCTGAACGACAAGACCTACACCCTCACCCCGCGTGACTGTGTGATTGCGGATGATTCGGGTGTTATCGGAATTGGTGGTATCATGGGTGGAAAATCGACGGCGGTGGATGAATCGACGACGGATATCCTGCTTGAGATCGCGCTGTTTGACCCGGAGCGTATCGCCAAGACCGGACGCGCGCTGCAAATTGATTCGGATGCGCGCTCGCGGTTTGAGCGTGGGGTGGACACAGCAGCGCTCAGCGCGCTGGAGGAGCATCTTGCCGGGTTCATCGTGAAGATCGCGGGTGGCAATGCTGGCGCAGCAACCCTTGTGGGTGAGATTCTGAAACGTAAGATTGAAGTCCCCTACTCTGCCGCCGCTGTGAATGCGCTCGGCGGCGTGGATGTTCCGGAAAGGCGCCAGCGGGAGATCCTTACCGCACTTGGGTTCCGCGACCATGGCGACCATATGCACCCGCCCAGCTGGCGGCACGACATTAGCCAACCGGCGGACCTTGCCGAGGAAGTGCTGCGTATCGTTGGGTATGATGCCATCCCCCTCGCCTCGCTGCCGAAGCCTACCACCATCAGCCGCCCGGCGCTGGATAGTGGGCAGGTGCGCGCGAGTGCACTGCGCCGTGCCGCTGCCGCGCGTGGATTACACGAGACGTATAGCTGGGGTTTCTGCTCCAAAGAGCAGGCCGATGCGTGGAGCATGGGTTGTGAGCATCTGGAAGCGCTGGAATTGCTGAATCCTATCAGTGCTGATCTTTCGGTCATGCGTCCGAAAATCATGCCGCACCTTATCGATGCGGTGAAAAACAACCTTGCCCGCGGTGTGAAGGATATCGCCATTTTTGAGCTTGGGGCAGTGTTCGAGGATGTGACGCCTGCAGGGCAGAAAACCATGCTTTCGGGCATTCGTTGCGGCAGCAGCACGGGCACGCATTGGGCGGGCAGCGAAGCGGTGGATGTGTTCGACGTGAAGGCCGACCTTTACGCGCTGCTCGATGTGGCAGGCATCAACACGGCGCAGCTTACCGTTATCCCTGCCAAGGATGTGCCGTGGCTGCACCCGGGGCGCAGTGGGTTTGTCGGGCTTGGGCCCAAGAATATCCTTGGTGTGTTCGCGGAATTGCATCCGGGTATGCTCAAACAATTCGGGGTGGATGTGCCTGCGTACGCCTTCACGCTGTTCGTTTCGTCACTGCCTGCGTTAAAAACCACCAAGCGCAAGGCGCTGAACACGTCGGACTTCCAGACCGTAAGCCGTGATTTCGCGTTCGTGGTGGATGGCAACTTAGCAAGCAGTGAGCTGGTTCGGGCCGTGAGCGCGGCGGACAAGTCGCTGTTACGGGATGTCACCATTTTTGATGTCTACACGGGCAAGAATGTGGCGGAGGGCAAGAAATCCATCGCCCTTACCGTGACGTTGCAGGCCGATGACCGGACGCTGACGGATGCGGAGATCGAGGCGGTAGCCACCGCCATCCTCACCAGCGTCAAAAAAGTCGGCGCGGTGGTGCGCTAGGGCATTTCAGTTTTTGCTTTTGCTTCTTTCAGCACGGCCATGTTATCAACGAGATTGGGATAGCGGCGGCCTGCTTTTTCGGCACGAGCGCGGGCTTGGGCCTTTTGCTCTTCGGTCATTTTGATGTTGCCAACTCCTTTCTGGGCAGGCTTTTTCCATGGGGCTTTGGTCATGCAAGCTTTCTAGCATAGAAGGTATCAATGGGCGATATCTTCATAAAAATGTCACATTTTTTGTTTTTCATACTGCTATGAATAAAGCATGAGCGATGCACCTGAAAAAAATATCATCACGCAGACGGCAGGTGTTTCCGGCACCGTTGAGCATCGCGGGCTTGATCCGGCTGCGACCCTCGAGCATTGTAAATCGGCGCTGGTTGTTGTCGCAGGCGATGAGTTGGTGATACAGGGCGAGGAACCCAATATTCAGCTACACGCACGCTCACTCATGGGAAATATGCTGCTTGGTGTGGTAGAAAGCTTTTTATCAAAACGAAAAGAAAATGACCCGTATAGCGTTAAGGATATCGTGCTTGCCATCAATCACCTGGCTGCAAAACTGGATAAAGTCATGCCCAATACATTAAAGGGCATGCCTAGCCGAATGGAAGCACTAGGGCAGATTCAGCACCCACCGGGAATATCCCACAGCTAGTGGTTAATCTTCATTAAACCGTCACACTGTTTCTATCCGGATCATCCTATGGTGCTTTAAAAGAGGGTTATCTATGTAGCGTCAACGGTGTAAGTACGCGGATCGAATCAAAGAGGCCAATGCTAATCGTAGGAAGCCCAATGCGATAGAGTATCAAGGCCTTGTTGTGGGCAAAGCTGAGCTTGATGATTGCAGCTATGCACTAGCCATATTGACCAGGACGCATGCCTTTTTCCGTAAAATGACATCTGAACAAGGGGTGACGACGATGGATGTCAGCTCGACGCCGGAAGAGGAACCAAAAACCTTGGGGTTTAAGAATGTCCTCAATCAGATCAAAGCTCACCTCACGAAGGAAGAATTACCAACATGCGATGAAGAAGCGGTCGCGCTTTTTGTGCGGGCGCTCAATGAATATGCAGTGCAGCGGGATCAGGAACCTTTGAAGCCTAAAACAAGCTGGATAGAAAAATTGAGTATATTACAGCTTCGTCCGCAGCAGTGGAGCTACCCTCCACGCTAGCGCTTCACGATTGTAACGTGGCCCATTTTGCGACCCGGGCGGGTTTCCGTTTTTCCATATAAGTGAACGTGGGCCTCGGGGTTCTTGGCGTATTCTTCCCATTGTTTCCATTCGTCGCCGAGGAGGTTGATCATCTCACATGGGCGGTGGGCGGTGGTGTCGCCGAGTGCCCAGCCACAGATGGCGCGGATATGCTGCTCGAACTGAGCGGTGGGGGCGCCTTCCATGCTCCAATGCCCGGAATTATGGGGGCGCGGGGCGAGCTCGTTCACTAGTAAGCCGTCCTTCGTGACGAAGAGTTCGACGGCGAGCAGGCCCACAACATCAAGTGCAACAGCCAAAGTCTTGGCGATTTTGACGGCTTGTTCCTGATGCTGGTCGATAAAGGGTGCGGGGGCGATGGTCTTGTACAGAATATGATCACGGTGGATGTTCTGCACCAGTGGATAGCACCGTGCTTCGCCATTAGTGGAGCGGGCAACGATGATGCTGGCCTCGGCGGAAAAATCGATAAAGCCTTCGAGAATACATTCGGTTTTGCCGAGGGAGGCCCAGGCCTTGGTAGCGTCAGTAGCGGATTTGATGACCACCTGCCCTTTGCCGTCATAGCCCAGCTCACACGTCTTCAGGACGCTTGGTGTACCGATTTGGTTGATCGCTGATTCAAGTTCCTCAGCCGTGCGGATGGGCGCGAAAGGTGCCGTCGCGATGCCTTGGGCGCGGATAAATTCTTTTTCGCGGAGGCGATGGCGGGTGGTGAAGAGGACGGATGGTTCGGGACGGACGACGGTGATGGCGTCGAGCATCTCCAAGGTTTCAGCAGGAATATTCTCGAACTCGAAGGTGATGACATCCACACTTTGGGCGAAGGCGCGCAGGGCAGAGGCGTCCTGATAGGCGCCAATCGTCGTCATGGTCGAAACATGGCTGGCGGGGGAATCCTTCTCCGGCGTGTAGATATGGGTCTTGTATCCCATGCGGCTGGCGGCGCGGGCGAGCATGCGGCCCAGCTGACCGCCGCCGACGATGCCGATAGTGGAACCCGGAGGGGTGATGGTCATGGCTTTATCCTTAATGTCACCCCGTCGTATGACTGGGTCTGCGCGGATGCCATCATGAAGACGGCATGACAAATTTTGTTGTTCATTTCGTCACCTCGAGCGCCACCGCTTTTGTCTGCGCGGCGCGCCATTTGGTGACGCGGTCGTTCAGCTTTGCATCGCCGAGTGCGAGAATCATCGCTGCTAGCAGACCTGCGTTGCCCGCGCCCGCTTCGCCGATGGCAAGGGTGCCGACGGGGACGCCTTTGGGCATCTGGGCGATGGAGAGTAATGCGTCCATGCCTTTCAGCGATTTGCTAAGAACGGGAACGCCGAGGACGGGTAGTGTGGTGAGCGAGGCGGTCATGCCCGGAAGATGGGCGGCGCCCCCGGCGCCAGCGATGATGACTTTGAGACCACGCTTGGCGGCGGTGGTGGAATATTCATAGAGGCGTTGTGGCGTGCGGTGGGCGGAGACGACTTTTGCTTCGTAGGGCACCTTCAGCAGGTCGAGCATGTCGGCGGCGGCTTTCATTGTCGGCCAGTCACTCTGGCTTCCCATGATGATACCCACAAGCGGTTTGGCGCTGGGCTTGGCTGTCTTCTTTTTCTCTGGCATTTCGCCTCCTGGTTTGGAAGCGCTGCACCATATACTACTGTTGCCACTCGGTCAAACCTAGGCTAAGCATCGTGACTCGTTATTGCTCGGATGAAGACAAATAACCGTAGGAATTGACCATGAAAATCGCTGCTGCCAAGGAATCCTCTGCCCTCGAAGCCCGTGTGGCCTTGGTGCCGGACACGGTGAAAAAGTTCGTTGCGGCGGGGATCCAGGTCGCTGTCGAGCGCGGGGCGGGCCTGAATTCCGGGATTTCTGATGCTGCTTATGAAGCGGCGGGAGCAACGATCGCCACGAATGCTGCTGAGGCCTACATGGGCGCGGATATCGTGCTGTGCGTGGATACTCCGGATGATGCGGGCGTGAGCGTGATTCCGGAGGGCTCCATCCTTATCGGGATGATGAACCCGCTTGACCCTAAAACTAGTTTTGCAGCACTCAATAAGCGCTCGATCCATGCCTATGCGATGGAGTTCCTGCCACGTATATCGAGAGCACAGTCGATGGATGTTCTGTCGTCGCAGAGCAACCTTGCGGGCTATCGCGCGGTGATCGAGGCGGTTTCAGCAACTTCCAAGACCGTGCCGATGATGATGACGGCGGCGGGGACGATTCCACCGGCGAAGGCACTCATTCTTGGCGCGGGCGTTGCAGGCTTGCAGGCGATTGCGACCGCGAAACGCTTGGGTGCTGTGGTCAGCGCGTTTGATGTGCGGGCGGTGACAAAGGAGCAAGTGCAATCGCTCGGCGCCAAATTCATCGAGGTAGAAGCGAGCGCAGATGCTGAGACGAGTGGCGGTTATGCCAAGGAAATGGACGAGGATTACAAGCGCCGCCAGGGCGAGGCGCTGGCTGAGGTCATCAAGTCACAGGATATTGTTATCTCCACGGCGCTGATTCCCGGTAAGCCTGCACCAGAGTTGATCAGTGGCGATATGGTCGCCAGTATGAAGGCTGGTGCGGTCATTGTCGACCTCGCGGCTGCGAGTGGTGGGAATTGCAAGCTGACCAAGGCTGACCAACTCATCAAAACCGACAATGGCGTCACCATCATCGGCTATACCAACATGCCGAGCCGGGCGGCGAGCGATGCGAGCCCGCTCTATGCGCGCAACCTGCAGACCTTCGTGCTGACGCTGATGTTCGACAAAGAAACCAAAACGCTGAAGGTGCTGTCGGATGATGAACTCATCAAAGGCACGCTGGTGACCAAAGGTGGAGCGACGGTGCATCCGGCGCTGGTTAAGTAAAAGATGGATTCCAGCTTTCGCTGGAATGACGAGTTAAGAGGATAAGTTATGGCTGATTTGAACACCATCAACAAACAAGCAAGCGAACTCGCTGAGCAGGCAACCGCTTTGCAGCAAAGCACTGCGGCATGGCAGGAACAACTGGCCCATGGCGGGACGGTGGACCCGTTCGTTTTCGGTATCACGGTGTTCGTGCTGGCGTGCTTTGTCGGCTATTATGTCGTCTGGCGTGTAACCCCTGCCCTGCATACGCCGCTGATGAGCGTGACGAATGCGATCTCTGGCATCATCATCGTCGGCGCTATCATTGCGCTTGGGCCAGAAGGGTTCGGGTTCTCACATACGCTGGGCTTGATTGCGGTGTTCATTGCATCCATCAACATCTTTGGTGGGTTCGTGGTGACACAGCGCATGCTCGACATGTTTAAGAAGAAGGAGCGTAAATAATGAATTCGCTCACGTATATTGCGTATCTCGTTGCTGCTGTATGCTTCATCATGGCGTTGCGCGGGCTGTCATCCCCCGTTTCGGCGCGTAAGGGGAATCTCTACGGCATCGCTGGGATGGTAATCGGTATTCTAACGACGCTAACGCTGCCGCAGGTGCAGTCGTATATCTACATCCTGCTCGCGATTGCGGGTGGTGGCGCTGTGGGTACAGTTATTGCCAAGCGCATCGCGATGACGGCGATGCCGCAGCTGGTGGCGGCGTTCCACTCGCTGGTCGGGTTGGCGGCAGTGCTGGTGGCTATGGCGGCGCTGTGGTCGCCGGAGGCGTATGGTATAGGCACGACGGGGAATATTCATTTTGGCAGTTTGGTGGAGATGTCGCTCGGGGTTATCATCGGGGCGGTTACGTTCACGGGTTCAATCATTGCATTCGGCAAACTGCAGGGGCTGATTTCGGGTGCACCGGTACGGTTCACGAGCCAGCACCTCATCAATGCCGGGCTTGGCTTGGGCCTTGTGTTCCTATTGTTCGTGTTCTGCGCGACGGAATCGCATGCGGTGTTCCTGCTGATGATCGCCATTTCGCTGGCGCTTGGGGTGCTATTGATTATCCCGATCGGTGGAGCGGATATGCCAGTCGTGGTGTCGATGCTCAACTCGTATTCGGGCTGGGCGGCGGTCGGTATCGGCTTTACGCTTGGTAATCCGCTGCTGATTATCGCAGGTGCGCTTATCGGGTCGTCCGGGGCTATCCTCAGCTACATTATGTGCAAGGCGATGAACCGTTCCATCATCAATGTTATCTTTGGTGGTTTTGGCTCAGTCCCTGCTGCGGCAGGTGGATCTGCGGTGAAAGATGAGCGGCCAGTGAAAACCGGTGCTGCGGATGATGCGGCGTTCCTGCTGGCCAATGCGGATTCGGTCAT
Source organism: Rickettsiales bacterium (assembly GCA_049317085.1). Taxonomy (GTDB): domain Bacteria; phylum Pseudomonadota; class Alphaproteobacteria; order Rickettsiales; family UBA3002; genus QFOX01. The sequence goes on along the minus strand of JBMOIY010000003.1, from coordinate 18,089 downwards.
CATCGTGCCAGGGTATGGCATGGCGGTGGCGCAGGCACAGCATGCGGTGCGCGAGCTGTCGGAAGCGCTAGAGCATAAAGGTACCAAGGTGCGCTACGCCATTCACCCGGTCGCCGGGCGGATGCCGGGGCATATGAACGTATTGCTGGCGGAAGCCAACGTACCATATGAGGCGGTGGTCGAACTGGAAGAAATAAACAGTGATTTCGCGACAACGGACGTGGTGTACGTCATTGGTGCAAACGATGTGACCAACCCGGCGGCGAAGAACGACCCACAGAGCCCGATCTATGGCATGCCCATCCTGAATGTGGGCGATGCGCGCAATGTCATCTTCAACAAACGATCGATGGCGGCGGGGTATGCCGGTATCCAGAATGAATTGTTCTATCAGAATAACACCATGATGCTGTTCGGCGATGCAAAGGTTGCGACCGAGAATCTGGTGAAAGCACTCAAAGCACTCTAGGAGATCTTATGTTACGCATCATCATCATGGCCGTGTTGTTCACGGCAGTCATCATCGCCATGTTCAGCATCCTTGAAAAAGGTGACATCACCCGCCGCGATGGAACACCGCCTATTTCGGAAAAAGTGACGAAGGAACTGCCAAAAGTTTAACGCTGACGCGCAACGAACGCTGCAGGGCCCTTTGCTGGTGAGTTGGCGCTAGAATTGTTGAAGCTGACCCCCTGCTCTTTCAATAGGGCCGCGTCGGCAAACTACTTTATCGAGCGGGTTGTCGAGGCTGGAGCGCATATTACCCAGCGCTTCATTCAAGGCTTTGTCGACGTTCCTGTTATTCAGCGTTTTTTCTAACTGCTCGTTCATGTGGTGGTCACGGTTTTTTAAATCGAGTGCGGTTTTCAGGGTTATGAAATCCGGAGAGCTGATGAAACCGTCTTTTACGGTGACACGCTCTTCCACTTTTGGTGTCAGTGTAAAACCTAGTTTGAAGAATTCTGTTTTTACCGTGGCATCATCAGCACGGAAAAATTTTCAGCACGACGGAGTAATTCTCCGTTTTGGTACCTAGGGAATCGATATTTCTGATCTCGGCGCGTACTGTTTCGGCGGGTGTGGGCATACTGAAAAATTTATTGCGATGTGCAAATGCTGGTAAATAAAAAATTAATAAATTGTTTTTCTCAGCAATTTTATTCGGTTATCGTCATAAATCCTTAATAATTGGCTGCTACACTGCCTCTACACATGAGGAGCTTTCATTATGACTACAGAAACGCCGGTGACACATTCCGTTAAAACGCCGACTATGTCACGCCATACCGCAAAACAAACATTACGCAAGGCACTCATCGCTGCAAATAATACGCATTTCATTTTTGATTACAAAGTCCTCAAAGTTCCCGATGAAGATCCAAAAGAACAGACACTCGTCACCGCGCTTGGTGTTTTTGGTATCAAGATAAAGGAATGTCTGCGCCCGCGTGGCTTGACGGTTTATGAGGTACCAGAAGATTTATTTGACTCGGATGTCGCTAATTTTTTGAATACCAGTATACCTTCGCGGCTACCCGGCGGCCGTTCGTAACATTCGGCACCGGCAGTTTTTTTGCTAAAAAAAGGGCGCCTCATCGGGCGCCCTTTTCGGTAATGAAATCCGTTCGACCCTAGTCGAACATATCCGATTTTTTGCGTGCCAGTTTGCGAGCGCGGCGAACAGCTTCACCAGCTTCGCGCACTCGTTTTTCGGACGGTTTCTCGTAATGCTTGCGCATTTTCATTTCGCGGTAGATCCCTTCACGTTGCATTTTCTTTTTCAGAACGCGCAAAGCCTGATCCACATTGTTATCACGAACAAGAACTTCAACCACGAGACAATACCCCCTTTCCAGGTTTTATAAGGTCGGGCAACCTACCATGTGGCTGTGGACAATGGCAAGCGCCAAGTTGCTGGGCATCTTGAGTGTGTGTATTGTTTTTCAGTCATTCCAAGACAGGGAAGAGCATTGTGAGCTTTCGGTGGAGTGACACTAAAAAACATTATAAAACAAAGGTCAAGCCATGGCAAAACTGAAGACTGGTGGGGTCGAGACCCCAAAACTGAAAAGCTATATCGAGCGTATCGAGCGGCTGGAAGAAGATAAGGCAGGCATCGCCAGCGACATTCGCGACGTGTTTGCGGAGTCGAAATCGAACGGGTTCGATGTGAAGGCGATGCGTCAGGTACTCAAGCTGCGTAAGATGAAAGCGAACGAGCGCACCGAAGCTGAATATATGCTCGACCTCTACAAACGCGCCCTTGGAATGGACGAAAGCTACGACGAAGATGCTGAAGCAGCATAAGCCCTCGCCCTTTATTTATTTAGCGGCAGCGCTCGTCCTGGCGCTATTCGCTACGCCTGCGTTCGCGTTGACTAAGGCAGTGGACCCGAGTTGCGCAATTGGCGGATGCTCGGGGCAGCACTGTCTTGAGGCTAATGACCCTGAGACAGCCAGCACGTGTGAGTTCGCGTCACAGTACACGTGCTATCCGAAATTCGGGGAATGCAAACGTCAGCCGGATGGGATGTGCGGGTGGACGCAGTCGCAGGAGCTCTCCTCCTGCCTTGAGAATCCTCCGCCGCTAATCGGCGTGACGCATCCACCGCGGCAATAGAAGCCCCCCCGAACCCAGTTCCGGGGGGGTCTTTATCTTAAGCGGCAGCTTTTTTGCTGCTGCGGCCTTGCAGGACATCAATCACGCCGCAGAGATGGCGTGGGAGGTCTCCCGGGACGCGTGCGGTGATGAATTGGCCGTCGATGGCGAGTGCTTCGTCCGAGTACGTGGCGCCCGCTTCCTGCAGCTCCTTGGCAACTTCAGAGTATGCTGAAATTTTCTTACCGCGAATTACATCTGCCGTCACCAGCACTTGCGGGCCATGGCAGATGGCGGCAATGGGTTTGCCGCTGGATGCAAATTGTTTGACGAACTGGATGACCTTATCGTCCTTACGCAAGGTCGCAGGGGCTTTGCCGCCAGGGATGTAGAGCAGCGAGTAATCCGCTGCCTGTACCTGGTCCATAGAGAGCGTCTCTTTCAGGCCCATACCCATTTTGCCTTTGAAGCTGCCGCCTTTGGGAGTGGCAACATCCACGCGGTAGCCCTCTTCGTTCAGGCGATAGTAGGGATAGAAGAATTCCAGATCCTGCGTGTCATCCGCGGTCAGGATGAGGATGCGTTCCTGTTTCTTCAAGCGCTCGGGGGTCGGGGCTGCTTCGAAGGTATCTTTTTCGTTCTTGCTGTCGCTGAGCGGGTTGAGGGCGTTGAGTTGCATGATGGTCTCCTGTTAGTTGATGGACGCATAAGGAAGCGCATCCTCTATAAGAATTCCATTCCAAACGCAGCGCCAAAAAGAAACCCCGTCAACACGGGGTTGGCGGGGTTTCATTATGGGGAACTAATAAGTCCCCCTCTCGAAGTTCCGTCAGCTTAGTGACGGAGCCTACCCGGTGCGGCGTACGCCCGGGAATTTCACGGCTTGCGGTAAGGGGTCACCTCACGCGCAAGCCCCGCCACCCGTCATGCAGCGTCCAAGCGCTGCAGCTCGAGGTTGCGTATACGTTCCATTTGCTCCTTGAGGAGAAGTTTCTGTTTTTTTAGGGTTTGCAAGGTCACCAAATCCGGAAAGGGACGGTGCGATTCTTCGTTAATGAGAGACTTCAGTTTAAGGTGCTTATCTTGGATGACATTGAAGTGTGCTTGGAGTGACATAGAGCTACCTACCTTTTTGTTGTGCGGGGCAAGCCTTGTTTCCCCGGGAGGGTGAATGATACCGGCTCACACCGGTCCTTATCTTCGCTTCTAGCTTGATAACATCCCTATGAAAGCAAACTGGCCTTATTAGTTCAACTCCAAAGTCAGTCAAGAAAATAATTATATTTTTGTACTGAGGATTGACTTTTCTACAAATGGCGGCTGAACAGCCACAGGTGGGCATGCGTTTTACAGGTATTTAGTTTAACGGTGGATAAAATCTGTTTCCATCCGGCAACAGGATGTTGCATAGAGTCATCAAACGGGCGGTTTGCAAGCGGCACGCTTCTACTCTTCCTCATCGAACTTGCGCTCTACTAAGGCCACGATCGCGGAGATGGCTTCTTGGGCCTGCGCCCCCTCGCCGCTGAGTTCGATATCCACACCGCGTTCGGCGGCGAGCATGAGCAGGCTGAGGATGGAGGTGGCGCCGGCTTTGGCGGCTGGGTCGGGCTCCTCACCGGCGCGCGGCAGGCGAATGATTTCGACGCGGGCGTCATAGGTCGCGGCGGTTTTAACGAGTTTGGCGGCGGCGCGGGCGTGGAGGCCCTTTTTGTTGCAAATGGTGGCGCGCGCCGTGGCCACGCTACACGGCCTTCTTCAATAGGTTGCTGGCGACGTTGATGTATTTGCGGCCAGCTTCCTGCGCAGTCATGGCGGCGGGAAGAAGCGGCGAGCTGTTGCGCACGCTGATGAGTTTGATGAGCATGGGCACATTGACGCCCGCGATGACTTCGACCGAGCCCGGTACCATCACCGAGATGGCGAGGTTGCTCGGGGTGCCACCGAACATGTCGGTGAGGATGGCTACACCGGTGCCGTCATCGACTTCCTTCACTTTGGCGATGATGTCGTTTCGGCAGGATTCGATGTCGTCCTCGGGACCGATGGAGACGCTGAGCAGCGCCTGCTGGCGGCCCACGACATGCTCCGCAACAGCGATCAATTCGGTGCCGAGGGCACCATGGGTGACTACGATGATTCCGATCATTTGCCTGCCTTAAGCCAGCATTGGGGCAAATGCAATGGTTTGATGCATATCACGCTGTCGGGCGCCAATCCGGCGGCAAAATGCGGCCATGATGCATCGCTTCTAGGTAAAGTAGCAAGGCGCCGGCATTGGTCAGGAGGGCGGCGGGTAGGCGCAGGTGCGGGAGCATAATGCCTTCGATGGGTTTGAGCGCTGGTTCCTGCAAGCGCTCGCCCTCGCCACCTAGAAGCGTGATGGCGAGGTGAATAGGGTGATTATCAACCACATCCTGACGTTGGATAAGCCCCAAACCACGTAGCTCAAGTACGCTACGCAATTGGGGTACAGCACTCGCTATGAGTGTGCTGTCTGCTGCACGAAGTTGCACGCGGTCGTCCGCTATCAGGCGAGCACCATAGAGAATGCATTCGGCAACGAGTCTGGATTTGCCGCTGCCAGATTCCCCCATCACCAGGCAACCCATCCCCTGATAGGCAAAGGCACTGGCATGGAGGGATGGTGCAGTCATGTAAGCCTTGATGATTGTGTCACGCCAGCGAAGGCTGGTTTCCATTTCATTGCTGTGCTTCGCGCTGGATGCCAGCTCACGCTGGTATGACAATTAACTTATGCCGCGATGCCATCAGGGTCGACCCAGCTGATGTTGCCATCGACGCGGCGGTAGATGACGTTCAGGCGACCATTACCGGCGTTGAAGAACATCAAGGCCGGAAGGTCGGCGAGATCCATTTTCATCACTGCGTCGCTGACGGTCAGACGTTCGATGCTGGTTGGCTTTTCAGCAATGACGGCGGGCGCGCCCTTCTCTTCCAATTCGCCCTCGTGGGATTCAGGGGCAAGGATATATTTGCGGGCTACCTGGGCGCGGGCTTCTTTGTTGCCTTCGCTGGTATGGTGGCCTTTTATGCGGCGCTTGTAACGGCGGAGTTGTTTTTCGGCTTTGGTCGCGGCGTCGTCGAACGCGGCGTAGACTTCGCTCGCGCCACCCTGGCTTTTGACGACGATGCCCGCATGGGTGCCGGTGTTGCCGTGGATATCGACGCGGAACTGATGGTGGGCTTCTTTTAACACGACGACGTCCATGCTCACTATTCTATCGAGGTATTTGCTGAACCCGTCCTTCAACCGCTTTTCGACATGCTCCTGGAAGGCTGAACCTAAATCGACGTGACGTCCCGAGATGTGAAGTTGCATAAGTTCCTCTTTGGTTGGGAAGTTGGAAATGAAGGGTGCGTTTCATAAATGCTGAACGCTATTATATTATTCCAATATAGGCTCATGAACGTAAAATTTCCAGCCTATAAGATAAGTTATTCTGAGATATATTTCGTCCGTTACATCTTCGGAAGCTTGACACCGAGCGCGGCCGAGAGCCTGTCGGCCTCACCGTAATAGGCGACGCGGCGCAGGAAGCGCGGCATAATGCCGGTCCATTTAAAATCACCAATCAGTTTGCCGTCTGGCCCCTCACCCTTGTTCTGGTAGACGAAGAGATCCTGCATGGTGATGATGTCGGATTCCATGCCGACGACTTCGGAGACAAAGGTCACGCGCCGGTGGCCGTCGCGCATGCGGCTGACCTGGATAATGAGATGGATCGCGGATGAAATCTGCGAGCGGATGGAGGCGTTCGGCAGGTTCAGGTTCGCCATGTTGATCATGTTCTCAAGGCGCGACAGCGCATCCCGCGGGTGGTTGGCGTGAATTGTGGTGATGGAGCCTTCGTGGCCGGTGTTCATGGCCTGCATCATGTCGAACGCTTCAGCTCCGCGAACCTCACCCACAAGAATGCGGTCGGGTCTCATACGGAGAGCATTCTTCACGAGGTCACGGATATTCACTTCGTCCTCGCGCTTGTCGGCGCGCACGGGGCGGGTTTCGAGGCGTACCACGTGGGGCTGCTGCAAACGCAGTTCCGCCGCGTCCTCGATGGTAACGATGCGTTCGGAATGGTCGATATATTGCGACACGGCATTGAGGAGTGTCGTTTTACCCGAACCCGTACCACCGGAAATGATGATGTTGAGGCGGCATTTGGCCAGCACCTTAAGCATTTCCGACAGGCTTTGCGAGGTGTTGCCCCATTCGGCCATGTGGTCGAGCGTGATTGATTTCTTGGCGAATTTACGGATGGAAATGGCCGTGCCATCTACCGCGAGCGGGCGAATGATGACGTTCACGCGGCTGCCATCGGGCAACCTCGCATCAAGCAGCGGTTTTCTTACGCTTACGCGGCGGCCGATATGAGCGGCGATGGCTTCAGCGATGTGAAACACGGCAGCGTCGCTTGGGAATTCGAGATCGGTGAGCTCCAGTTTGCCGTAGCGCTCGATATAGACGTTTTTCGGGCCGTTGATGAGGATATCGTTGATGGTCTCGTCGTCGAGAAGGGCCTTCAGCGGTGCGAGCGCCTGGACGGCGTCCGATAAAGCGGTCTGCAGGTCGTGCTCAACGTTCGCCAGTTCAGGCTCCTCGTCGAATTGCTGCTGATTCGTCAGCAACGAAAACTGGCGTTCAAGCATGGCGATGCGTTGGGCAAGTTCTTCGGACATAGTTTATTAACCGTAGTTGTTCGCACTCACGCTATCGCCCATGAAGCCAAAAGAAAAGCCTTTGGCGAACAAATTAGCGCATTCCGCGCATCATTCCTGAAATGCGTGCTGCATCCGTCACAAGCTGGTTGCGGGGTGCCCCGTTCGCCCAGCGGTAATGGCCCGGCTGGCCGTTCACGCCTTCGGTAAAGACGACGAGATCCTGCATCACAATGATTTCGCCTTCCATACCGGAAATTTCGCTCACATACATGATACGGCGGGTACCATCCTTGCAGCGGGCGACGTTGATGATCAGGTTGACGGTGCTGGCAATCTGCCCGCGCACAAGGCGTAAGGGCAGTTGTGGCATAGCCATGCTGACCATGGTCTCAAGACGCGATAAAGCATCTCGCGGGCTGTTCGCGTGCAGGGTCGTCATCGAGCCGTCATGGCCAGTGTTCATGGCTTGCAGAACATCCATCGCCTCGGGGCCGCGGGATTCACCGACGATGATGCGGTCCGGGCGCATGCGCAGAGCATTCTTTACGAGGTCGCGGATGGTGACGGCGAATTCCGCTTTCTCTCCCACCGCAGGCACTTTTGATTCAAGGCGCACTACATGTGGCTGCTGCAAACGCAGTTCCGCAGAATCCTCGATGGTGACGACACGTTCGTCGATACCGATGGAGCCGGAGAGTGCGTTGAGCAAGGTTGTTTTCCCTGAGCCCGTGCCACCGCTGACGATGATATTCAGGCGGGTGCGGATACATTCGCTGAGGAATTTGGCGAGTTCCGGTGTTAGATTGCCAGCCTGCACCATGGATTCGAGTGTAATCTGTTTCGATGGGAATTTGCGGATGGAAATGCTTACCCCGTCCACCGCCATCGGTGGGGCGACGATGTTGACGCGGCTGCCGTCTGGCAGGCGTGAATCCACCATCGGGCGATCATGGGAGAGGTTCTGGCCGACGGAGCGCAGGATGCGCTCGGCGAGATCCCACACTTGCTCATGGGTGGAGAATTTGATGCCGGAATCGACCATCTTGCCGCCGCGATCAACATAGATGCTGTGAATACCGTTAATGAGGATATCGCCGACGGCCTGATCCTTCATGAACTGTTCGATCATGCCGAGATTGGGCATATCCCCATGCACAATGGTGCGGGCGCGGCGCGGAAGTGCTTGTGGCGGAAAGCCTTGCTGCAGGTCACTCGCGGCGCTGATACCTGCCACAATCATGGAATCGACCTTCTGGGATGGATTCCGAGCCGGGGCAGGTTCTGGTTTGCCAAGGCGGATGGCGACCGGGTTGGTGCTTAAGGGCGGCACCGGAATCGGCGCGTCGGCGAGGATGGCCAGACCATGCTCCGCCTCAGCCAACCGCTGATCTTCAGCGTTTGCTACTGCGGCAAGATTCGATAGCCATTGTTCATCGTTCATGTGTAGCCCTAGTGTGTTCGACATTCCCACTAACCCCTAAAACCATCTTTCATTCAAGCTTCAGTATCGCCGGATATGATAAATTATCGGTTAACGCTGGAAAGCATTTTATGGATTAACATAAAAACAAGTATTATATTAACTTTAGTTATTGTTTTTATTATTTTTTTTGCTTAAAAAATCGGCCAAGAGTTCTTTTCATTCCCGGGCCTTTAGTTTGGTTGAATTGAGTATTTTGGTTGTTATCCTTGGCTTGCTGGTGGGGGGGTATTCTCAGTGGTCAGGCGCTTATCCGCGCTAGTGAATTGCGGGCAGTGAGTACGGAATATGCACGCTACACTACCGCTGCTTATACGTTCCGCGATAAGTTTTTTGCCTTGCCGGCTGACATGAGTAACGCCACCTCGTTCTGGGGTACGGCGGCTGCCTGCCCTGGCACAAGTGCCGATGTGCGTACTACGTCTGCGACCTGCAATGGCGACGGATATGGAAATGTGACTGAATTTTAACTTCTGGCATCACTTAGCCAATGCAGGATTGATTGAAGGCACCTTTATGGGCGTGACGGATGGAGTTCTTCCCTATGATGCAACGTTCGGAAAAAATGTAGCCACCAGTAAATTGCCCCGCGCGGGTTGGATGCCCATGTACTGTTGGGGTGACATCGATGTGACCAACGTCAACCTTTATGAAGGCAATTACTCGAACCTATTCATTTTTGGCGGGGATGGGCTAGGCGTTTGCACTCAAGTGACCGCAATGAAAGCCGAGGATGCATGGAATATTAAATCCGATGACGGCAAACCGGGCCTTGCCAAGACACGAAATTTTGAACGGGATACTAACTGTCAGGATACTGGTAGTCAGGTGATTGCCGTTGCTGCGATTGCTAACTATAAGTTAACCGGGACAGATCCCAATGCGTGCTCCCTACTGTTTAACTTCTAGCTCGCCTTCTGCCTGCGCCGAACCACACTTGATGGAATATTCATCTCCTCCCGATACTTCGTCACTGTGCGGCGTGCCACATCGATGTTGCGGTCCTTGAGGCGTTTGACGATGGCGTCGTCGGAGAGGATTTCCTTGGCATCTTCGCTACTCACCAGTTCCTTAATGTAGTATTGCACGGTCTTGCTGGAGAAATCATTGGCGCCGGTGCCGGCGTTGATGGAGCTGGTGAAGAAGAATTTCATCTCCAGAGTACCGCGCGGAGTGGCCATGAATTTGCTGGTGGTTACGCGGCTGATGGTTGATTCATGCATGCCTACCGCTGCTGCGATGTCCTTCAGCACGAGTGGCTTCAGGAAGCGGATACCGTGCTGGAGGAACTTGTCCTGCTGCTTTACAATTTCGGTCGCGACTTTGAGAATTGTGTTGGCGCGCTGGTCGAGGGCTTTGATAAGCCAGTTCGCATTCGCCATTTGTTCACTGACGAATTTTTTTGCCTCTTTATCCTCGCGCCTAGCACCGACGTCCGCAGCATAATGGCGATTGATCAGGACGCGGGGCATAGCGTCCGGGTTGAGTTCGATGTGCCAGCCACCAACTTTAGCGCGGCGGACGATGACGTCGGGAATTACCGCTTGCGCATCCTCGGCGGCGAAGCCCATGCCGGGTTTGGGATTGCAGCGGCGGATATCGGCGATCATCTGCTGAAAATCCTCGGTGTCGGCATTGCATTTTTTACGTAGGGCGGTGAGGTCGCCGGTCGCCATCATTTCGATATTGTCGAGGAAGCTTTCCATCACGGGGTCAAGCCGGTTCATGTCGGCCAGTTGCAGGCGCAGGCATTCGGTGAGGGAGCGGGCGAACACGCCTGCGGGTTCCATTTGTTGGAGGAGTTTGATGACGGCTTCGATCTCTTCCTTTGTGGCGCCCAATTGTTCTACCAGTGTCGCTGTGTCCTCGCGCAGATAGCCGGTTTCGTCCAACATATCGGTCAGTTTCTCGGCGATGAGAAGCTGGCCAGCGTCGCTAATGTCCATATGGATCTGTTCAAGCAGATGCTCGCGCAATGTCTTGTCGCGGGCGCTGGCGGATTCGATACCGTAGCCTTCGCCGTCCTCGTCATAACCGCCGGAGCTGCCTTGCAAACCTGCGGAGATGTGGCTGACTTCGCCCTCGCTCCATTCGTCGCCATACGAATCGCTTACAAGTTCTTCGTTCACAGAATAGTCGGAATCTGAGACGCTGATCTCGGCGGCGTCACCGCGTGTGTCTTCATCCTCGCTCGCGCTCGGGGCTTCGGCGCCGGGTTCATCGGCGGCGAGCTCATTGGGGTGTTCGGGCTCGGAATCGCCCTCTTCTTTCGTGAGCAGCGGATTTTTTTCGAGCTCTTCGTCGATATATTCCTGGAGTTCGACGGCGGAGAGCTGGAGGAGTTTGATGGATTGTTGCAGGGCCTGGGTCATCACCAGGTTCTGGGACTGCCTGAATTCCTGCTTCATTCCGACCATGCGAGGGCCTTAAGTTCTTGTTTTATGCAAAAACTATACCAGAAAAAGGGGGAAGGCTCAAGCGTTAGTCGGCAGCATCTGTCGAATTCTTGTTTTATCAGTGGCTTGCGTGTCAGCCTTAGAGGCTGAATTTCTCGCCCAGATAAACCCGGCGGACTTCTTCGTTATTGACGATATCTTTCGGTGAGCCTTCCATGAGGACGCTGCCATCATGGATGATGTAGGCGCGGTCGATGACGTCGAGCGTTTCGCGGACGTTGTGGTCGGTGATGAGCACGCCGATGCCGCGGTCTTTCAAATGTTTCACCAGTTCGCGCACTTCGGCGATGGCGATGGGGTCGATCCCGGCCAGCGGTTCATCGAGCAGGATGAAGGACGGGCGGCCAGCCATGGCGCGGGCAATCTCCGCGCGGCGGCGTTCACCACCGGAAAGCGCGATGGCGGGCGAGTGACGCAGATGGGTGATGGAGAATTCGGCGAGCAATTCATCCAGCATGGCGTGCCGGGTCTGCGGGTCGCGCTCTGTGACTTCGAGCACGGCCATGATGTTCTGCTCCACGGTGAGGCCGCGGAAAATGCTGGTCTCCTGCGGTAGGTAGCCGACCCCAAGGCGGGCGCGGCGGTACATGGGCAGGTTGGTAATATCGGCGCCATCCAGATGGATCGTGCCGTAATCGGGGGCGACGAGGCCGGTAATCATATAAAAGCAGGTGGTCTTCCCTGCCCCGTTCGGGCCGAGCAGACCCACCGCTTCGCCGCGCTGCACATCGATGGTAACATTGCGCACGACAGGGCGCTTGGAATAATATTTCCCGAGATTGCGCACAGAGAGGCCGGATTTCTTCTCGACCAGCACGGGTCTCTTGGGTTGCGGTTCAGGACGCGTGAGTGCCACGACGTGCGATTCGTGCACGGTGTGCGAGGGTGGGATGAAGCTAGAAACCACTGGAATGGGCGCGTGTTCGGGGTCGGTCGTGCCGGGGATGAGTGGTTTGATCAACCAACTGTCGTCGAAGCCGTTATCGTCGCTCATGGCTTCACCGACGGTTTAGCTTCCGCAGGTTTTGCTTTATCGGCTTTGGGGACGAACAGGCCATGGACACGGGCGGGCTTGCCGCCCATGCCGGTCACGTCCGTGGTGCCGCTGCCAGCGGTGAGGATACTGCGGCCGGTGCCCATGTTGTAGTTCAGCTTGGTGCCTTTGAGGATATTCTGCCCGCGCGTGAGGGTGACGTTACTGCCGACGAGGTCGATCGTGTCGGTATCGACGTTATAGATAGCTGTGTCGCCGATGGCGGTCTCGGTCGGGGTAGTGAAGACGACATTACCGATGGATTCGATACGATAAATGCCTTGGACAGCAGCGCCAGCAGGTGCCGGGGCTGGCGTCGCATCGCCGGGGGCTGCAGTGCTGCCACTGTCGCGGTAGAAGACGGTCATTTGCGCGGCGCGCATGTTGGTGGTGCCCTGAATAGCGATAACGTTGCCGCTGAAGATGGCTTTATGTTCCGGCTGAAGTACGTCGAGCTTATCGGATGAGATTTCGATGGGTTGATTCTTCTGCAGTGCCTGTGCGAACGCTACGGGTGCTACGGCCAACGCCATTACCCAACCTAACACTGTAATGTATCGCGAAAACGTCATTTTTTCTTGGCCGATCTGTCCACGGTGACGGTGAGTTGTTTGGCGCCGCCCGTGAAAATAATATGATCTCCGTTATCCTTGATTTCAAAACCACTTGCAACAATGTTGCCCATAGAGCCGACCCCATTGATCGCTTCATTGCCGTAAATGTGTGACGTATCAGTCTCAATCGTGGCGCGGCTAGTGGTGAAGGTAGTGCCTTTGTCATCGATAACGGTGACGTTGTTCATGAGTTCAATGCGTTTGGCTGCCTGGTTGTATTCTGCGGTGTCTGCATTCAAGGAATACCAACCGCCTGTAGGTTTTACCATCTGCGCTTCGACAGCTTCAATGACGATGAGGTCGGAAGTTTTCTGGGTCGCGGTCTTGCCAGTGACTTTGTATTGCTGACCACTAACGCTGCTTCCTTGGTATTCGGGATTGCTCATGACCGGAGATGAAGGTGCCTGCTTTGCCGTTTTGCTATCGACGAACGAGACGCGCATGCCGCTGGTGTCCTTGGTTATCAACGGCCAGATGAGCAGGCTGGCGGTGAGAATGACCGCAACCACGACCAAGGCCCATTTGCCAAAGCCGACGAACCGGGTGTAGCGTCCGAGGGAGGCAAAAAGATGGTCAACCTCGCGCACTGCCCACCAGGCGGAGAGGCCTTCATGGCGCTCGCTGCGTTCGAAGAGGGACATTTACATTACCCCCGCACGCAGGCAGTCATGGATGTGGAGGATACCGACGGGCGTGCCCGCTTCGACTACGAACAGGCTGGTGATGGATTTCGCATTCATGATGCCGAGCGCTTCGGCGGCGAGCATCGCAGGCACGATAGTGACGGGGTTCGCCGTCATCACTTCTTTGGCGGATTTATGGATGAGTTGTTCACCCATATGACGGCGCAGGTCACCATCGGTGACGATGCCGGTCATGGTGCCACTCACATTCATTACACCTGCACAACCGAAGCGTTTGGCGGTCATCGTCAGCAGCACTTGCTGCATGGGTGCGCCCTCTTCCACCAACGGTAATTCTTCGGACTTGTGCATCAAATCCGCGACGCGAATGAACTGGGAGCCAAGCTTGCCACCGGGGTGGTAGACGCCGAAATCATTTTTTGAGAAGCCTTTTTGCTCAATGAGGGCGACGGCGAGTGCATCACCGAAAGCGAGCATCATCGTGGTTGAGGTCGTCGGTGCGCCGATGGGGGATGCTTCGGGCACTTCGGGTAAGATGATGGCGATGTCCGCGGCTTCCACCAGCATCGATTCCGCACGACGCACGAGGGCGACCAGTGGAATGCTGAAGCGACGGGTGTAAGCGATGATGTCGCGCAGTTCGTGGGTTTCGCCGGAATTGCTGAGGCAGAGCACGAGATCATCCGGCGTGATCATTCCTAGGTCGCCGTGGCTGGCTTCCGAAGGGTGAACGAAATAGGCCGGTGTACCGGTCGAAGCCATCGTTGCTGCGATCTTCTTGCCGATATGGCCTGACTTGCCCATGCCGCTAATGATAACGCGGCCTTTCAGCTCGCCGATGCGTTCGACAAGGGCAACGAATTTATCATCTAGCGTCGACGCAATCGCCTCAAGCCCTTCCACCTCGCGCGCAATGGTGGCGCGGGCGGAGGCCAGCGGATCGAAATTAGTTTGTGGTTTTTGTTTTAGCATTTTTACCTAATATTTTTTATCGTCATTCCAGCGAGAGCTTAATGTGTAATCCGTTAATGCGAAAATATATCGAGTTCCGGCCAGCCGGCGATATCAAGTTTTGCGCGGGTGGGGAGGAATTTGAAACATTCCGCGGCCAGTTCGGTGCGGCCTTCGCGTTCGAGCATAACATCCAGCTTCTCGCGGAGTTTGTGAAGATGGCGAACATCGCTTGCGGCGTATTCCTGCTGCTCAGGAGTGAGCGTTGGGGCGCCCCAGTCGGAGCTTTGTTGTTGTTTGCTGACTTCAACGCCGAGCAGGTCGCGGCAGATATCCTTAAAGCCGTGGCGGTCCGTAAAGGTGCGGGTCAGTCGCGAGGCGATCTTGGTACAATAGACAGGCGCGGTGGTGACGCCGAAGTAAAGCTGTATAATAGCGATGTCGAAGCGGCCAAAATGGAATAATTTGATGCGCTTGGGGTCGGTCATCAGCTTGCAGAGGTTGGGGGCGTTGAATTCGCCGGGCATGAATTGGACCAAGTGTTCATCCCCCTTGCCGTCTGACAATTGCACTAAACAAAGCCTATCGCGCAGGTTATTCAAGCCCATGGCTTCGGTGTCGACGGCAATATCGCCCTCAAAAGTGACGGATGCGGGGAGATCCCCGATATGCAAATGAACAGCGATAATAGCCTCCTAAATGGGAGTGCTAACCTGCCACACGGCAGGCAGATACTCAAGGAATTAGTCGAAAAATGGCTGTTTTAGCGCTTAATGCTCACTAAAACGCGGCGCTGGTTGCGCGAGGCACGCAGTTGCAGCCCAACAAGGCCAGCCCCTACCGAAAATGCCGCAATGAGAAGAAACAGGTTCATAAACCCAGTAGACCATAAAAAACCTAAAAAAAGGTTAACGGCGGCGGGATGTTCCGGAACGTAGCTTCTCACGCTCCTTGTAGCTGTCTGGTGGCTCGCCTGCAGGGGAAGAGCCCGGCGGTGGGAAGCCGCCGTAACGTGCCTTGTTGGCGATAATGCTCTGGTTATCGATATCGCCGTTCATTTCGACAATTGATTGCGCAATTACAATGCCTTGGGTGTGTTCGCTACGTAGCTTGCCGAAGGCATTTTTCAGGCATTCCAGCGCTTTGGGGTTATTCGTGAAGTTCTTGCCGGTACAGGTGAGGGTGAACATGCCGTAATCGGTTTTACTGGGGGTGAAAGCCAGTGTGCGGAGCCGTTCGTCTTTGCCCATGTTAAAGGCCCGGCCTACTTCTTCCTTAATTTTCTCGGCATAATTCATGACCTGCCGGTTGTTGGTGCCGGTTGCGGCCTCAATGATAACTTCGCCGTTTTTGGCGCCCTCACCGAACACCACCTGGCTAATGGCCGACTTGCCGTAGTTCGTGGCGTAGAATTCTTTCAGTCGCCGGGCGACGCGTGGATCGTCATGGGCATAGCCGACGATGGTTTCACCCGGTGTCATCGGGTGGCGGGAGCCCATCATCTGATGCGGTGCGTGGCCGAGATGCTCGCGCGTGCCTTTAATGAGCCAGCGGCGGTCGTAAGGTGGGTTGCTTTCGTAATTCTGATGGGCGGAAATCTGGTCGTCTTCGTTGTTGAAGGCGTCGCGGCGCGCGCCATGGCGGATGTCATGGTCGCTCATGCCCACTTCCACCGCGGCGAGCGCCATGATCGCGATGCTGCGCACGATGTTGCGCACGTTATGCTCACCCATTCTGCGACCATCGCCATTCATGTTAGGGCTTTGTTCATGTAGTTGAAAAATATCCGTCTGCTTGCCGTTCACGCGGTGCTTGGCGGTGAGTTCGGAAATCAGGTAACGGACGGCGTCGCTCACCACATTGCCGCCCTTGCTGTAGCCGATGAGCTGGAAATGGTGGGCCACTTCCACCGCGTCCTCACGCAGGGTGATGGGCTTCTCTCGCTTTTTTGCTAAGGTGGCGATGCTGTCGGGGGAGTCGACATCGATGGTCGAGGGATCCTCCACCATGCATTTGAGCATGAGTTTGGCAATGCGCTTTGCGCCGGGAGAAATTTCCCGGAACTCTCTCTCCGGCTTACCGGTTTTCGCGATTTTCTTGAGTTCGAGGATGCGTTTGAGGAGTGCGGCGCCGTTCTGCCAGGGCGTCTCTTCCACGTCGCAGGCATAGAGGGTCAGCGTCTGACCGGGCTTGATTTCTTTATCAACATACCCATGCGGCAGTGCCCTGCCCTCGCTGTCGCGCGCCAAAGCCTCGATGCCATGGGTGATGCTGCGCACGTCGTGCAGCGTTTCGCCCTGCGCGTGGCTGGAAGTGATTATGATATGCGGGAAACGTTTGCCGTTGGCCGCAGGCTTGGCGTTCCTGTCGAACAGTTTGACGATGTTGTCGACATCCACCGCCACAATCTCACCGTTCGACTGTCCTTCATGGCTGGTTTCGGTGAGGAATGTATGATTGTATTGCTCGTCGCACAGAGTGCCTTGCCAGCGAATTTTTTGTGCCAGCTCGGGATGGTAGAGTCGGTATGCCTTATGGATCATCTTGTCGATCTCGCCGAACTGCTTGGCCATGATGACACCCCGGAGTTTTTCCTGCCATTCGGGGTGGGCGGCGAATTGCGCCTTGGTATTCTCGCGCACCTGTTCGGGGGCAGCTTCCATCATCATCTGGATGTTGTTCTTCACGTAAGTATAGAAGCGCCCGCCGGGGCTGGTGCCGTCTTCCTGCGTGTGGGTGCGGGCGTCATGATGGACCCAATTTTTAATCGCGCTTTGCGTCATGAACTCACGGTTCGCTTCGACGATGATGTCGGCAGCACCCTGCCAGGCTTTGTGGTTGGAGCCGAATTTCTCCCACATAGTCGTCCAGTATTTCGCGCCGACCATTTGCGCTGACAGTAACATGCGGAGCGAGGCGAACCATAAACCGCCGATCCCTGTGTTCTCCGCTTTTTCTACCTGCGCAATTTTTAGAGTCGGCGGGCCGAAGACGGGCTTGTTATTCTCCGCTGCCAGTTTAACAGCGGGCGCGTCGTCCTTGGTCGCATCTGCGGCAGCTTCATCATCGCGTTTTTCTTCGTCCTGCACGTTCGCACCTAACGTTAAATTCCTCTAAGGATTGGACTGTTTAGGCCTTCCATCCCTCAAGGCAAACCAATTCCATGCTGCACTGCAGAAGTGGTGGCAATCTTCATAGAACTGTCATAATCGTGGGATAAGTAGAGTTCTTCAGGGGCTATTCCATCTAAGCGGGTCTGCTAGGATGGAAATATGTATGAGAGAAGAAGCCGCCTAACGCCTCGTCAGCAGGGCAAGTTGATTGAGCATTTTGTGCTAGGTGCGACGGCGCGAGCAGCTAGCGAAGTGGTGGGCGTGAATGTGAAGACAGCGACAGCATTTTTTATGCGTCTTCGCCAGTTGATCGCCAGTAACCTACCAAGCTATGAACTGTCGGGAGAGATCGAGGCTGACGAAAGTTATTTTGGTGGCGTTCGCAAAGGTACTCGCGGCCGTGGTGCTGCAGGCAAAGTAGCGGTATTCGGCCTGCTGAAGCGGGGCGGTAAGGTTTATACGGGCTGACTCAAGTTTGAAACGCAACACCTATACTGTAACGAGTATAGGAGGTTA
>JBMOIY010000002.1:0-53849 GCA_049317085.1 Rickettsiales bacterium | reverse complement strand
TTGATGGATGATTGCTTTGTAGGCATGGGGGCGACGATTATCGATGGTGTTGTGGTCGAGCCCGGTGCGTTTGTCGCGGCGGGGGCGGTAGTGACGCCCAACAAGCGCATTCCGTCAGGGCAGATGTGGGGGGGCAACCCGGCAAAATATATGCGGGATTTGCGGGCAGAAGAATCGGCATTTATTCCGGTGTCAGCGGAAAATTATGTTCGCCATGTGCATGAATATAAATTGGGTGGCGCCTAACGGCGCAGGGGGCATTAACATTCCCCCGCTCCGCTCCCCCTCGTCTCGCTTACGCGCTACGCGGTGCATGCAATGGGCTATTCATTTTTGATTGAATTCAATTGGTTATATTAATGCTCTTGGCGAATCTTCACAAAAGCTTCACACATCTGCCGGGTCTTTCGGGTTAGAATTAAGCTAGGTAATTCCGAAGGTTTACTACCCGATGTTCGACGATATCAAAGATTATATACGCCAATTCAAGGTGTACGCGCTTGGTAAGGGGCTGCTGACGCTGGCCGTTTTTGGCGCGGGGGCTCTTGGTGCGGCAACGGGTATCGGCGTCTTAATTCCTGCGACGGTGATCGCTGTCGGTGGCTTTGCACTTACCGTGGTGCGGCGCCTGCATAGCCAGATGATTTATGAAGAAAACATGGTCGATCTGTACCGTGATAATATCGCTGCTACGCTTAGTGTCGCCCCTGCAGATGTGACGCGGGCGGACCTGAAAGAAGCGGCGCGTACGAACGAAATCATCAATGAGGCGCTAAAGCGTCAGCATAAGAAAACGCTGCTTACCATCGCAACTGCCGCTTTGTCGGGTGCGGTGAGCATCGGTCTTATCATGGCATTCGGATTCGACCAAACACTCAAAGGGCTGGCGGACACTAACCTCAAAGGTGCACTCGAGCCCCTCGCAGGTTTTGTCGGGGTGGGCACGGTGGCGAGTTTGAGCAACATGGTGGTTCATGAGGGGCTGGATGCGATCATCGGCTATGGCACGGGTATACACAAGGCGGCGGCGCATGATTTGATTTATAAAATGGACCTGCAAATCCAGCGGGGCAAGCCGATCAGCCGCGAGGAGGTGTTCGGTGTTGTAGTGGCGGCGGATCATTCGCTGCAGGAGCGTATCATCCAGAAATTCAAGAAGCCGTATGCAGCGCTGACGCATGGTGAGAAAAGCCATTTGCTGCATGAGTTCAACCTCGCGCGGACGATGGATAATATCGCATTGGCGATTTCAGACAAAAAAGTGCGGCCGGGATATCTAGCTTTTGCCGCGCATGACCCGCGCATCAGCAAGCCGCAACTTATCCCACCCGCGACAGATACTGCGCCGCAACCAACAACTGCGTCGTTCGTATCGCGGCTGAACCAGCCATCTCGGGATGGGCAGATGAGTCATGTCGAGCAATTGGCGGCCCGGGACGCCGGTGCTCAATTACTTGCCCGCTAGCCCCTGCGCGGCCGTGCAGCTGTTTCCACCTTGAAAAGCATAGCACCGAAGACGGCTTCAACCCGATCCGGTGTGCTGCTCATCGGCAGCAAGCACTGGCGGTAAAGAATCTTCGTGCCGTCATCAGCGAAAAAATGGCTGGATTCAATGAGCGGCTGATGGGTAACGACGACATGGTGGAAATGGGGCGCGAGGTAAAAAGCGTTTGGCCCGACGAGGAAAGGGTTGTTGGGGTCCAAACCTGCCTGCTCATAGCCACGGATGATGCCTTCGCCAAGATACGTGAAATTGAACTGGTTGATATGTTCGATGTCACGGGTCTGTAGCAGGAAACAATTCGGCCAATCCTTGCCGAGGGCCTCGGGTTCGATGTCGCTTTCTTCGGGCATGTCGCGGCCATTACAGAGTTCTAGCCAGTAGTTAAAGACTCGTTGGGTGATACGCCGCTCAGTAATGGGACGTTCCTCTTCCATTCGTTTTGCTTTCATTTGATGATCTTATAATTCATGCCGCCGAAGATGGCTTCGACCGGTTTGCTATCATCGCCGAGGGGAAGCAGGACCTGACGGTAAAGCACTTTGTGACCATGCAATGTTAGGAACTCGCCTTCATCCAGTACGGGAGCTCGGGTCTCGATGACGCGGGCGAAATGGTTGGAGAGGCGATACGCATTCGGGCCGACCATGAACTGATTGTGTTCGTCGATCGCCTTGTCGAAATAGGCGGTCATGATCTTCTGGCCGAGGTAGGTGAAGTTGTAATCCTGCACGTTCGCAACGTCTCGCGACTGAAGGAGGAAGCAGTAATCCCAATCGGTACCTAGCTCTTCAGGGTCTATGTCGTTTTCGACAGGCATGGCATGGATGCTGCGTTTTTCCCGCCAGTAGCGCAGCAGGCGCTGGCCGAGTCGGCGCTCACCATAAGGGTAGATATTGTTGTCGTCGGTCATCCGTATCTCCCTGTGATGTAATCTTTGGTCTGCTGATGATTGGGCGCTTCGAAAATATGTTCGGTCTGCCCTACTTCCACTAGCTTGCCGAGATGGAAGAAGGCGGTGGTATCCGCCACTCGGCGGGCCTGCGCCATGGAGTGGGTGACGATGATGAGGGCATAACGCTCCCGTAGTTCGGCGATTAAATCCTCGACCTTGCCGGTGGCGATAGGGTCGAGCGCGGAGCATGGC
This sequence comes from Rickettsiales bacterium, assembly GCA_049317085.1. Taxonomy (GTDB): domain Bacteria; phylum Pseudomonadota; class Alphaproteobacteria; order Rickettsiales; family UBA3002; genus QFOX01. Next base: position 51,201 of record JBMOIY010000002.1, on the reverse strand, counting down.
TCGTCCATCAGGATGACTTCGGGGCTTACGGCCATGGTCCGGGCAATGCAGAGGCGTTGTTGCTGGCCGCCGGACAGGCCGGTACCAGGTGCGTCGAGGCGGTCTTTCACTTCGTCCCATAAGGCGGCACCACGGAGAGACTGCTCAACAATCGCGTCCATGTCGGTTTTCGATTTGGCGAGGCCGTGGATGCGCGGGCCGTAGGCGACGTTCTCATAGATGGATTTGGGAAAGGGGTTCGGTTTCTGGAACACCATGCCGACGCGGGCACGCAGGAGGACGGCGTCGAAGGATGGTTCGTAGATGTCGCGACCTTCGAGGGCGATACTTCCTGTAATTTTGCAGCCAGGGATGAGGTCGTTCATGCGGTTAATGCAGCGCAGGAAGGTGGATTTTCCGCAACCCGAGGGGCCAATGAAGGCACTGACGCTGTTGCTGGCGATGTTGACCGACACCCCGAACAGCGCCTGCTTCGTGCCATAGAAGACATCAACGTTTTTCGCTTCGATGGTGGGTTTATCTATGCTCATCAGTTCCATATTAGTTGAGATTTATTGCGCAATTTAATCGCGCCCCAGTTGAGAAGCAACAGAATGGCTAGCAAAACGAGGATGGCGGACGAAGTTTTTTCGATAAAGCCCAATTCGGGGCTTTGTGCCCACAGGTAGATCTCGACGGGCATGACGGTGGATGGATCCGTGAGGCCGCGGGGGATGTCCGCGACGAAGGCAACCATGCCAATCATGAGGAGCGGCGCGGATTCACCGAGTGCGCGGCAGATGCTTAGGATAGTACCGGTAAGGATGCCGGGCAAAGCATAGGGGAGTACATGGTCGCGCACGACTTGCAGTTTGGTGGCGCCGAGGCCAGTGGCGGCCAGCCTCATGCTGGGAGGGACGGCACGGATAGCGGCACGGGCCGCGATGATCATCACCGGCATGATAAGCATGGCGAGGGTGAGGCCGCCAACGAGGGGCGAAGAGCGCGGCATGCCGAACCATTGGAGGTAAATGGAGAGGCCGAGCAAGCCGTAGATGATGGAGGGGACGGCGGCGAGGTTGTTAATGATGACTTCAAGGGCGTTAGCTAGCCACGTTTTTTTTGCGAATTCCTCCAGCGTGATGGCGGCGGCGATGGCGACGGGGAGAGCGACGGCCATGCACACGAACAGGCTGATGAGCGAGCCGACGATCGCGCCTAAAAAGCCTGCAGCTTCGGGGGCACGGGAATCCCCGCGGGAGAAGAAATCGCGGTTGAAGCTGGTGTGGATGCGTCCTTGTTTTTCCCAAGCATCGATCCATGCGATCTGCTGGTCATTTAGCGGGCGCTGGATTTCGGGCAGGGTGCGGTCGATATGGCCTTTTAAGAACTGGTCGGCATTGTCGGCGAGGGGTACGGAGACGGTGATTTTCCTACCCCATTGGTCGGGCTGGCCAAGAAGATCACTTTTTACATCGAGCGCGGCGAAGGTGCCGGATAAAGCGAGGAAACGGTGCCGGATTGATTTGTCGGTGAGGGTATCTTCTTGCGTCGCCTTCATCGCGGCGTTGGTTAGGGCGTGGTAGTCGATGGCGGTGGGGTCATTGCGCAACTGGTCGGCGATTGCGGCCGTGTCGATGTCGAGAATGATCTCATGACGCAGGAAGCCGCCGATGCCTGGGCGGATGATGGTGATGAGCAGCACGGCGAGCATGATGCCAGCAAAGGCGAGCGCGGCGATGCCGTAGGCGCGGAAGCGCGCCTCGGTGCGGTAGCGGGCGGCGAGGCCGGATTCAATCTGGGCAGTGATGCGCTGGCCTTTACTCATACTGCTCCCGGTATTTTTTTACGATAGCTTGCGCACCGATATTAAGCAGGAGGGTGAAGCAGAACAAGGTGAGGCCAAGGGCAAAGGCGGCAAGCGTTTTCGGACTGTCGAATTCCTGGTCGCCAGTGAGGAGCGTGACCATTTGCACAGTGACGGTGGTGACGGCTTCGAGCGGGTTGGCGGTGAGGTTGGCGCTGAGGCCTGCGGCCATGACGACGATCATGGTTTCGCCGACGGCGCGGGCGACGGCAAGGAGCACGGCACCCATGATGCCCGGGAGTGCAGAGCGCAGGACGACGCGTTTGATGGTCTCGGATTTGGTGGCACCCAGGCCATAGGACGCATCCCGTAAGCCGCGGGGGACGGCGGTGATCATGTCGTCACTGAGCGAAGAGACGAACGGGATGATCATGATGCCCATCACGAGGCCCGCGACGAGGGCGCTTTCGGAGGCGATGTTTAGGCCGATGGTGCTGCCAATATCGTGGAGGAATGGGGCGACGGTGATGACGGCGAAGTAGCCATAGACCACCGTCGGGATACCGGCGAGGAGTTCGAGCATCGGTTTGAGGTTACGGCGCAGGCGCGGGGTGGCGTATTCCGAGAGATAGATGGCGCTCATGAGGCCGATGGGCACGGCGACGAGGAGTGCGATCAGGGTGATCATGAAGGTGCCCGCAAGGAGCGGCAGGGCGCCGAAGGTGCCACTGGCACCGGACTGGTCAGCGCGCATGGCGGTCTGCGGGCTCCATTGCATGCCGAAGAGGAAATCGGTGAAGGGAACATGCCGGAAGAAAGCGAGTGCTTCGGTTGCGACCGACAAAACGATGGCGGCGGTGACGAGGACGGCAAACCCGGCGGCGAGCCACATGAGGGCCATGACCGCGCTTTCGGCGGGGCGGCGCATCCAGTGCTTCAGCACACTTGCGGAGTTCATCATGCCTCGCGTCATACCGCTATCGCAGTGCGGTGTAAATCAAGATATTCGCTCCATCTCAATGGTTAATTATGGGCAAGGATATAGAGATTCAGGTAACTGGCGAAGGTGAGCCATGCCCAGAGTGGGGCAAGCATCCATGCTGCAACCTTATCAATGCGTTTAAAGAGGTATAGGGTAATGCCAACGGCGATCCAGTTGGTGGCGATGATCTGCATGCCGACCATGATTTCGCGATGGCCGAAGAACATGACCGTCCAGAGGAAACCGAGGAGGAGTTGCACGAGCCACCAGCGCAGGGCGTGGCTGCGGAAAGTGCGGGTGCGTCGGTAGATGCGGGTGGCGGCGAGCGCCATCAGGAAATAGAGGATGGTCCATGCGATGCCGAAGGCGGCACCGGGCGGGGCGAGCGGGGATTTGTTCAGGCCCATGTACCATGTGGTGACGGAGAGTTGCGTGAAGTAGCCGCCGATGGCCTGCACGGCGAAGGACAGGGCGTAGAAAGCTAAGAACACGAAGTATTTATTGGGGGATTTCGTCATCATTTTTCCATTCTCTCCGTTGGCGTATCAATAGGCGATAGGGATTATCTTGGGTGCGCTTCCGCCGGTTTCCAGGCATCGGCGGTGGCTTGCGCCGCTAAGCGTTGCGGCGGGGATAACTGCGGGGCGAGTTGGATCAGCGAGGCAGCGCTTTTGGCATTACCCAGCCGCGCGGCGATGGCAAGCCAGGTGTAGGTCTGCTGGATATCCACCGGCAGGCCAGTGCCATAGGCATAGAGGGTTGCCAGTTCCGTCATGGCGGGGATCAAGCCACGCTCGGCGGCGCGTTTCAAACAGTCCCGTCCGTTCTGTTCGCTGACACCGGCGGCAGGATCGCTGATGCTGATGAGGTAGAGCTGGTATTGGGCGATGGCGTCATCTGCGTTAGCGGCGGCAATGTAAAACGCGACGCCGCGTTCCTTGTCCTGTGGCACTTTGTAGCCTTCGTAATAGGCGAGGCCACGGTAGGCGTCCTCGATCGGTAGAATGGTGGCTCCGGCACCTTTCATGCCGAGGGTAAACAGCCTGGTCTCCTGGGCCCACGGTAGATGGAAGAACCCTTCGCGCAACGTGACGATTGCCTGCGCACGGCCAATCACGGCATAGTCATATTCCTGTTCGGTAATATCGGCGATCAGTGTATCGTCCGTGACGATGCTCTTACCGCTTGGCGCAAAATCGCGCACGGCGACATAATAGCGCTTGCCGCCACCCAACGCATACGTCACGCTGGAATTCATGATGGGGCGGATGCGGATCTGCTGAGACGACGTATCCGCATAGCCGTTCACCGCGATGACGAGGGCGCTCAACGGAAAGAACCAAGAGAGCCAGGCACTAAGATAATAGATCTGGTGAGCGTATTGCCGGTCATCGACGACTTGCATGCCGAGCCGGTGTCGCCAGCGGTCGCGACGGCTGTCACTTTCTCGTGTGAAGAAAGTTTCTATAGCGTGGTTCCAGCTCGCGCGATCATCATATAAACTGCGCACCCAACGCCCCCAGAGATTAGCGAGGAATGCGGCGAGTGCTGCGATGATCGCTGCGGCTATGGCAAAGCGCATCGGCGCCAATAACAACCGGTGCGAGATCACCGCAAGGGGGATGCAGAGTATGCCTGCCACCGCCATGCTTTCCTGAATATACGGCCAACGCTGTTGCCATTGCGCTCGGTTCATGCCTTACAGCCCGCATCATGTTGTTCGCTTTCGGCGAAAAAGGCGGCAATGGCGAAAGAGCCGACCAAGACGACGCTGAGGATGAGGGTGAAAAGCGCGAGGCCGGGGAGTGTCCAGTGCGGCATGTTGTCGGCGAGGATGGAACCGCTCTGCACCATATAGATGGGCAACCATTCTTTCGCGGCGGTGCGGCTGGTGATGACTATAAGAATGGTGAAGGCGAGGATGGGGTAGAATAAAAGTCTACGCTCGTTGAAGCAGTAGTAGCACGCGTAGAGCATTCCGCCGTAAGCGAGCCATTGCAGGGTTTTGTATTCGCCGATGACGAGGGAGACCTCACCTGCTTTATCGGCGCCGATGGCGGTCATGATTGAGGGGATGGCGGCGGAGCCGAACAGCCAGAAAAAGAGGGTGTGGCCGAGTTCATGGAACAAGGTTTCGCCAAAATAGAGGATGCGGAAGAAGATTTGGAAGAGCAGGTTCTCCTGCGCGTAATAGATACCGAAGATAGCGGCAAAGGCGGCAGTGAACATTACCAGTAAGGTTTGCGGCTGTAGCAGGTGTCGCATGCCGCGTGACTCCCGTCAGCTTTCGAAAATCGGCAAATAAACCGTGAACTGCGTCCCCTCGCCTACCACCGAATCGATGACGATGGCGCCACGGTGGCGCTGGACGATGCCTTTGACGATGGCCAGGCCAAGGCCGGTGCCGCCAACCTGACGGGTTCGGGCGGAATCGACGCGGTAGAAGCGTTCCATCAGGCGTGGGAGATGTTGTTTGGGAATGCCATCCCCCTGATCGCGCACGCTCATGGCGACGACGCGGGTGAGGTTGCGCATGTTGATGTCCTGCGGCAATTCGCTGGTCACTTTTGCGGCGATGGTGACGTCCGAATCGGTGTAGCCGTATTTGATGGCGTTGCTGACGAGGTTATGGACAACTTGCGAGATTTCGTTCGCTTCGCCTTTGACCTGGGGCAGATTGTCGTGGACGTTCAGCACAAGACGGACATTCTTGTCGGCAGCCATGCGCTTGAAGTTCTCGGTTTCGCGGCGGAGGACGGCGGCGAGGTCCATTGGCTCCGTCGGCACGGAGTGTATGTTCATTTCAATCTTACTCAAGCTGAGCAGGTCGCCGATGAGTTGCTGCATGCGGTCGGATTGCTCGAGCATGATCTTCAGGAACTCGATGCGGGCGGGCTCATCGTCACGCGCAGGCCCAAGCAATGTCTCAACGAAGCCTTTGATGCTGGCGAGCGGGGTGCGCAGTTCGTGGGATGCGTTCGCCACGAAGTCGGCGCGCATTTGTTCAACGGACTTTAATTCAGTGATGTCGTTCATGGTGATGACGGTGCTGATGCCCCCTGCGGTCGGCACGGGAAAACGCTCGATGATAGCAAGGAAATCGCGCACCACCGGGTCTTCGATGCGAAACTCGATCTCTCGGCCTTTCAGGTCCTGAATCACCGAGGTGATAGCATCGATGAGGTAGGTGCTGCCAATGACGTCCTTCAATTGCTTGCCCGCGAGGTTCTGGCCAAAGATGGCGCGGGCGGCGCGGTTGGTGCGGACGATCTTCTTCTCGTCGTTCACCATGATGAGGATGTCAGGCAAGGTATCGACCAATATCTCTCGCTCTGTGATGATGGTCTCCATCTGTTTTTTCTTCACGTCCCAGCTGGATTGCAGCTTCTTCAGGGCTTCGGAGAGTTCGGCGGCGGAGCCGAGGAAACTGAGGTCCGGTGCGGCGACGCGCTTATCGAGGGCGATCTCGTTGACGTAATGGGTGAGCGAGGAGACGTTGCTCAGGAACGGGTAGATCAGCATGCCGGTGGTGACAAAAATGACGGCGTAGGCGTACATCATTTGCGGCAGGCTGAGGACACCTAAAAATACGTCAAAACCTAGCACTACCAAGGCGGGGCTTGAGATGAGCAGCACCGACTTTAAAAGTGCGTTAAAGGAGACATGGGTTTTCTTCATCCCGCTTTCATGGCGGAAAACAGCGATATAGGCAAGAAAAACGGGCGCTTACCGGGGGGCATGTTTGGTGTTGACATGGCGACGAGCGCGAGTATAGTCCTGCCTCCTTTTAACACAAAAACAAGAGAGCGCGCTATGCACGCAGTCATCATCACCGGTGGTAAGCAATACCGAGTCACCGCAGGCAGCATCATCGAAGTTGAAAAACTCGAGGCAAGTGTTGGCGATATCATCAAGATCGACCAGGTCATGGCGCTTTCGGGCGACAAGAACATGATCGGCGCACCGCTCGTGTCGGGTGCAATCGTCGAAGCCCAGGTCCTCGAGCAGGGCAAGGCTGACAAGGTTCTCATCTTCAAGAAAAAGCGTCGCCACAATTACCGCCGCAAGAATGGCCACCGTCAGCGTTTCACCGCGCTGCATATACTCAGTATTGCGCTGAATGGCACATCGCTCGTCACCGCTGAGAAGCGCACACCGAAGCCACGCCCAACCACGGCGCAGCCTGAAGGTGCGGTTTCGGCCAAGCCTGCCAAAGTAAAAGCGGCGGCGGCACCAAAAGCCAAAGCTACTACGAAGCCCGCTGCGAAGAAGCAAGCTGCGGCTGCCAAGAAACCTGCTGCTAAAAAAGCAGTGAAATAATTACGCCAATAGGAGTTAAGTCATGGCACATAAGAAAGCTGGTGGTTCATCCCGCAACGGTCGCGATTCGCAAGGCCAGCGCCTCGGCGTGAAGAAATTTGGTGACGAGAGCGTCGTGGCCGGTAATATCATTATCCGCCAGCGTGGTACCACCTACCACCCTGGCGTGGGCGTGGGTCTGGGCCGTGATTACACCATTTTTGCCACGGTTGATGGCCAAGTGAAATACAGCAAAAAAGCTGGTAACAAAAACGTGGTGAGTGTTGTTGCCGCTGCTGCAACGGAAGCCAAGAAGCCTGCGAAGAAAGCCCCGGCCAAAACGGCTGCCGCTTAATCCTCGCTTGCAACCCCATACGAAAAGGGAGCGCTAGCGCTCCCTTTTTTGTTACAGGAATTAATCCCATGTACTTCATCGATGAAACCAAGATCTATGTGAAATCCGGCGATGGAGGCGAAGGCTGCGTATCGTTTCGGCGCGAGAAGTTCATTCCCGAGGGCGGACCGGATGGCGGCGATGGCGGGCGCGGTGCGAGCATCATCATGAAGGCGGTGACGGGGCTCAACACGTTGGTCGATTACCGGTTCCAGCAGCACCATAAAGGTGATAAGGGCGGCCATGGCATGGGCAAACAGCGTTATGGCAAAGCGGCAGTCGATAAATATCTGCAGGTGCCCGTGGGCACACAGATCTATGATGAGGACCGCGAGACATTGCTGGCGGATTTGACGGAAGCTGGGCAAGAAATCGTACTCGCCAAAGGTGGGCGTGGTGGGCTTGGGAATATCCATTTCAAATCATCCACCAACCAAGCGCCGGTGCAATCCGTGCCTGCGGGCAAGGGTGAGGAACGCACGCTGTGGCTGAAGCTGAAGCTGCTCTCCGATGCCGGGTTACTCGGGTTGCCGAATGCGGGCAAATCGACCTTCCTTGCGGCGGTGACTGCAGCGAAACCTAAGATCGCGGATTATCCGTTCACAACACTTGCGCCTCAGTTAGGCGTGGTCAGTGTCGGTGACGCGGAGTTCGTGCTGGCGGATATTCCGGGCCTCATTGAGGGTGCGGCGGAGGGCAAAGGGCTTGGCCTCAAGTTCCTCGGCCATGTGGAGCGGTGCGGGGTGTTGTTGCATCTGGTCGATGGCACGGCGGAGGATGTGGTTGAGTCCTACAATACGGTGCGTGCAGAGCTTGAGCAGTATGATGATGAGCTCGCAACGAAGCCTGAGATTGTCGCGCTGAACAAATGCGATGCGTTGACAGCAGCGGAAATCAAGAAGAAGCAGAAGGCACTTGCGAAGGCGAGTGGTGGCGAAGTGTTCACCATTTCGGCGGCGGCACGGACGGATCTTGAGCCACTGCTCGTAACGATGCTGCAGACCATCATCGATTATCGTGGGGTGCAGAAACCACCACCGCTGCCGACGCATATCGCCGGTGGCAGCACCGAGGGCTAAACCCCCTCCCCCGCACTCAGCTTGGTTTTCAGCAGCAGCTGTCACTGACTAACATTTACCCTGATGCCACCCGCCTTACCGCGGGTGACAAAACGAAATTTTTCATTATGTTATAGCTATGACTACGACACCTACATTGGCCAAGGCCAAACGCATCGTCATTAAAATCGGCACCAGCCTGATTGCCGAAACCGCGCGCGTGCGCACGGGTTGGCTGGCGGCGATGGCGGAAGATATCGCGGCGCTGCATGCGGCGGGTAAGGATGTGATCCTTGTTTCCTCCGGTGCGGTGGCGCTTGGCCGCCCGCATGTAGGGCTCGGGGCGGAGCGTCTTAGTCTGGAAGAGAAACAGGCGGCTGCGGCGGCGGGGCAACCACTTTTAATTCAGGCATGGCAGCATGCATTTGCGAAGCATGATATTCATGTCGCGCAGTTGCTGCTGACGCTGGATGATTCGGAAGACCGGCAGCGTTATTTGAATGCGCGGGCGACGTTCAGCACGTTGCTGCAGCATAAACTGATTCCTATTGTGAATGAGAATGACACGGTTGCGACGGCCGAACTCAAGTTCGGGGATAATGATCGCCTCGCGGCGCGGGTTGCCGTTATGCTTGGCGCGGATACGCTGGTGCTGTTCTCGGATGTTGATGGGCTGTACGATAAAAATCCCCGTAAATATGCGGATGCGAAGCATATCGCGCGGGTGGAGACACTGAGTGTCGACATCATGGCGATGGGTGGTGAGGCTGCCTCCGCGATGAGCAATGGCGGGATGAAGACGAAGCTCGAGGCTGCACAGATGGCGACGGCGAGCGGGTGCCATATGGTCATCGCCAAGGGGACCGAGAAGCATGCGCTGGCGGACCTTGCGAAGGGTGCGAAATGCACCTGGTTCATCGCGGCGATCAAACCCAAGATGGCCCGCAGGGATTGGATCTCCTCCAGCGTGCAGGTGCGCGGGAGTGTGACGGTGGATGCCGGTGCGGTGCGGGCGCTTTCGCTAGGCAAAAGCTTGTTGCCTGCGGGTGTGACGGCGGTGAGCGGCAAGTTCGACCGTGGTGATACCATTGCGATCAAGGCGGTGGATGGGAGTGTGATCGCCAAAGGTATTGTAGGCTACAGTTCCGAAGAGACGAAGAAAATCTGCGGATGTAAATCGCAGGCGGTCGAGGAAATCCTTGGTTATGCGCGTCGTGATACACTGGTACATCGCGACGATATGGCCATGCTATGATCGAGCGCAACCTCACCTATGGCGGAAGGCTGGAGCGCTTGTTCGCGAACCTGATCGATACGGTCATCCTGATTTTTCCTTCGGGATTTCTGGCGATTCTGCTGCGCGACGAGGGGCTGATCACGGTCGCAACCTTTGCGCTGAGCCTTGCGTATTACACGCATTTTACGGCGTCAGGATGGCAGGCGACGATCGGTAAACGTATCCTTGGCCTCTATGTGGTGCGCGCGGATGGACAGGCGTTGACGAAGCGCGATGCGGTGGAGCGCTACCTTGCGTATTGCCTGCCGAGCCTGCCGCTCTATGCGAGCTTTATTTCGACGGAAGTGGCGCCCATTCTGGTGGTGTGGCTCAGCATGTTCTGGTTCTTCCCTATCGTCATCACGCCCGAGCGCGTCGGCATGCATGACCGGTTATGTCGCACGCGCGTGCTTGCAGGGAAGGTCGGCACATGAGTATCGAAACGCAAATGAATGAGATCGGCGTTGCGGCGCGGGTGGCATCGCGCGTGCTGGCGCAGGTGAGTGCGGAGGATAAGGCGACGGCGTTGCGCGCGGCAGCAGCGGCGATGCGGGCACAGGTGGATGCTATCCTCGCGGCGAACGCCAAAGATATGGCGGCAGCGAAGGACCTTGCCCCTGCACTACGCGACCGATTGATGTTGGATGCGAAGCGCATTGAGGGCATTGCCAAGGGTCTTGATGATGTGGCGGCGTTGCCCGAACCTGTTGGCCGCGTGCTCGCGGAATGGGACGTAGCAGCGAGCGGACTGCATTTTGAAAAAGTGGCGGTGCCGCTGGGTGTCATCGGCATTATTTATGAATCGCGCCCAAATGTGACGGCGGATGCGGCGGCACTCGCGCTGAAGGCTGGCAATGCAGTGATTTTGCGTTGCGGTTCGGAGAGTTTCCATTCAAGCTATGCCATTGCGAAAGCATTGCATGAAGGGCTGGTGGCGGCAGGGATTCCTACGACGGCAATTCAGCTGATTCCGACGACGGACCGCGAGGCAGTGGCGCGTATGTTGACAATGAACGATCATATTGATGTGATCATTCCCCGTGGCGGCAAGTCGCTCACCGAGCGCGTGCGCAACGATGCACGGGTGCCGACGTTGCTGCATCTGGATGGTAACTGCCATGTTTATATCGATGCGAAGGGCGATGCGGCAACGGCGCAGCGGGTGGCCATCAACGCCAAGATGCGGCGGACGGGTGTTTGTGGGGCGATGGAGACGTTGCTGGTGCACAAAGGTTGCGTACAAACGATTGCACCCGCTATTGTTGCGGAGTTACTGGAGAAGGGTTGTGAATTGCGCGGGGACGCGGCGATTCGGTTGTTGGATAACCGCATCAAGGAAGCCACCGAGGAGGATTGGGTGACGGAATATCTCGCGCCGATTCTTGCGATTAAAGTTGTGGCGAATGTTGATGAGGCGATTGCGCATATCAACCAGTATGGCTCGCATCATACGGATTCCATCATCACGACCGATGCGGCAACAGCGAAAAAATTCACCGATGCAGTGGACAGTGCCATCGTGCTGGTGAATGCCAGTACGCAGTTTGCAGATGGCGGGGAGTTCGGATTCGGTGCGGAGATCGGTATCGCGACCGGTCGGTTGCATGCGCGCGGGCCGGTTGGGGCGCCTGAGCTGACAACGTATAAATACCGCGTCACTACAGTGCAACCTCACGGTGCGATACGGGCGGGGTGAGATGTCAAGCATGCGGAGGATCGGCCTGCTTGGCGGTTCGTTCAACCCCGCACATACTGGGCATGTCCATATTTCGCTTGAGGCGTTGAAGCGGCTTCAGCTTGATGAGGTGTGGTGGCTGGTGTCGCCGCAGAACCCCTTGAAGCAGGCAAGTGATCTGGCTGCCTATGCGTCACGGTTTGCGAGTGCGGCAGAGTTGGCGGTGCATCCGCGTATTCGTGTGCTGGATATCGAGGCACGGGTGGGGCTGTATTATACTGTCGATAGCATTGCGTATCTGCAGGCGCATCACCGCGATTGCCGGTTCGTGTGGTTGATGGGGGCGGATAATCTCGCCGGGTTCCATCGCTGGAAAGCGTGGCGGGAAATTGCGCAGCGCGTGCCGATTGCTGTCCTCGACCGTGCGCCTTATGGCATTAAAGCGTTGCATGCGCGCTTTGCGTTGACCTATGCGACGCACCGCGCGAGTGCCGCATCAGCTGCTCGTTTGCTGAATGGTGCGGTGCCGCAATGGGTGTATCTCACCATCCCCCGCCACCCGCTCAGCGCCAGTTATTTACGAAAAACACTTGGAAAGAATGCATTCCTGCGCCATAATGGGCGCAACAAAACCCCTTAAAGGAGTTACGGCTATTCCACCGCGCACCACTGCCAAGAAGTCTGCTGCTAAAAAAGCTACGAAAAAAGTGACTGCTAAAAAGCCCTCACCGAAAGCTGCTGCAAAACCTGCTGCGCAAAAAAAGGTTGTGAAGAAAGCGGCGGCGACAAAGTCCATTAAATCTCCCACGAAGGCCAAAGCGCCTGCCGCGAAAGCGGCACCGGCGAAGAAATTGACGCCAGCACAAAATGCTGTTGAAGCATTGTGTAAGCAGATCGGTAAAGTTCTGGATACGAACAAGGCCGAGGATATCACTACCCTTAACCTGCGTAACAAATGCAGCTTTGCGGATTTCATGATCGTGGCGAGTGGCCGCGCGCCGCGGCATGTGTCAGCACTGGCAGACTATGTGGCGGATATGCTGAAGAAGCAGGGCACGCCACCGCTTTCAGTTGAGGGCAAGGAATCGGGTGATTGGGTGCTGATCGATGCGGGCGATATCGTCGTGCATATCTTCCGCCCGGAGGTTCGCCAGTTCTACAATATCGAAAAAATGTGGGCGCTGCCCATGGCGAATTACTAGGGCATGCAGATTACCGTCGCCGCCGTTGGCCGCGCCAAGCATAAGCCCGAGGCCGAACTCATCGCGCATTACCTGAAGCAGACACGGTGGGACATCACCATCAAAGAGATTCCCGATGCACCGGATACTATGGCGGCCGATGCACGGCGGGCCAAAGAAGCAGAGGGTTTCAAGAAATTACTGACGCCACAGAGCCGGTTGTTCGTGATGGATTCAACGGGAACATCGCTGAGCAGCCCTGAATTTGCAAGGCTGATTCAGGATGCGCAAGGGGCGTCCATCAAGCATACGGTGTTTGCTATTGGCGGGCAGGATGGGCTTGACCCATCGCTGATTAAATCGGCGCATCGGTGCATTGCGTTCGGGGCGGCGACATGGCCGCACCAGTTACTGCGGGCCATGCTGATGGAGCAACTCTATCGGGCGTATACGATTACGATTGGGCACCCGTATCATTTGGGGCATTAGCATGCAATACATCGGTTCAAGGGGTTGGTACTAATTATTGAGTGAATCTTTCTTTCGTGGAAAAGATGGATCAATAAAAAGAATTTATTTTAAGCCCTATTTGCTTCTCAATATTTTTGAGACTGGCCAGAAGAGATCTTGGAAAAATTTATTTCAGCCAGCATTTTTTTGCAATATAAAATTTGGAAGTACAGAGAGAGTTTTTTGTTAACATTATGCTGACTCATCCGAGTGAGTGACTTTGGAAAGCAATGAAGACGAAACTAACATATTGCATGTAATGCTGCCACTGCTAAAACTCTCGCATGAGCAACTCCAAACCTGTTATTCTCTGTATCCTCGATGGCTGGGGCGAGCGCGACGCGCGCGAGCATAATGCAATCGCGCAGGCGCGCACGCCGAACTTCGATGCGATGCGGTCGGATTATCCTTTCGGTTTGCTGAGTGCTTCGGAGCATGATGTGGGGTTGCCTGCCGGGCAGATGGGAAATTCCGAAGTCGGGCACATGAATATCGGCGCGGGGCGCGTCGTAATTCAGGATCTGCCGCGCATCGATGCGGCGATTGCCGATGGCAGCCTTGCGACGAATGCGGCGCTGGTGGAGTATGTTGATGCACTTAAGAAATCGGGTGGAACGTGTCATCTACTTGGGTTGTTGTCGGATGGTGGGGTACATTCGCATCAGGCCCATCTGGCGGCGCTGGCGAATATTGTTGCAGGTAGCGGAGTGCCGGTGGCAGTGCATGCATTTTTGGATGGGCGCGATACCTCGCCGAAAAGTGCGCTGGTTTACCTGAAGCAATTCACGGATGCGCTAACGCAAAAAAATATTTCTATCGTGACGGTCAGTGGACGCTATTACGCAATGGATCGCGATAAGCGTTGGCAGCGTGTAAGTAAAGCATATGACGCATTAGTCGATGGGCAGGGCAACAAAGCGCCTGATGCGACGGGTGCGGTTAACGTATCTTATGATGCAGACCTCACTGATGAGTTCGTGTTACCCACTGTGATTACACATTATGCTGGCATGAAGGATGGCGATGGCATCCTCATGGCGAATTTCCGGGCGGACCGGGCGCGGCAATTGCTGCATGCATTGCTGGAGGAAAAGTTCAACGGATTCGAGCGCAGTCGGGTGGTGAAGTTTGCGGCGACGCTTGGGCTGGTAGAATATAGCGAGGCATTAAATCCGCTGATTCCGGCAATGTTTCCGCCGCAGGTGCTGCGTAACAATTTGGGTGAGTCGGCAGCCAATGCGGGCATGAAGCAGCTGCGGATTGCGGAAACGGAAAAATATGCGCATGTGACGTTCTTCTTCAATGGGGGCAGCGAGGAGCCGTATGCTGGAGAAGATCGCATCCTTGTCCCCTCCCCTAAGGTTGCGACGTATGATCTGCAGCCGGAAATGTCGGCTCCGGAGATGACGGATAAACTGGTCGCGGCGATTGAGAGTGGGGCGTATGACCTCATCGTGGTGAATTATGCGAACACGGATATGGTTGGGCATTCGGGAGATTTGCTCGCAGCGATGAAAGCGGTGGAGGCCGTGGATACGTGCCTGGGGCGCGTGAAGGCTGCGATTGATAAAATTGGCGGGGCGATGCTGATTACGGCCGACCATGGGAATGCGGAATGTCTGCATGATGAAGATTCTGGCCAAGCGCACACAGCGCATACCCTGAATCTGGTGCCGTGTATTATCGTGGGTGAGAAATATAAAAATTCCGCGAAGCAGCTTGGCACAGGCATCCTTGCCGATATTGCGCCGACCATTTGTGCGATGTTGAACCTGACGCCGCCGCCGGAGATGACCGGCTGCAATTTGCTGGCCCATGCGCGGGATTAGCGCGCTTCTCGTTTTCGTGATGCTGGTGGGCATCGCCCATGCAGAAACGCCGCAACTGCAATTGACGACGACGCTGCAGAACCTTGCGAAAAGCAAGGAAGCGGAAGCACAGCTCAAGAAAAAGCTCGCCGATACGGAGCGTGAGATGCAGGCGATGCGCGAACGCTCGGCCGATCTTGCGGAGCAATTGCAACGCAGCGAGCGGCGAGTGACGCAGGAGGAAGATGCGCTCGCCAAAGCGAATGCGGAATATGACAAGAAGCGTGTCGAGTTTGAACAGCGCAAAGCAGAATATACGGCAACGGTGACAGGTCTATTGCGCATGCGCACACTGCCCGCGACGGCGATCTTCTCCTCGAAGGAGGAGACGCAGAATCTGCTGCGCACAGCGAGCATGCTGGAGAAAACCAACCAAGCGGTAGCAACGAAGGCAGCACGGCTTCGCACGGATATGGCGCAGATCAAGCAATTGCGCAGCAAGGCAAAGGAACATGACATCAGCACTAAAGCGGAAACGGCGAAGCTGAACGCTGAGCAGCAGAAGCTGGACCGCGAACTCGGCGCACGGCAGAAATTGCAGGCACGGCTGAACGCAGACCATGACCGGGCGGAGGCGAAGGTCGCGGAGTTGAGCCGGGCGTCGCAATCGTTGCAGGAACTAATCGGCAAATTGGCGGAGAATGAGAAGGAAAACGCCAAGGTCTCGCCTAAGCCAACGGCGAAGCTGCGCAACTTCGATGGGGCGAAAGGCAGTGCGCGTGCGCCGGTTGCGGGGGAAGTTATACACCGGTTCGGCGATAAGCAGAATGCGAACGGCACGTATCGCGGGATGGTGTTCAAGGCGCGCCCCGGTGCAGCGGTGGTTGCCCCGTTCGACGGGGAAATCGTGTTTACCGGACCGTTCCGTGACTATGGCAATATGGTACTGATAAAACACAAGAATGGATATATTTCGCTGGTCGCGGGGTTGGGCAAGGTATCGACCAGTCTGAACCAGGCCGCCATCCGCGGTGAGCCGATTGGTACCATGCCTGCGGCGGGTAGCGGCGAGGTCTATGTCGAATTGCGGGGGACGGATGCCAAGCCTATTGACCCGGCTGACTGGTTCGCTAATGTCGTTGGCAAATAACCCTTAAAAAATTTCACCTTAGCACGGATTTTACATGCGCCACGCTCTCCGCTTTGTTGCTGCCCTTCTGATTTCGACCAGCCTTGCTACTGCTGCCACCCCCGCGGCGGCACCGAAAGCGAGCGAGAGTTCAACCTACGAATTGCTGAATCTGTTCGGCGAAGTGTTCGACCGTGTGCGGAGCGATTACGTGGAGCCGGTGGCGGATGACAAACTCATCGAATCGGCGCTGAATGGGATGTTGACGTCGCTCGACCCGCACAGCAACTACATGAATGAGAAGAGCTTCGCGGATATGAAAATCCAGACGAAGGGCGAATTTGGCGGGCTGGGCATCGAAGTGACGATGGATAATGGGTTGGTGAAAGTGGTGTCGCCGATCGATGAAACGCCAGCGGCGAAGGCCGGCATCAAGCCGGGTGACTATATCAGCGAAATCGATGCTGTTGCCGTAATGGGCATGACATTACAGGATGCGGTCGAGAAAATGCGCGGGCCGGTCGGCACCAGCGTCAAAATCACCATTTTGCGTGAAGGCTTGAAAGAGCCGCTGGTAGTGCCAATCAAACGTGACCTCATTAAAATCCAGTCGGTGCGTTCGCGCACGGAAGATGACGTGGCGTATTTGCGCATCACTTCCTTCTCGGAAGCAACGGCGGACAACATGAAAGCAGCGTTCGAGAAAGAGAAAAAGAATATCGGTTCCAAGCTCAAGGGCGTGGTGCTTGATTTGCGCAACAACCCGGGTGGCTTGCTCGACCAGGCGGTGGATGTATCCGATGCATTCCTCGACCATGGTGAGATCGTGTCGACGCGTTCGCGCAAGAGCGAGGATTCACGCCGTTACAGTGCGAAATCGGGCGATATTGCCGATGGGATGCCGATGGTGGTGCTGATCAATGAAGGGTCCGCTTCGGCTTCCGAGATTGTGGCCGGCGCGCTGAAAGACCATAAGCGGGCGGTGGTGCTTGGCATCAAATCGTTCGGTAAGGGCTCGGTGCAAACCGTCATTCCAATCGAGAACCATGGCGCGATTCGCTTGACCACGGCGCGCTATTACACGCCGTCGGGCGTTTCCATTCAGGCCAAGGGCATCACCCCGGATATTGTGGTGGAGCAGGCCAAGATCGAGGCGCTGAAGCCGAACGCCAACTTCTCGGAAGAGAATTTGCCGGGCCACTTGATCAATACCGATAAGGATGGCGACAACAAACCCGGACTGCCACCTGCTGCTGCCAACGATAATTCCAAGGATAGCAAGAAGGACAAAGACAGCAAGGACCTGAAGAAAGACAGCAAGGACGCCAAAAAAGATGGCAAGGACAGCAAGGATGGGGCGAGCGATTACCAGCTCAGCCGTGCGCTTGACCTGATCCGCGCTGTTTCGATCTACCAGCGTAGTGGTGACGCGGCTCCGGCTGCACCTGCACCATCCACGCCGGTGCCAGCTGCCACGCCTACCGTTAAAAAATGAGGGACCCATGGCGGGTAAACGACTGCCTCGCTTACCCCGTCCGCAAGGCATCGCTTTGTGGGCGCCGATCACGGGGTTGCTTGCGCTTGGTTTCGTTACGACGCTCATCGACCTTAATTCACTTTCCGACAAAGAGTCGGCGCGGGCCAATGCGGCACGACAGCGATTCGTTGTCAATACAGTGACCGGCGAGGTGATGCTGGGTGTGGCGAGTGTTGGCGGGGGCGCGGAGAAGTTCGATGTTGGCACGCCGGAGGAAACGAAGCCGCCTGAGCCTCGCCCTGCGCTGGATGGAGCATCTGATGTAGCCCCAACGACTAGTGAACATCCGGCGGAGGCACCAAAGCCTGAACCAGAACCCGTTGCAGAAGTAAGCCCTTTACCGGAGGGCGCGCCTACCTTACGCACCGCGCCCATGTTGATGGCGGTAGAAGAAAACCCGACGCGAACCAAGGATAGCCTTGTCATCGCCCCGGCGCGTGAAGTGATGGAAACGGTGGACGGGTTGCAGCTGCCCAAGCGTGGCGATAAGGATGTGATTCCCTCACAGCTCTATTCGCACCCGTTCGAGCGCAAGCCCGAGCAAGTGATCATCAGCTTCGTGGTGATGGATGCAGGGATTGATCCGCAATCCATCGGGCTTCTTATGGCGTTGCCGATGGAAGTGACGGTTGCTTATTCGCCCTACACCCGGCCCGGACAAAGCTATAGCGAAACGCTACGTGCCGGCGGGCATGAAGTATGGACAATGTTGCCGACGATGGATTCGGGTTACCCTGCGAACGACCCGGGACCGCTAGGTATTATCGGCACGATGCCGCCTGAGGAAATGGTGCGGCGGACGCAGCATGTGCTGGCGGCGATTCCCGGCAGCGTGGGGCTGATCTTACCACCGACGGAGACCATCGTGCCGCAGAAGGGTGGTATTGCGCCGGTCATTGGTGAACTATCCAAACGTGGGTTGCTGCTGCTATCGACGCATCCGAGCCGTAATATCGACCAGATCAGCAACAAGGCGGATGATGCGGTCATGATCCGGCGCGCGGACCTTGTGATCGACGGCAGCCCGAATGATTCTCAGATTCGCAGTAAGCTTGCCGGATTACTCGAGGCTGCGCAGGCCAAAGGCGAGTATGTGGTGATGCTGAGCGCACGGCCACAGAGCCTGCAGATATTGCGCGACTGGCTGAAGGAGACGACGCTGCCTGAGAACGTTGTGCTGGCGCCATTATCGGCCATCTATAAGCCAAAGGATAAACCCACGGCACAAGAGGAAGAACCGAAGGATGCGGGCCATGGTGGGGAGAAGAAGGAAAAGCCGAAACCCCCAGCGAAGCAGAAACCTAAAGTCTTGCCTCAGGACCAATACCTGAAACCAGCGGACGATAAAAAAGAAGGTGGGGGTCATTAATGTCTGGTTTTGCTCATCTGCCCTATCGCCGCGGTGTGGGGATGATGCTGCTGAACAGCCGCGGCGATGTGTTCGTCGCCAAGCGTATCGATATGACGAGCGAAGCGTGGCAGATGCCGCAGGGTGGCATTGATGCGGACGAGGATGCGCGCGCAGCATGTATGCGTGAATTAATGGAGGAAATCGGCACCGACGATGCGACCATTATTGCCGAATCGGCGAACTGGTATCGCTATGACCTGCCGGACCATCTGGTGCCGGTTATCTGGAAGGGGCAGTATCGTGGTCAGGAGCAGAAATGGTTCCTGCTGCGACTGAACGGGAGCGATGCTTCGATCGATATTCATGGTGGCGAGCACCCGGAATTTTCCGAATGGAAATGGGTGGCGATGGCAGAATTGCCGGAGGTCATCGTGCCGTTCAAGCGGGAGCTATATGCGGCTTTGGTTGACGAATTCAAAGGTTTTGCGAAGGTTGCTTAAGCCCTAATCATCGTGCTGGCGCCGCCGGCGGTGAAGACTTCGATCAGCAAGACATGCGGGATACGGCCATCGAGGATGTGGGCTTGTTTGACGCCGCCATACAGGGCGTTCACGCAGGTCTCGACTTTTGGGATCATGCCGCCGGTGATGGTGCCGTCAGCCAATAACGCGTCGATCTCGCTGGCATCGATGTCGCTGATGAGTTCTTTTTTCTTGGTGAGGATGCCCGGCACGTCGGTCAGCATCATCAGCTTGTGTGCTTTCAACGCGCTGGCGATGGCACCGGCGGCGGTGTCGGCGTTGATGTTGTAGGTCTCGCCGTTCGGGCCCATGCCGATGGGGGCGATGACGGGTATCATGCCGGATGCCACGATATTCTCGATGGCTTGCGGGTTGATCTTGGTGGGTTCTCCAACGAAGCCGAGATCGAGCACACGCTCGATGTTGCTGTCGGGGTCCTTTTTAGTGCGACGCAGTTGCTGGGCTTCAATGAGGTTGCCGTCTTTACCCGAAATTCCAATTGCGGTGCCGCCCATCTGGTTGATGGCGGTGACGATCTGTTTGTTGATGGAGCCGGAGAGGACCATTTCGACGATCTCGACCGCGGACTGGTCGGTCACGCGCAGGCCGTCAATAAAGTTGGATTTGATCTGCAGGCGCTCGAGCATCGCACCAATTTGTGGGCCGCCGCCATGGACGACGACCGGGTTGATGCCGATGGTTTTCAGCATCACGATGTCGCGGGCGAAGGTCTCGGCGGTGCGCTCGTCGCCCATGGCGTTGCCGCCGTATTTGATGACGAAAGTATGGCCCGCAAAACGCTGGATGTAGGGAAGCGCCTCGCTCACCGTTTTGGCGGTGCGCAGCAGTAATTCCTTGGTTTTAATCGTCTTGATTTCCATGGCTATCGCTTCCCTTCCAATGCCTCAATAACAGCATCCTGCAGCGCGTCAATCCCCTGCTTGTCGTGGGCGCTGGTAGTGACGAGGCCAGGATGGGCCGCGGGGTGCTTGCGGGCGACGGCGAGGACTTGCTCCTGCACCTTCTCGATGTCCTCGGCCTTGTCGGCTTTCGTCAGCACGAACTGGTAGGAGACGGCGGAATCGTCGAGGCGTTTCAGCATGTCGTTATCGGCTTCCTTCACGCCGTGGCGGCCATCGACCAGCACGAAGGCGCGGGCGAGCTGGCGGCGGCCACGCAGGTAATCAAACAGCAGGTGCTGCCATTGTTTGACGTCTTTCTTCGCGGCTTTAGCGTAGCCATAGCCGGGGACATCGACCAGGTGAAAGACATCGTTCAAGTTGAAGAAATTCAGTTGGCGCGTTGCGCCCGGGGTGCCGGAGGTGCGGGCGAGATGATTCTGGCCGACAAGGGCGTTGATGAGGCTGGATTTGCCGACATTGCTGCGCCCAATGAAGGCGATCTCGGGCAGGGTGAGCAACGGGAACTGCTCCATTGTGGCGACGCCAGCCACAAAAGTGATGGGCTTAGCGAACAGCGCACGGGTGAGCGGCTCTTCTGCCATGCCGCTAACGCAGGCCCTTCTTGTCGAGATGGTTGTTGATGTAGAGCTGCTGCAGAATGGTGAGGGTGTTGTTGCAGATCCAGTACAGCACCAGTCCGGCCGGGAAGCTCGCGAACATGAACAGGAAGATGTAGGGCATATAGTTCATCATCGCCGCTTGGATTGGGTCAGCAGGTTTCGGGTTCAGCTTCTGCTGGATGACCATGGTGATGCACATGACGATGGGCAGCACGCCCAGATGCATAAAGCTTGGTGTGTTCCATGGCAACAGGCCGAACAGGGTGAAGATGTTCGTTGGATCAATCGCGGACAAATCATGGATCCAGCCGAAGAACGGTGCGTGGCGCATCTCGATCGTCACGAACAACACGCGATAGAGTGCGAAGAAGATCGGGATCTGGATGAGGATGGGTAGGCAACCGGAGACAGGGTTCACCTTCTCACGTTTGTAGAGCGCCATGATCTCCTGATTGAGTTTCATTTTGTCATCTTTATGACGCTCGCGCAGCTCGGTCATTTTCGGAGTGAGCTGTTTCATGCGCGCCATCGCGGTCATGGATTTGCTGGCGAGCGGGAAAAGCAGTGCCTTGATGACGCAGGTGAGCAGCAAAATAGCGATGCCGAAATTGCCGACAATACCGTGGAAAAAGCTCAGCAATGCGAAAATGGGACGCGTGAGGAAATAGAGCGTGCCGAAATCGACCGCGCGGTCGAACAACGGAATCTTGAATTCGTCACGGTAGCCGTCGAGCAGCTTCACGACTTTAGCACCGGCGAAGACATGGGTGGTGGTGGTGACTTCCTTACCGACGAGCACATCCATCGCCGCGCCGCGCAAATCGGCTTGATACGCATCTATATTGCCGCGTTTAAAGTACTTGTACTCGGCATCGAATTTCTTGCCGGTTTCGGGGATGATGGCGGTGAGCCAGTATTTGTCAGTGACGCCTAGCCAGCCAGTAGTGTCGACAAATTTCTCGGGGCCTTCGTCGCGCAGGGTTTTGTAGCTCACATCGTTCAGTACGTCGTTCATTACACCTAACGGGCCTTCATGCATGAGGATGGTGTGCTTGCTGATATCAGCGTAATTGCGGCTGACGAGGCCGTATGGGTAGAGCGTGACGGCGGCGCCCGAATCGTTCTTCACGGTATCGGTGACGGTGAACATGAAACGGTCATCAACAGCAATCTGCCGCGTAAAATGCAGGCCGGAGCCGTTGCTCCAGGTCAGGGTCACGGGCTTATCAATGGTGAGGGTCGTGTCGACTGATTGCCAACGCGTCGTTGCATCAGGCAGTTTGAGGCTGCTCTCGTGGCCGAGCATGCCGAGCTCGATAAAATAGGCGTCCGGTGATGAAACGCGGGTGAGGAGTTTCACTTCCGGTGAATCCACGGCGAGGTCTTCGCGGAAACTGGCGAGGGTCAGATCATCGAACCGTGCGCCGACGAGGCTGATGGAACCATGCAGGGAGGGTGTGTTGATGCGAATGCGCGGGGCGTTGGCGGTGGCATCGACCACGCTGTCGGTTGCGGCTTGTTTGGGTGCGCTTGCGGGTGCGGTGGCGAGTTGCTTCGCTTTTTCGGCCAATTGTTGCTGGCGCTGGACTTCCTGGCGCGGGCGCTCATAGAAATATTGCCAGCCAACCATGATGAGGGTGGCAGCGATGATGGCAAGCAGGAGATTCTTGGTTTCGGGGCCTTGAGGGGACATGGATTACAACTTGTCGTTACGTGTTACGGGACTGGATCATCGCCGGCACCTCCCCATGGGTGGCAACGGGCAAGGCGTTTTAGGGTAAGCCATGCGCCCACGCAAGCCCCATGTCGCGTAATCGCCTCGGCAGCATAGTGCGAGCAGGTGGGGTTGAAGCGGCAGGCGGGCGGCATGAAGGGGGAGAGACAGAGTTGGTAGATGCGAATCAACCCCAGAAGAAGCAGTTTGACTAGCTTGCGCATCAACGGTGTACTGCGGTGATGGCGGATTGCATGGCGCTGCGCAGGTCAGCGTACGGCGCTTCTGCGGCATTCGGTTTGGCTTTGTCTAGCGCGATGAGGATGTAGTCATGGCCAGCCTTGGCAGCTTCCGGGAAAATTTCGGCGACGAGGGCACGCAGGCGGCGTTTGGTGCGGTTGCGCAGCACGGCATTGCCGCATTTGGTGGTGACGGTGTAGCCAACACGTGCGCCCGCCTGCCCTACGACATTGGAACTGGCGGCGCGCAGGATGAAGAACGGCGTGGTGTATTTGCGCCCATTGCGCAGGCGCAGGAAGTCAGCACGTTCTTTTAATGTTGAAACAGTTATGGTCATGACCCTTCGTTTAGCACACACGGAAAAACTGAGTAGCCGATAATTGGCCGTGCGTAGCGCGTCAGCGAGAGCCGGAGCGAAGCGAACCAGGTGGGTGTAGAACGGAGGCGGCTTCGCCCCCTGCGGCACTAGGCGCTCAATACTTTGCGGCCTTTGGCGCGGCGGGCTGCCAGAACTTTACGACCACCAACAGTCGCCATACGTGCACGGAAACCGTGGCGGCGGGCGCGGACAATCTTGCTTGGCTGATAGGTGCGTTTCATGGC
Source organism: Rickettsiales bacterium (assembly GCA_049317085.1). GTDB lineage: Bacteria > Pseudomonadota > Alphaproteobacteria > Rickettsiales > UBA3002 > QFOX01. The sequence continues at coordinate 27,615 of JBMOIY010000002.1, read as the reverse complement.
ACTCTCCTTTTAGGATTATTTCAAGAGGGAGCCTTATAGGAGGCGCCTTCCCTCTTGTCAAGTGCCGCTTCTCGCGGTGCATCAACGGCAATTATTAATCCCTTTCAATGGGTAAAGAAAGCGGGTTTCGGTTGTAATTGGCCCCTCGGGCGCTACAATCAGCAAATGTTTTCGCATTTACGCTATCTGGCTATCATCTGCTTCCTTATCATGATTGCGGGCGTGGCCTTCATCGTGTCCTACGCCAGCGGCTTTCGTGAGAATGATATAACCGATCAGACCAGCCGCCAGACGCAAGCAACTTTGTCTAGTTTTAACAGTGCCATATGGGACCGCTACGGTCCAGAAATTACCAAGCCACTTTCCTCGCCTTACCTGTCGGCTTTTGAGATTGAGACCAAACGATTTTTCCAGAACCAACCGATCATAAAGCTCACCATCTTCTCGCCGGATGTAACACGGCTTTATTATGGTTCGGGCAATGAGTATGTGACGACGGACGGCACGACGCGGGTAACATTGTTCGATACGAAGCGGGCGCTGGCGGGTACACCCGTAACGCGTATCCTGAAGGATGTGTACCTCACCGGCAGTGCGGAACCGCAGAAGAAGCGCACCATAATTCAAATGCTGATTCCGGTAGTGCGTACAGGCATGACGACGCCCGATGCGCTGGTCGAGGCGTATATGGATATTACCGACAAATGGGTGACGATGGGGGAGCGGCTGATCATCTTCCTGAGCAGCGTGGTCGGCGTGTTCACCTTGCTCATAGGCATTTTGCTTATCACTGCGAACCGGGCGGAACATATCATTTCGAAACAGCATGAGGTGAACCTTGAACTCATCGCCGCCGCTGCACAGGCAGAGGCGCAAAGCCGGGACAAGTCACAATTCCTCGCGAGCGTGAGCCATGAATTGCGGACGCCACTCAACGCCATCATCGGCTTCTCGGATATCATCCGTAGCGAGGGCAAGGATGGGTTGCAGAAGATCTATCAGGATTACCTCGAGGATATCCATGCTTCGGGCAAACATTTGCTTAGCCTCATCAATGATATTCTCGACTTCTCTAAAGCGGAGGCGGGCAAGCTACAGATCGAATGGGCGGAGACGGATGCTAACAAGGTCATCCGCAACTCGCTGCGCATGGTGCTGCCGCGGGCGGAAAATGGGCAGCTGACGCTGGTCGAGGATATACCGAGCCATCACCTGGTGGTGGTGACGGATGCGAAGAAGCTAAAACAGGTGCTTCTCAATCTACTCAGCAACGCGGTGAAGTTCACGCCGGCGGGCGGCGAAGTGCGCTGCCATGCATGGACGGATGTGGTGACCGGCGCGCTCAACATTCAGGTGCGCGATACGGGTATCGGGATTGCACCGAAGGATATCAGCCGCGTGATGACGCCGTTCGGCCAGGTGGATTCGGCCTTGTCGCGCAAATATGAAGGCACGGGTCTTGGTCTGCCGCTGGCGAAGAAGTTCGTCGAGTCGATGGGCGGGACGTTCGCGATCGAGAGCCAGTTGAAAGTCGGCACCAGCGTTACCGTCACCATTCCGAAACAGCCGATGGGTTGGGGAACGGCGGCGATGGACCAGAGTAACCAGACTAACGACGAGCAACAAGAACCTCAGAAAGCAAGCCATGTCATACCAATCGACCTCACCAATAACGGGTAGTTCGCCCATCCGCGTGCCGGATATCCGCGCGGCGAAAGGTCAGCGCAAGCTGGTGCTACTCACCGCCTACACCGCTCCGATGGCGGCACTGCTCGACGCGCATTGCGACATGCTGATGGTCGGTGATTCGCTCGGCATGGTGGTGTATGGAATGGATTCGACGTTGCCTGTGACGCTTGAGATGATGATCGCGCATGGGGCGGCGGTGGTGCGCGGGGCTAAGCGCACGAGTGTGGTGGTGGATATGCCGTTCGGTAGTTATCAGGCATCTGCGGAGCAGGCGTTCATTAACGCGGCGCGGGTGATGAAGGAAACAGGTGCAGCATGCGTGAAGATGGAAGGTGGTGCGGAACTGGCGCCGACGATCCGCTTCCTCACCGAGCGCGGGATTCCAGTGATGGGGCATATCGGACTGATGCCGCAGCACATGCATTCTGTTGGTGGGTTTAAGACGCAGGGTAAGGATGCGATTGCGCGCAAGGCGATTCTCGCCGATGCGAAGGCAGTGGCGGATGCGGGCGCGTTCGCGATGGTGATCGAGGGTGTGGTGGAATCCCTTGCGGCGGAGATTACCGAGGCGGTTGCGATTCCGACCATCGGGATCGGGGCATCTCCGGTTTGCGATGGTCAGGTTCTTGTCGTCGATGATATGCTCGGGATGTTTGAGCGGAGCCCGCGCTTCGTAAAAAAATATGCGGATCTACGGGCGGTGATTTCTGCAGCGGCGGAAACCTATGCGAAGGAAGTGCGCGGCGGCAGTTTCCCAAGTGAAGCTCAATGTTATGGCGTCGTGCAGCCGGAACCGAAACCGACAGCCAACCGCAAGTAGTGCTTATTGCGGTGCAGGGCCGCCCGGAGCTTGCGGAGCGCCGACATCTGGCGGTGGGCCCATGGGTTCTGGGTCTTTGATACCTTTGGCTTTGGCTTCGTCTTTTTCTTTCTGGATTTCTTTCAGTTCCGCTTCGACTTCGTTGAGGCGGTTGAGGCGCTCATCGACGAAATATTTCATGAAGTTGAGCTCGCCCTGGCTGTAATCCTCAGGATGCTTCAGCACGTCCTCAATGATTGCTAATGCTTCCCCGAATTCGCCACGTTTCTCGTGGATGAAGGCGGGGAGTTGCTGCGCCCAGATGGGAATGCCGCGTACACTGCGTAGTTTGTTCGCCATTTCAAGGGCGCGCGCATCATCCTTTAGTTTGTGGCTGGCGAGGTAGGCGCCTTGCACTACCCACCACCATTTTTCTTTCGGGCGCCCGTCGGTGTATTCGTCGAGATAGTCGATGAGGTAGCGCACATCGCTTGGGTTCTGGGTCTGGCTGAAATAGTATGAAGCCATGGACGGCAGATAGTTCGACTGGTTGTTGAATTTGTCGAGCATATGGAACCACAGGTACAGCTTGTTGAAATCATATTTATAAAGCGCGGTGAAGCGGCCGAATGTGTCTCCGGAGCTTTGGATGTTGAGCGCCAGTAGACGGAAGAAGGCTTCTTCGTCGCCGAACGATAGGGCGCGCACGGTTCGCTCGCCTAGCACATCCGGTACAATGCCCATTTCGGGGACGATAGCACGCGAGTGGTTCCAGAAGCCGCCTTGCGCGACAAGCAGGATGGTGAAGATGAGGCTTGCGATGCGCATGCCGGGGTCACGCAGCGCCTGGCGGAGGTTGATATGCTGGGCGGGCTTGCGGAAGGAGAACGTCATCGCGCTAAAATTGTTTGCGTTTGAAATCTAGCACGCTTGCCGCAACCAACAGCGGAATGAAAATCGCCGATTGCAAGAGGAAGAGGTTCAGATCCTCATAGGATTTCGGACCGTAGATAAGCCAGTTGCTTTTCGCGTAGAAATCGAGCCGGGGGACAAACAGGGCGATGCCTTTCATCAGCCATTGTGCGCCGACATTCACTTCATGTTCCTTGAATACGCCGACCGAGTTGGTAGTGGCAAGGAAGAAGCCCATCATGCGCGAGAGAGTGTAGATGGCCATTGAAGCAAGCACCGTACCCACACCACTTTTAATCGTGAGCGAGGCAAAGAGTGCGATGGAAACGACCAGCCATGATTCGAGCAATAGGCTGAGTGCCCAAAGCAGGAAACCTGTGTGGTTGAGTGTGCCAAGAATAAACATGAGTAAAATGGTGGGCACGACGAGGCAGGCGCCAACAGCGGCAAAGCCGATCCAATATGACAACACCAGGGTGGTGCGTGAAATGGGGCGGGAGAGCAATACATCAATCTCGCGCGCGTCGAACGCGTTGCGCATATGGAAGCCGATGAAGACGATGATGCCGACCATGATGATGACGCGGGCCGAGGCTGCGGTGAAGGCGATAGTCATTTGTTCCGTCTCAATCATCGCGGTCGAACCAAGGACGCTGGAGAGATACGCGGCAAGCGCGATGCCGACCAAAAGACCGATGAAGAGACGATCGCGTGTGGCGGTGAGAAGTACGTAGCGGATATTACTGAACATTGGGGCCTCTGGTCGTTCGACTCGTTATTGCGCCTGGTTCGGATTCGGGAAAAGCGGGCGCGGGTCGGTCACGAACTTATTGTAGACCTTGCGGTCGACGACACCCGAGCTGCCATCCGGATTCACGATGGTCGCCTTGATGAAGATGATGAGCTCACGCTTGACGGAATCTTCGGCACGGCTCTTGAACAGGTTGCCGAACACCGGCACTTCACCCAGTCCCGGTACGGCGTCCGACTCATTGCGCGTTGCGTCTTCCATCAGGCCGCCGATGACCATGACTCCACCGCTGTTGACCTTCATTACGGAATCCAGTTCGCGAACTTCGATGATGGGGTAGAGGCTGGTCGGCTGCGCAGGGTTCGCGGTGGTGCCGACAATACGGGTCAAGGTCGGGCGCACGTTCAGGGTGACTTCCTGTGCGTCTAGATTCACGGCGGGCAGGATGTTCAGAATGATACCGATCGGCACGGAGTTGGCCGTACATGTGGTGGTGCCGGGCGTGACCACTGGCGGGGTGCCCGCGATGGTGGTCGAAGGTGTGGTGGTGCAATCGAAAAAGACTTCGTTACGGGCGAAGGTCAGCACCGCTTGTTGGTTGTTGGTGGCGCTAAGGCGCGGGCTCGAAAGAGTCCGCGTGGTGCCGAATTTCTGTGCGGCGCGGAGCACGAAGTCAAGATCGCCGCTCTTGAGGCCGAAGGCAACCGAGCTCGATGCCGGACCTACGCCCAATACAGGGCCACCGGTGAGTGCGCCGATATATGAGCCGACCTGCTTATAGTTGGGATCGCCACTTAAGATCGAGTTCCAGTTCACACCTGAGAGGAACTGATCGGCCAGCGACACTTCGACAATTTTGGCTTCAATAAGTACTTGCGCCGATGAGTTGCGCGACATGAGCTGTAAGAAGCGCGCAATCATCTCATGCTGGGCTTCGGTCGCGTTCGCCGAGAGGATGCCTGCCTGACGGTTGATGACGATAGAGCCTGCGCCACCAGATGAAGAACCTGCCGCGCCACCTGCACCGCCTGCAGCAGCCCCAGCGGCACCGCCGGACGCTGCATTGCTGCTGCCGGTTGGGCTGTAAGCAATGATTTCGCTGAGTGATGCTTCGAGCGCCGACCACATGTCGCTGGCACCGGTGCTGTTGATACTGCTGGTAGTGCCACTGGTGCCCACCGTGCCGCTACTACTGCCACCGCCACCGCTACTGCCACCACTACTACTACTGCCACCACTGCTGCCACCGCTACTGCCACCACCGAGGATGCTGGTGGAAATGTTGTAGCCCGAGGAGCTTGAGCGCACGAGGTTCAGGAAGTCGAGCGAGTAGTTTTTGATGTAGGGCACGTCACGTTCGACACGGATGGAGGTGCCGTTGACGCTGTAGCGCAAATTGCCCAGGGTGGCGATGCGCTCGATCACTTCGTTGAATGGCCGGTTGGTGGCGCGCAGGTTGATGCCAGAAGTGTCGAGGCCTGCACCAACTTCGATATCGACACCCGCGAGGCGGCCGAGTTCGAATAATACATCGCGCAATGGTACATCATCCGTTACCGCAAGGGTGACGAGTTTAGAGTTGGCAACTTTCGGCGGGCGTGGGGCGGCAAGAACCTGCGCCACATCCGGAATTGGCGGGGCGCCGAGCGCAGCGGTTACGGTGGGTTCGCTAGCTGCAGCATCTTTATCGATCTTGTTGACGTTGCGGAAATCATCCAGCGTGAGATGCTGCTGGCGGTCGATAATGTCGGTATTGTCGTTGGGCTTGGGCTGGAAGGTCTTGAGAAAGCTGCATCCGTACAAGGGAATAGCGCTCACAGCCACTAGCGCCCAGACCACAAGTTTTTTTGATGAACGCATAGAGCCCCAGATAATGCAATTCTATCCATATCTAGTATCACAACCTCTCCCTGCCACAAGCGGTTTATGGGGGGATGTGAGTAACATGCACAAGGCTTGCCTGTGCGGTCTATGCAACACCCAGCAGGCCGTAAAGTTGCCAGAATTGGTTCGCTGCGTTCGGACATACCACGCAGAGTAATAAGGACGCGACGAGTGCCGGACCGAACGGAAATATTTCGCCGCGGCCAGCGATGCGCCACAATGTGCCGAAGAGAACGCCGAGCACGCCAGAGAAAAAGAGGAAAGGTACGAAGTTGGGTCCGCTTGCGAGCCAGATACCAGCGCCGAACAGCAATTTCACATCGCCGAGGCCGAGGCCGTCCTTATTGCGCAGATAAATAAATCCGTATTTCAGGGTGAGGCCGATAGCCAGACCGATAAAGCCTGCGGTGACGACATCCGACCAATCCGTACCTAGCGCATAATGATACAGTGCGCCGAAGAGGACGATGGCGATCTGCACTTCATCGAGGATAATGTAATGCTCGAGGTCGGTGACGATGATGGCGACGATGCACCACCATAATCCGCCAACCGCAAGCGCTTCGAGGGTGAAGCCATAATAGTACGTTGCGGCGAGCGTGCCTAGCGCGCAGGCGAGTTCGGTAAGAGGGTAGCGGATGCTGACGTTGGTTTTGCAATGGCGGCATTTGCCTCCTGTGCCGATCCATGAGAGGACGGGAAACAGGTCAGCCACTTTCAGCGTGGTGGTGCAGTTGGGGCAGCGGGAACGGCTGAGGCCAATCTTCTCATCGCGCGGCAAGCGATACGTTACTAGCGTCAGGAATGAGCCAATAGAGGCGCCCACCAACCCGACCACCGCCCAGATTATCGCCATTTGTGGTGTCATATCAGTTGCTTATGGTTAGTCGTTGCCTTATCCACAGGTTCGTGGCACAACCACGGCACCTACTATATATAGTAGTGTCACGTTAGCGCCAAGCTGGCGGACTAAGCAAAACAAAAATGCATCGGGCAGTTTGAACGTGAATAAGGTAGTCGCACTCGCCAATGATCACGCCGGGCTTATGCTGAAGCAATTGCTTCTGGCGGAAGTGACTGCGTGCGGTTTCACGCCGCTTGATCTTGGTACAAATACGGGCGATTCGGTCGATTATCCTGATTTTGGTGATGCGGTGGCAAGAGCGGTGACGGATGGTCGCGCACAGTTCGGTATCGCTATTTGTGGTTCGGGCATCGGCATTTCCATCGCGGCGAACCGGCATGCGGGGATTCGTGCGGCGTTGTGCAGTTCAGGTTTAGCGGCGGAATTATCACGGCAACATAATGACGCGAATGTGCTGTGCTTAGGCGCGCGCCTCATCGGCGATGCGGAAGCGAAGGAATGTGTGCGGCGGTTTTTGGCGACGACATTTGAAGGTTGCCGCCATGCAGGCCGTGTGAAAAAATTAGGATAACGACTCTAATCACGTAAGGAACTATCATGACCAACACTGCACGTAAACTTGAGGATACCATGACCAACGGCTATTTCACCACTGACCTTGCCACCGCTGACAAAGCCGTGTTCGCTGCGATGCAGGATGAGCTGGGGCGCCAGCAGAACCAGATCGAGCTGATCGCTTCTGAGAATATCGTCAGCAAGGCGGTGATCGATGCGCAAGGGTCGGTACTGACCAACAAATATGCCGAAGGCTACCCGGGCAAGCGTTATTACGGTGGCTGCGAATTCGTGGATGTGGTGGAGCAGCTTGCTATCGACCGCGCGAAGCAATTGTTCAATTGTACGTATGCGAACGTCCAGCCGAACTCGGGTTCTCAGGCGAACCAGGGTGTGTTCAACGCGCTCATTAAGCCGGGTGATACGATCATGGGGCAATCGCTCGCGGCGGGTGGTCACCTGACGCATGGTGCGAGCGTGAACCAGTCGGGCAAGATCTATAACGCCGTGCAGTATGGCGTGCGTGAGGACAACCATCTGCTGGATTACGATGCGATCGAGAAGATGGCGATCGAGTGCAAACCGAAGCTTATAATTGCGGGTTTCTCGGCGTATCCGCGCGTGGTGGACTGGGCGCGGTTCCGTGCTATCGCCGATAAAGTGGGTGCGTATTTCATGGTGGATATGGCGCATGTTGCTGGGCTCGTCGCCGGTGGCTCCTACCCCTCGCCGCTGCCGCATGCGCATGTGGTGACGACGACGACGCACAAGACATTGCGTGGTCCGCGCGGGGGGATGATCCTCTCCAACGTGCCGGAACTGGTCGTGGGCAAAACGCCGATGGGCAAGGACCAGACGCTGGAGATGGCGATCAACTCGGCGATCTTCCCGGGCATTCAGGGTGGGCCGCTGATGCATGTGATTGCAGGGAAAGCCGTTGCGTATGGTGAGGCGCTGAAGCCGGAGTTCAAGCAGTATGCTCATGCGGTGGTCGAGAATGCGCGGGCATTGTCGAAGGTGCTGGTGGCGCGTGGGCTGAACATTGTTTCTGGCGGGACGGATAACCATCTTGTGTTGGTTGATCTGCGGCCGAAGAATGTCACTGGTAAAGCGGCCGAGCACTCGCTGGAGCAAGCAGGGCTGACCTGCAACAAGAATGCGATTCCGTTCGATCCGGCGTCACCGTTCGTGACCAGCGGCGTTCGCCTTGGCACGCCAGCGGGCACCACACGTGGGTTCGGCGTGAAGGAGTTCGAGGAAATCGGCAACCTGATCGGCGATGTGCTGGATGGCCTGAGCAAGAACCCCGAGGATAATTCCGCGGCGGAAAAAGCGGCGCTGGTCAAGGTGAAGGCGCTGACGGCTAAGTTTCCCATCTATAGCTAAAAGGAGCGCCCATGCGCTGTCCGTTCTGCAATCATGAAGATACGCAAGTGAAGGACAGCCGGCCGTCGGAGGATGGGTCGTCGATCCGTCGTCGGCGGTTCTGCCCGGCGTGCAATTCGCGCTTCACCACGTTCGAGCGGGTGCAGTTGCGCGAACTTACGGTGGTGAAAAGTAATAATGAGCGGCGGCTGTTCGACCGCGAGAAGATTTCGAAATCCATGGCCATTGCCTTGCGCAAGCGGCCTGTTGAAGCGGATGCGGTGGAGATGGCGATCAACCGCATCGTGCAGAAACTGGAATCCGAAGGCGAGAGCGATATCCCGACCCGGCGCATCGGCGCGCTGGTGATGGATGAGCTGAAGAAGCTCGATGCGGTTGCTTACATCAGATATGCTTCGGTTTATCGGGACTTTGGTGAAGCAAAAGACTTCGAGAAGTTCGTGGATAAGCTTTAATTGCGCTTCGCGCGAGGGGCGTCTCGCCCCCGCTTCCGCTCCCCCTCGTTCGCTTCGCTCCGGCTCGCCATGGGAGGCTACGCGAGCCAACTTACTACTGGTGATTATGCAGAATAGAGACATTCTTTTTCTTCATCATGCGTTGCGTTTGGCTGAGCGCGGACTTGGTCGCACCTGGCCGAATCCATCTGTCGGGAGTGTGCTTGTAAAAGATGATGTGTTGCTGGCGGTGGCGCGCACTGGCGACGGTGGGCGGCCGCATGCGGAGGCACAGGCATTGGCGATTGCGGATGCTGCGGCGCGGGGGGCGACGGCGTATGTTTCGCTCGAACCATGTGCGCATCAGGGGCAGACAACGCCTTGCGCGCAAGCGCTTATCGATGCTGGTGTAGCACGCGTTGTGATTGCGGCGGTGGACCCGGATGCGCGTGTGAATGGCAAGGGTATCGCGATGCTGAAGGCAGCGGGGATTGAAGTTGAGGTGATGGCGTTGCCGGAGGCTGCGCTGGTGAATCGCGGGTTCTTCCGGCGCATTCAGCAAGGGTTGCCCTATGTGGCGATGAAGCTGGCGACGTCGCTCGATAACCGCTTAAGCGTGGCACCGGGGGTGCAGCATTGGGTGACGGGCGAGATGGCGCGGGCGCATGGGCATCGCTTGCGCGGGATGTTCGATTGCGTGATCACCGGCATCGGCACCGTGTTGATCGATGACCCGCTTTATACCGTGCGCGCGCCGAATGCACCGCACACGAATCTGGTAAGGGTTGTGTGCGACCGCAGCCTCAGGCTGCCGTTGACGAGTAAGCTGGTGAAAACTGCGAATCAGCATCCGGTGTGGCTGATTACGCATGCCGCAGCGGTGGAAAACGCTGCGAGCCATGCGACGGAATTACGCGAGGCGGGTGTGAAATTTATGGTGTTGGAGGATGCGGCGTTGTCGCCTACAAGCATTCTCAAGGCACTGGCGGGGGAAGGCATCACCCGGGCCCTGGTCGAGGCTGGGGGCGGGTTATCGGCGGCGTTCCTTGATACAGATATGGTCGAGACGCTGCATTGGTACCGCGCGCCGGTGCTGCTTGGAAATGCTGGCCAATCGGCCATCGATGCGCTAGATAACTCCCTTCAAACTATCCAACGTTCGCAGCTTCTCGAGACTCGCACGCTGGGTGGCGACATTTACGAACGGTATGAGTTGCGCTGATGTTCACTGGCCTCATCAAGACCCAAGGCACCATCCGCCGCGTTGACCAGCGCGGGGATTGCATGGTGACGATCGCGATGAGCGAGCCGTTCCCGGCGGAGGTGGGCGACTCCATTTGTTGTCAGGGCATTTGCCTCACCGTCATCAAAATCAATGACAATGAATTTAAGGTGTCGCTCTCGGCGGAAACCATGACGCGCACGGTTGCGCGGGACTGGGCGGTGGGCACGGTCCTTAATCTCGAGCCGTCACTTTCGGTCGGCGATGCGCTGGGTGGGCATTTTGTCAGCGGGCATGTGGATGGATTGGCGCATGTGGTGCGCAGTGAAAAGAGCGGTGATTCGACCATCTGGGAATTCGAGGCGCCGCCGCATCTCGCGCGGTTCATCGCAGCCAAGGGCTCGGTGACGCTCGATGGCGTGTCACTGACGGTGAACGAGGTGCATGAAAGAAACACGCCGACTCCCGTCACGACGTTCACCGTCAACATCATTCCTCACACGGCGAAAATGACGAGCTTTGGTCAATTGAAGGTGGGTGATGCGGTGAACCTCGAGGTGGATATGATCGCGCGATACGTGGCTCGGCTCGCGGAAAAGAAAATTGCATGACCAAACTTTCCCCTATTGAGGAAATCATTGCTGAGGCGAAGGCGGGGCGGATGGTCATCCTCGTGGATGATGAGGACCGTGAGAATGAGGGCGACCTCGTGATCCCTGCGCAATTCTGCGATGCGGAAGCGGTGAATTACATGGCAAAGCATGCGCGCGGGCTTATTTGCCTCGCGCTTGAAAAGGCGCAGGTGGAGCGGCTGGGATTGCCGCCGATGGCGCGGCATAATTCGTCCCGGCATGCGACGGCGTTCACCGTGTCCATTGAAGCGCGCGAAGGGGTCACGACCGGTATCAGCGCGGCAGACCGGGCGCATACGATCGCCAGTGCTATCAACCAGCATGCGCTGGCTTCAGACATCGCATCACCAGGGCATATCTTCCCACTCGAGGCGCGGGAGGGTGGCGTTCTGGTACGAGCGGGTCATACCGAGGCGGCGGTCGATATTGCGCGGCTGGCCGGAGTCAACCCATCGGGCGTTATTTGTGAAATTATGAATGATGACGGGACGATGGCGCGGTTGCCCGACCTGCTGAAATTCGCTGAAGAGCATGATTTGAAAATTGGTACGATCGCGGATCTGATTGCCTATCGCCGGCGTTCGGAGAAGTTGGTGGCGCGGCTGGTCGAAAGCACCATCACCACGATATTTGCGGGGGATTTCCGCTGCATCGCTTACGCGCAGAGCCCGGGGTATGCGGAACATCTGGCGTTAATCAAAAATGATGTGCCACCGACGGGAGCGACCCTGGTGCGCATGCATGCGCTGGATGTTTTGCATGATGTGGTGGGTGATACGTCGCACGGCAAGGCCGTGGTGCTACATGATGCAATGCGGATGATCGCCGCCGAAGGGGCCGGGGTGCTTGTGCTACTACGCGAACCGCGCGCTACGGCAGCGTCCGATGGCTTAAAGCTCAAACGCGGCGAGGCACCCGCGTCACCTATCCTGCGGGATTATGGTATTGGTGCACAAATCCTGGTCGATCTCGGCGTACGAGATATGACCCTCCTGACGAATTCACCCAAAATGATTGTCGGGCTTGAGGGGTATGGGTTGCATATCCGTGGCCATCGGCCTATTGAGGCTCTATGAAACCGATCCTACTCGTCGTCGCACCGTATTATCAGGACATCAGCGAGATGCTGGTGAGCGGGGCGACGTCCGCGATTTACGCAGCGGATTATACGGCGGAGATGGTGACGGTGCCCGGAGCGCTTGAGATCCCAGCGGCAATCTCGATGGCGGCACGTAGCAACCAGTATGCCGGTTTCGTGGCGCTGGGCTGTGTGATTCGCGGCGAGACATCGCATTACGATACGGTTTGCAACGAGTCAGCGAGTGGGTTGCAACAGCTGGCGGTGAGCAAGCATCTGGCGATCGGGAACGGTATCCTTACCGTTGAGACTATGGAACAGGCGCGGGTGCGCGCCGATGTAAAACAAGGTAACAAAGGCCGAGATGCTGCGCAGGCAGCATTACGGATGTTGGAGCTGCGACAGCTCTTTGGATTGGACCAATCATGACTACACCTCGCCCCTCGCTGATGCGCAAACGCGCATCGCGGCTTGCTGCCGTACAGGCCATGTATTCCGAAGCGCTCATCGAGAAAAGCACGTTGCCAGCATTGCTGGCGAACCAGTTGCTCGCCTCGTGGGCGGATAGCAAGGCGAACGATACGGACGATCTGCCGCATGCGAGCCAGCCGGAAGCGGCGTTGCTGAACAAGCTGATTGCGGCGGCGCAGGAGAATAGCGAGCGCATCGAGGCGGCGATTACGGCGAATATCCTGCCGAACTGGAGCAAGACGCGGATGAGTTTGCCGCTGCTTTCTGTGCTGCAGGTGTTCGCGGCGGAAGTGATTGCGTATCCGACACGCGGTGCAGCAACGCTGATTGATGAATACACCGAAGTAGCGGCGCAGCTGGTGACGGATGACGAGCTTGGCTATGCGCATAAAGCGTTCAATTTGCTGCTCGACGTGTTCCGCTCGAAAGCGTGATCCATGGGTGAGCGCGCGCGCATTGCCCGATTTTTTGCCCCGCTAGCTGCTGAAGAAGCTGGAAGTTTTTTTCTGACGGATGATGCCGCTGTCGTGATGCCGCCTTCAGGTCAGCAGCTTGTTATTACGACAGATAGCGTCTTCGAAGGCATTCATGTGTTGCGCGGTGCGACGCCGCAGCAATTCGCGCAGAAGCTCGTCCGGCGTAATCTTTCCGACCTTGCAGCAATGGGTGCAACGCCCTGGCGATATACGCTCAATGTCCATACTCCGCACAATCTCAGCGATGCTTGGTTCGCTGCGTTTGCAACAGCGTTAGCGCAGGAACAGACAACGTTTGGCTTGGTACTTATCGGTGGTGATTCGACTTCAGGGGGAGACGTGATTCACCTCACCATGACTTGCTTTGGGCTGCTCAGTGGATTGCCGCTGCGGCGCAACGGTGCGATGTTGGGTGATACTGTGTATGTCAGTGGAAATCTTGGTGGGGCGGCCTATGCGTTATCATTGCTGCAACATAAGCAGCCTGTGGAGGCGGCACTCGCCACACGCTATCATTGCCCTGAGCCCCGGTTGGGGTTGGGCACTGCACTGAGCGGGGTGGCGAGCAGTGCGATCGATATTTCCGATGGGTTGGTGGCGGATGCCGGACAAATTTGTGTGGCGAGTAGTGTTGGGATGCGGATTGAAAGTAGCGCCCTGCCCCTGCAGGCTGGGTTGGATGCACGTGCGTTGCTATTCGCGCTAAGTGGTGGCGATGATTACGAGTTGTGTTTCACGGCGCCGGCGAATCAGCATTCAGTCATTGAAAAATTATCAATGTCGCTTGGCATTGCGATTACGCGTATTGGTGTGATTGTCGCGGGGGATGGCGTGCACGTCATCGATGCTAATGGTGCACCGCTCACCCTAGCACAGGGCGGCTACGAACATTAGCGGCCCATGTTACGCGGGGTGGCGCTACCGGCGCGCGAGGGCGAATTGAAGCGGCCGAAATTTCCGAGCATCTGTTCCATGAAGGTGACGCTGTGGCCTTCGGTCGGGGTGGTCTTGCTGACCATCTGTACCGGTTTGCCATCTTCCTTCGTGAACTCGCCGATGTCGCTTACTACTTTGTTGGTGTCGAACTGGATGGCGGTGATATGTTGCTCTGTTACCTCGGTTGCGAAGATGCCCGTGCGTTCCTGTTTCTGGGTGATGTAGTACCAGATCTCATCGCCGAAATTCGATTTGCTGGTCGGGCTGCCGAGCAGGGCTGCCACATCCTCGGGAGAGCTCTGACCCACGATGATCTGTTTCAGGTCGAGCGCTTCGGCGCTGTGGCCGCGTGTGTCGACGATGGGCGAGCAGCTTGCCAGCATAAGGGAAATGCTGATAGGTAGCAGCCAGCGATACAGAGATGGAGTTAACAATGCTTGGAGTCCTTCGCCGATGGTTCATTCCCAAACCGCCCGAGGCGGTCAACGCGACCTATATAGCACTAGTCACGGCGGCGCGAAATCCCTTTTTCTATGAGAAGCTGGAGGTGCCCGATACGCTGGATGGGCGGTTCGAGCTTATCGTGTTGCATTTGTTTTTATTGCAGCATCGGTTGATGCTGCCTGAAGGGTTCCTTGCCCCCTACGCTACGCTGACCCCCGCCGCAAGCAGCTCACCCGGAGGGCTACGCACGGATAAAGGCAAGCGTGAACAGTTCGCGCAGTTCCTCAGCGAGGCGTTCTTCTATGACATGGACCATTCCGTGCGTGAGCTGGGCGTGGCGGATACAGGTGTTGCACATCGCATCAAGAAAATGGCGAAGGCGTATACCGGGCGGTTGCAGGCGTATACAGCTGGGTTAAACGACCCGGTAGCATTGCGCGCAGCACTTTCGCGTAATCTTTACGGTACGGTCGCGGAAGGTGACGTGGCGGTGCTGGATAGACTGGCGGTGTATGTGGAGAAGGTTTTGGAGCAGTTGGCAGCAACAGATGAGGCGGTCATTGCTCGCGGTGAATTCACCTGGCCGGACGTAGCGGTGATGGGTTTATGATGCAACTTCGGCAGCAGCAGGTTTGCGCGCGGTGGTAACGTTGCGTGCTTCGGCCAGTTGATAGGCGGGCAAGCCCCGTGCGGTCGCGATGCTGGGGCGGCGGATGAACTGGCTCAACAGAGATGGTAGAGATGTGGCCAATTGGGTGAGGCTGCGCGTTGTGAATTCGGTTTGCTGGTTTGCTTCGACGCTCGGTTGTGGTGCTGGTGCGTTTTTCACAGCTGCTGCTTGTTTGTTTTTCACCGGCACAATTTCGCCGGGTGTGGCGCGCAGGGCGCTCAGGTAATCATCAGGTTGTGCTTCATCTGTCGTTGGCTCGTTGGGCGTGCGCGGGGCGAAGATGGCGAGTTCTTCCTGCGTCAGGCTTGTATCCTGCGCGATGAACTGAGCGGCAAGGGCGCTTGAGGGCGCAGTCGCTGCTTTTGGGGCGGGCTTCGCGGGTACAGGCGGTGTGTGAGCAGCGTAGGCGGCGATGAGCGTGGGTGCAGGTACGGCCGTGGGCAGTTGCTGGCGCGCCAGTGCCGCCGCATCGTTCACCCCTGCCGCCGAGATCACTGGTACGGTCGCGCGTGTTGCTTGCGCGGGCGCAGCGGTGTCAAGGGACATCCCATTGACATTGAAAGTCATATACCATCTAGCTCTGTAGTCTTTTTATTGCCCTCATTATAACGCAAATTCACTAGTTTAGCCAGCAATGTGCCAAATTCACGTAAGATATTGTAATATAATGATAGCACAATGTTATCCCCGGTTGTCACAAAAGCTTCATTTTACAACCTGAGCTAGTCATCCTAGCACTGCGGGCATGAAAAAAGTCGTCGTCTCATGGATTGTTTGCGTGCTCGGGGTGGTGCTGTTGCTGGCATGGCTTGGCAACGATCTTTTCCCTAAAACGCCGCGTGCTGATCAGGAGACGTCGCTCATCAAAGCAGATTTCACCTTACAGACGGGTACCAATAAAACGGTGCGCGGAAGTGATTTACGTGGCAAATACCTGCTAGTGTATTTCGGGTTCACCCATTGCCCGGATATCTGCCCAACAACATTACTACTCATGAATAATGTGTTGGGGCAGATGGGTGAGGTGGCAAAGAAAGTCCAGCCCGTGTTTATCAGCGTGGACCCGGAGCGCGATACGCCAAAAACAACAGCGGAATATGCCAGCCATTTCAGCAAAAATATGCTGTGACTGAGCGGCACGCCTGAACAAGTGAAACACGCGGCCGATGCATTCAAAGTGTATTACAGCAAAGTGGAAGACAAAGATTCCGCACTCGGCTATGTTGTCGATCATTCTGGCTTCATTTACCTGATGGGGCCAGACGGTGCCTACGTCACGCATTTCACAAGTACGGTCTCGGAAGCGGAAATGAAAAAGGAGCTGATGCATTATGTTCGCTAAAATCTGTGGCATCCTGATCCTGTTCGCGCTGGCAACACCGGCATTCGCCAAAGCACCCATCGCTCAGCCTAGATTCACTGATACGGTTATTTATGCGGAGGGCCCGTCCGTCGGCATCGCGTATTTCACGGTGGAATCGCCGTTTCCGGATGTCATTGATGGGCTTGGTTCTGATTGTTGCGAGGCGGTCGAACTTCATAGCAATGTACGGCAGAATGGAGTGATGCGTATGCGTAAGGCAGGCGGCCTTGAGGTGCCAGCGAAACGCGCGGTCCATGTGCAACCCCCGGAGCGCGGGGGTGATGCCGCGAGCGGGTTGCATGTGATGCTGATCGGGCTCAAGCAGCCCCTCACTGCTGGTGAAAAGGTGGCGATCACCGTCAATTTCAAGCATGCCAAGTCGCAGATGGTGGTGTTCACGGTCGTTGACCGTCGTGTTACTTCCGCAACACCAACGGCGGAACACGCGCACCACTAAAAGCCGTTTGCACCGTGTGTGCTTTGACGTTAGGATGGATTGCAACATCCTTTAATGTAGTTGCAGCTATGACCTCGAAGCCCTATCCCCCCATGACCAAACGGCGCGGACTGATGTTCGTGCTTTCTTCACCTTCAGGTGCGGGCAAGACGACGTTGTCGCGCAAGCTGCTTTCTTCGGAAGAAGGTGTGTTCATGTCGGTCTCGGTTACCACGCGGGCGCCAAGACCGGGTGAGGAGGACGGCAAGGATTACCATTTCATCGATTCTGCAACGTATGATGCGATGGTCGCTGCCGGCGAGTTACTGGAATATGCAACGGTGTTCGACCATAAATACGGTACGCCGAAAAAGCAGGTGATGGAAGCGCTCGATGCCGGGCGTGACGTGCTGTTCGACATCGACTGGCAAGGCACGCGCCAGCTGGCACAGTCCTGCCGGGCAGACATGGTGAGCGTGTTCATTCTGCCGCCGACGCTGCAGGAACTGGAGCGTCGCTTGCGTTCCAGAGCGCAGGACAGCGAGGAAGTGGTGCAGAAGCGCATGGCGCGTGCGGTGGATGAGATCTCGCATTGGGAAGAATATGATTATGTCGTCGTGAACGAAGACCTCGACAAGGCGCTCGCGCATATCCAGCGCATCCTGCATGCGGAACGTTTCAAGCGCTGGCGGCAGTTAGATATTGCCGGGTTCGTCCAGCATCTTTGCCAACGCGCGGGCTAGCTGGGCGAACATCGGCAGGTCGCAGACCTCGGCGCGCAAGGTGGGATCGATTCCTGCTTTCTCACACAAGGTTATCGCATCGATGTTCAGGGATTTCAGTGACTGGCGTAGCATTTTTCGACGATGGTTAAAGGCGCTGGCGACGACGCGCTCCAGCAGTTTTAAAGGTACGTCCTCGCGCGGTTTGTCAAGGATACGGGCGCGCAAGATAGCGGAGACGACTTTAGGCGGCGGGGTGAAGGCGCTGGCTGGCACATCAAATAAAATCGCTGCGTCAGTGAATTGTTGCATGATAACGGATAGGCGGCCATAGGCGTCGTCGCCCACCTGCGCGGCCATGCGTTCGGCCACTTCCTTTTGCAGCATGACGGTGAACCCTGTGAGGGCTTGAGGCCCCTGCCCTGCTGCCAGTTGCAGCCAGTCAATGATGAGCTGGGTGCCAACATTATAGGGCAGATTGGCGATGATGGCGCGAGGGGTGCTCCCTCCCCCATAGTGAAAGTGTTGCGGGATTTCCAGTGTGCTAATGTCTACCTTCAGGGCATCTTCTTGCACCAAGGTGAATTGGTTCGGGTAGTTTTCACTCAAAGGCGCGAGCGCTTCGAGGCAGCGTGCGTCTTTCTCAATGGCGGTAAGGTGTTTGGGGTTCGCTTCCAGAATGGCACGGGTGAGGCCGCCGGGGCCGGGCCCGACTTCGATGATATGAGTTTGCGAAATATCGCCCGCAGCACGGACAATCTTCGCTAGCAGATTCGTGTCTAGCAGGAAATGCTGGCCGAGGGATTTTTTAGCCCACAGGCCGTGCGACTCGATAACCTCACGCAGTGGCCGTAGTTCAACGGGCACTAGTTCGCGCCTTTGATGTCGATGAAGGCATCGCGGCGCAGGTTGCGCAGATGCTTCTGGGCCTCGAGTTCCATCTTGTCGGCGAAGAGCTGCTGGCGAATGGTTTCGGCATCCGGCAGGCTGCCGGAGGAGGCTTCGGTCTTTTCGCAGACCATGATGAGGCGCAAGGCATCCGGTCCCATCAGCGGATCGCTGATGTCGCCGACTTCCAGATGTGAGACGAGCGAACGTTGCTGAGGCGACATGGTACCAAGGCGGGCGCGGGCGAATTTCACTTCGACGGGCAGGTCAACTTTCGGGATAGTCTCGCTCATGCAATCACCTGGGTTGGCTTGCAGGGAAGCGGCCACGGCGGTCAATTTGGCGAGGGAGCCTTTATCACGCTGTTTCGGCACTTCGATCGCGAGTTGCTTAATGGCGTATTCCGTGGTGTCGGCAAGTTTTGGGGAGGTCTTGCGATCGAGCAACTGGATAATTTGTATTAACGTATCACTGCGCAGTGGTGGCGTTACTTCATTGGTTTTCAAGGTACGCATGGCCTGCTGCAGAACCGGCGGCAGGTTCTTTTCTGGCACCCAGACTGGGGCGCTGTAGCGGAGTTCCGGTTGCTTGATGTAGCGGGTGGCGATGCTTGGCATCTCTGTACCGGCTTTCAATTGCAGTGCAATATCCTGGGCGAGTTTTGCAGCATTATCGGGCTTGCCGTTGATGGCGATCTCAATCGCCTGCACGCGATATTCCTCATCGCCAGGAGCGGTAGAGGCGGCTTTCTGCGCTCGCAACACTTCGTCCTGTGCGATGGTGACGTTGCGGCGCAGTTTGCGCTGGACGACCTTGCCCCACGCCAGTTGCGCGCGGATCTGGTTCTCGAGCGAGCGCTGGGAAAGGCCGTTCTTGCGGATGAAATCACGGATGGTTTCGCCGCTGTCGCCACGGGTGCCCATGGCGTCGAGCGCTTTGTTCAAATCCGCATCGCTCACCACAAGTGACTGGCGTTTGGCTTCCTGCATCTGCAGTGTTTCATCGATAAGCGCCTGCACAACGCGTGGGGTGATCTTCTGCTGGTTCTCGACAGTGTTCGGGATGCCTGCCGTTGCCATGATGAGGTCACGGCGTTCGCTGATATCGGTCGTGGTGATGACGTTGTCGTCGACCACAGCAGCGATGTTGACTTGCGCAGCGTGAGCAATTGTGGTGAGACAAAAGCCAAGGATGAGTGCAGCAACGCTGCGTGAAATTCTCTGCATCATGTTATTTTCCACCGAATTCTCCGAGGTTTTTGAAGCCGACGCGGAAGGTGAATTCTGTTGTCGGTTCAATGTCGCGGTCACGCGTGTACACACGCAACGTATCGAACATTACATTGAAACATTCATTCTTGTAAATGATTCCGCCATTGGCCGTGACCATCTGGTCGAGTTCGAGGTCGCGGCGGCCATTGCCGTAGATACTCCACTCATCGCTTAAGGGCAGACTGGCGCTCAGGATAGCCTCGCGACTGTCGTCGATATACTGGTTGTTCTTGAGCGCACGGTAGGTGCCGGAAAAGGCCAGCCAGGGTTCGCTGAAACTAAGCCCGAATTCGCTGCGGTTGAGGGACGCCTCCTCCTTGTCGAGGGCAAAACGGTAACTCAGCGATACTGGCATATAGTTCGCAGCGATACGACCGATAAAGTCGGAAAATTGTTCGCCGGCGCGGGTAGAATTCGGGTATGGCGTGTCGCTGTTGAAGTTGTAGTTCTGGCCGAGCATCCCATCGAGTCCGATACCGCTCGTATCGTAATAATGACTGCGCAAGCCATAGGCAACACGCGAGCCGCTATCGACAAGGTCAAGGCCAGGCATACGGTTGAGGCTGAACAGGTTGGTATCGCTCAATTCAATCAGGCGGCTGTCTTCGTTACTGATGGTATCGGGATTGCCGCCATTGGCCTGCAAAACACCGAGCACCACTGGCTCCACCAACAGGGTGCCGATTTCGAGTGTGTTGATGAGGGGGAAACGCCATTCGAGCGCGGCCAGCGGCAGGGTGCGGGTGGTGGTGCCGTCGTAGCTGTTGCCGTTGGTCAGGGTGACGTCATTCGCATTATAGATGTCCTGCCGCAGGTTCACCGTAGTGGTGAATATCTGCCCACCATCCGTTATTATCGGCAGTGTGGCCCCGGGGGTGATGGAAATACGCTGCTGGTCGACCCCGAGGCTGCGTGAAAGCATTTGTGCATCACCAGAGACGTGGAGTTTGATACCGGATTCGTAAGCAGGTGTTTCATAATAGCCTTGCAGTATAGGCAGCACGAGTGGGGTAGTGCGCTGGTTGTCGGTGCTGCGCAAGCCCTGGATACTCAGCCCTTCGGCCAAGGCGAAATTGCGGCCTACGGCATGTTCATAATAGGCACGCGAGAAGAGTGCTTGTTGGCTGTCAAACCCGTAGCGGCGCAGGTAGGTATCGTCGCTGGCGCGCTGGATATCAAAACCGATATGGGAATGGTCGCCAACGGTCTCGTCGCCTTGTGCGAAGATATGGCCGCGGAATTCATTGCCACTTATTTTGTTGCCCGAATCGTCGATTTTTTTCGGGAAGGTTGCCGAGCCCTGGACATGGTAGTTACCCGCATTAGTTAACTGGCGGTAATCCCATTGCAGCAACGGGCCTTCACTTGTTGTCACCCATGGGGTGAGCATGACATCCTGACTTTCATTGATACGCCAGTAATAAGGGACTTTGACGATGGATCCGAAATAGGGATTGGTGCTGTAGGATGGGGTACCTAAACCACTTTTGCCCGACGCATCCGGTGTGGGGTGCGAGAGATACGGTGTGTAGAGGAAGGGTATGCCGAACATCTCCATGTAAGCGTCACGATAAGTGACGCGTTCCTCGGCATTATCGATGCGGGCGCTGCCAGCATCCATCTGCCAGAAAGGTGCAACGCCTTCGCAGAGGTTACACGGCGTGTAAGACGCTTTTTTAAGTTCGGTAACGCTGGAGTTCACCTTCACCGCTCTGTTGGCGACGAGGATAGAATTATCGGCAAGACGTGCCTTGAAGTTATGGATGACACCTTGCTTCATGGTGTCTTTGAGTTCGGCCTTCTCAGCAAAATATACATCGCCGGTGGGTTGCAGCATGCTGACATTGCCTTCGGCGACGACGAGGTTGGTCTTCTGGTAGTAGGTGATCTGGTCGGCGGTGAGGATGGAATCGCCCTGCATCACCTCAACATGACCACGGGCGATGACGATGCCGTGGTCTTCATCCATGCCCATTTCGTCGGCGCTCATGGTGACGGGCGAGCCCGGTTCCTGTTTCGTGATGCTGAGGCTGGTGCCCGGCATTGCTTCTACCGGGGTGAGGTACAGGCCGGAATCGTTGCGGGCGGCGAGCGCCATGCAGGGCGCCAACAGCGTCACCACCACCCACCATTGTTTCCCCCGTCGCAGCATACCGCTAACCGTCCTCCAGATGAAGTAATGCCGCACTGGCCACCATGACGACGATGAGGCTTGGCGCCCAGGCGGCCAGTGCAATGGGCAGGTCACCTGTCGCACCGAGGGCATAAATGATGTTGGTCATGAAATAGAGTACGAAGCCGGAAGCGAGGCCGATGACGATGAGCATACCCGTACGGCCACGGCGCGGCGGACGCATGGAGAATACCGCAGCGAGCATTAGCATGCCTGCGAGTAATAGGGGCAATGACATCAGACTATGGAAGTGCAGCCGATGCTGAAGGGCGGAGAAGCCTGCCTTCTCAAGCACGGAGATGAAGCCGGGCAATTGCCAGAAGGAGAAAGTCTCGGGTGCGGAGAAGCTGTCCTGGATCTGGTTCAGGGTGAGCTGGGTCGGCATGCGGTATTCCGTTTGGGTGATGGGAAGCATGCCAGGTGCGCTGAGTGTAGCGTTATCAACTATCCACTCCCCTTTGGCCAGACGCGCCTGTGGTGCATCAACGCGGCCGACGAAACGCTCCTGCGCATCGAACATCTGGATGGTGACGTTCTCGAGCGAATAGCTGGTCTGGTTCATGCGCACGGCATGAAGGATATATTCGCGCGCCATTGTCTTTACGAAAGGAATATTCTGCTTACCGCTCTGGCGCAACCACAGGCCGGAAGGGGAAATGGAAAGCAGGCTGGGTTTGTTGGTGATATATTTGCCCTCAAGTCGTTCGAAGCGCGAGATCGTGTATGCAGCGACAGGATTGATAAGTGACACCAGTATCGTGCCGAGTACGACCACGACCATGACGCCCGGCAGCAGGAACTGCCATACCGAGACGCCAGCGGCGCGGGTAACCACCAGCTCGCTGCTGCGGGTGAGGCGCGCGAGGGTAATCATTGCACCGATCATGATGGCGAAGGGATAGACCTTTTCTGCGGTCGTAGGCAATTTCAGCAACATCATCTCGATAATGGTGGCGAAGGGAACGGGCCGTAACGCTTCTGCTGAGCGGCGCATCAACTCGAGCAGCTCCATCAACCCGACAATGACAAGCACGACGCCAATGGTCGCAAGGATGGACCAGAGGAAATGGCGGCCGATGTAAAGCGATAAGGTGAGCGGTAAGCGGATCATGCTTCCCCCGCGATTGGTGCAAACACCTGTTTACGGCGGAGGGTAATGACGCGGGCGCTCAGCAGCAGATAGCTGCTGCCTGCCAGCACGCCGAGCACGATGACATAGAGACCCGCCGTCATCCAACCATGTTTCAAACTGGCGCTGCGGCAGGTGAAGTAAAGCAGCATGATGACGACCATACCAGCGGTCGAGAGAAGCATGCGTTTCAGCTGTCCGCGGCGATTGAATTCGCTGCTGAACAACATAGCGAGGGCAAAGACTGGCAGGCTTAACGCCAGCAACGGCCAGGTGAGGCGCTGGTGGGCCTCGGCACGGTAGGCAGCGGATTGTTTTTCGGTCAGGCCTTCGCGGTTAAACAGCTCGCCGATGGTGCGCTCATCTGCGTTGCGACTACGGGTCACGTCCTGCCCATAAAATGCGATGTCGATGGCGTAATTGTCAAAGGCAAGCCAGCTGACGCGGCCCTCCTTCCATTGCTGGCGCATGCCGTGGTAAAGATAGAAACGTGGGCCGGCGGGGGTCTGCTCCATACGCCCCGTGTCGGCGATCATGGTGATGGTCTCACTCTCGTTGCGGCTGTCATGCATCAGGATGCCCGACAAGTTATTATCATTGTCGCGGGCGCGGACATAGACGGTGACGCCGTCGATAGGATTGTTGAATACCTCTTCTTCCAGGAGTACGGAGGCGTATTTATCGCGGAAAAACGTACGGATGTCCTGGAATTTGCTGTTGGCGAGGGGCAGGATGTAGAGCGAGATCAAGAAACACAATACCATGCAAGCGAGGCCCATCATGATCGCTGGCTTGGCCAACTGCCATTTGCTTACCCCAACTGCATTGAGCACAATGAGTTCACTCTCCACCATCAGCCGGTTGTAGGTGTAGATGACGCCGATGCACAGGGCGATGGGCACCAGCATGAACAGCAGGGACGGCAGCATCAGCCCGGAGAGGTACATGAAGTCCCCGAATGACAGGCCGCGCTTGAGCATGAAATCGAGGAATTTGAGAATCTGCGTCAGCCAAACGATGGCAGTGAGGCTCGCGGTGACGATCACCGTTGGCCACAATAAATGCATGAAAAGATACCGCTCGTATTGACGCATGAAAATCTTATAGGCTGCCTTGCATCGCGACGCAACTTTGCTATATCTCATTATCACAATGTTTTTTCACTCCAATTCGAGGGTTCCCTATGATCAGCATTCATTTCAGCGCCAGCCTTCCTACTGCTGGCAAAAATGCTAGCGCAACCGCCGTTTTCGTAGGTGAAGACCTCGCGGTTTCGGCCAAGGACGCGCTCGGGAATTCGGCTGTTTATGTCAGCCAATCCATTGCTGCGGCGCAATTTGCGGGCAACAAAGGTGAAACGCTCACCTTGCTGAACCCGAACAAGGTGCCGTCGCACCTTCTCGTGATCGGGGTCGGTAAATTGGCAGAAGTGACGGCGCTGACAGTTCAGGAATCCGGCGCGGTGGCCCTGGCGGCGGCACTTGCAGCTAAAGTTACCCATCTAGATATTGCCCCTGCCCTGCCGAAAGCTGCCAAAATGGATGCGGCGGCGCTTGCGGCAAACGCGGCTTACGGAGCGCGGTTGCGAGCTTATCATTTTGATAAATACCGCACGAAAATCAAACCTGAGGACAAGCCAAAACTGAAAACGGTGAGCGTTATCACCCCGTTGCTCGACAAGGCGAAATCGCTGTATACTCCGCTCGCCGCAATTGCAGAGGCCGTAAGCTTCACGCGTGACATCGTGACGGAACCTGCCAACGTCATTTACCCGGCAACGCTGGCGGCAGAAGCGAAAAAGCTCTCGAAGCTCGGCGTGAAAGTAGAAGTGCTGGGTGAGGCGCAAATGAAAAAACTCGGCATGGGTGCGTTGCTTGGCGTGGGCCAAGGCTCGGTGCGTGAATCGCAGCTTGTCATCATGCAATGGAACGGTGGCAAAAAGGGGCAGAAGCCAGTTGCAATCGTCGGCAAAGGGGTGACGTTCGACACGGGCGGTATCAGCATCAAACCCGCGAACGGCATGGAAGAAATGAAGTGGGACATGGGCGGCAGCGCCACCACCATCGGCACTATTCGCGCACTTGCAGCACGCAAGGCGAAGGTGAATGTGGTCGGCGTGGTTGGTCTGGTCGAGAACATGCCCGATGGCAATGCGCAGCGGCCGGGGGATGTCGTCACCTCGATGTCCGGCCAGACGATTGAGGTCATCAACACGGATGCGGAAGGCCGCCTCGTGCTGGCCGATGCGCTGTGGTATACACAGGGGCGCTTTAAACCGCAATGCATCGTGGACCTAGCGACACTGACAGGCGCGATTATTGTCAGCCTTGGTTCGCACCGGGCAGGCCTGTTCTCCAATAGCGACAAACTGGCCGACCAACTTGCGAAATCGGCCGTACGCACGGGCGAGAAAGTGTGGCGGATGCCACTCGGGCCGGAATACGACAAGATGATCAACTGCGATATCGCGGATATGCAGAACGTGGGCGAAGGGCGCGAGGCGGGCTCCACCACGGCAGCGCATTTCCTGCAGCGCTTCGTGAACGATGTGCCATGGGTACATCTTGATATCGCGGGTGTTGCATGGCAGAATAAGCAGAACACCGTGCTCGCTCCGAAAGGCGCCGTGGGCTGGGGTGTGCGCCTGTTGAACGATTGGATTGAGAATAATTATGAAGGTTAGTATTAAGCGTAGATTGAAGGGGTGCTTGCCCCCTACGCTTCGCTGACCCCTTGCCCTTCGGGCTCGCCTTGGAAGGCTATGCACGGCTAAATGGAGAGATGATGACTACCACGATTCAGTTCTACCATTTGCTCTCAACTTCGCGGGAACGCGCGGTGCCGAAGCTGATGGAGAAAGCCCTTAGCAGTGGTGTGCGGGCGGTGATGATTGCGAGTTCGGATGCGATGCTGAAAACGATGAGCGATGCGCTGTGGAGTAATGATGCGGCGAGTTTTCTGCCGCACGGTGGCGCACGGGATGGGCATGCGGACAGCCAACCAATCTATCTCACGCTGAGTGATGAGAACCCGAATAATGCGGGAATCCTTTGTGTACTTGATGGGTCGTTGCCTGCGTCAGTCGCGGAATATTCGAAGCTGCTTGATGTATTCGATGGGAATGATGCGGCGGAGGTGACGGCGGCACGAGCGCGCTGGACGCATTATAAGGCGCTCGGATTTGCGTTACAATATGTGAAGCAGCAGCCGGGTGGTGGATGGAAAGTGGAAATGTCGCAAGAGTCGGCTAGCGCCGCCTAGCGACAGTCAGGCCTTCAGCCGTCGGCAATAGAATCGATTCGAATTTTGTGCTGTCAGCTAGCGTTTCATTAAAGCGCTCCATGGATGTTTTTGCGGCGGCGGAGACTTGGTCACCGCCCTCGCCTGCCAAGGCACCGAACAATAAACTATTGTCGCCGATGATCCAACCGCACGGGGTGAGGCGGGGGAGTATCGCATCGAGGTATTTCATGTAGCCGGTTTTTTCGGCATCGATGAAGACCAAGTCGAAGTGAGGCTTTTCGGGCGCTGTAGCGATCCATTCATGGGCGTTGGTATGGATGATTTTAATGATGGATTCGTGCGGTGATGCTGCAACATGGTTAGTCGCAGCGGCGGCGTGGCTGGCGTCGAATTCAAGACTGGTGATGTGTCCACCTGCGGGCAAGCCCCCCGCCATCCACATGGTGGAGGTGGCCATGAAGGTGCCGATCTCGAGAATATTTGTTGCGCCGCTGATGCGCACCAGCCATTGCAGCAAATGGCCTTCAAAGGAGGAGACTTGCATGCCGGGGCGGCGTAGTTCGCCTTCGGCGCGGCTCGCTGCGATGTAGGCTGGCTCGCACACGAAGGTGCGGGTGATGTAGTTGATGGTAGGGCTTTGGTTGCGGTGCTGCATTACAATTTCTCAAGGTTTTGGGCGTTCGTTAACGTAATCATCGGGCCATTTTCTTCATGGATGCCACCGCGGATGTGGATGCGGTCGCCAGCTTGTATTGCGCCAGTCGTGCTTTCATGCTGCGGCGTAGTTTGGCGGGGATGGTCATGAAGAAATCGGAATGCCAGTCCTCGCCGAAGTTGAGGTAGGTAGCTTTCTTGCTGTCACAGATGTGGCTGATGGCGCCTTCGATGACATGAAATTCGCCGTTATGCTGCGCAGCATTTTCGGGGGTGAGAAGGAAGTTCGTATCGCTCCAGATGCCTGCTTTGATGCTGCGTGCGGTGGCTTCGGCTTGTCGCCAGTTTGGGGGGATGTCGCTAGTGGTGGTGTAGATGATGACCGCTCCATCGCGGAGCATTTTTTGCTGCAAATCGCTGGTGATTTGGGCACGACCATAGCGGTCGCTGTCACCGGGCGTAATGGTAATTTCCTGCTGTAATACCAAAGCAACTAAATAGCATGACATATATGTAGCGTTATGCTATGGCA
>JBMOIY010000001.1:0-60860 GCA_049317085.1 Rickettsiales bacterium | reverse complement strand
GGGCATTCTATGGCGTTATCGTATCATAAACCAAGGAGGAAAGTCATGGAGTATTTCCGCGGGGTTGGATGTCGGGTTACACAGTACGATCAATAGCTCGACCAGCGTGAAACCACGACGAAACGGGCGGTGCTTTACTATACGCGAGTTTACGCATCAAACCATACCAGATTACCCAAGAAATTCTATGAAAGTGGAGAGTGGGCAAATGGAACAAAAAAGGGGCGACCGATTGGCCGCCCCTTCATTTCCGTATGTTGGAAGAAGTCGCTTAGTTAACGACTTCGATCTCAACGCGGCGGTCGCGCCACAGGCAAGCGTGGAGCGCTTTACCTTTGGTGCCTTCGCACTGGGATTGTGACGCAGTCTCACCGAGGCCACGTACTTCCGAGTTACCGACAACCTTCAGGCCTTTACCACGCAGGTAAGCAGCAACGGCGTTCGCACGTTTCTGGCTGAGGCGCAGGTTGTAGCCATCGGTGCCGACCTGGTCAGCGTACCCAACAATTTTAACCGACGATACTTTGTCCGACTTGAGCGCTTTCGCAAGAGCGTTCAGCTTCGTCTTCGCAGCAGGCGTCAGCGCCGAGCTATTGAAGTTGAAGTAAACCGTGCGCATTTCGCCGGTGATGCCTTTGCACTCGCCGCTGGTCGAATCCCACTTGGTGAGAACGCAGTCGCCGAATTTAGTAACAGCCGATGGGCCTGCAGCCGTACGGACGGTGTCTTTGAAAATGGTACCTGCGCTTGCCGATGCTGCCATGAGCAGCACGCTTGCAGCTGCCAGAATCGTCGATGTTTTAAGAGCTTTCATGATGATGTCCTTAAGCTATGTAATGTGAACCGCTACATCGCGTCTGCGGGTTGCAGAGGCGATGCATCGGGACTATATCTGGCGAATCACGGGTTAAGATGCAAACACTCTGTGCCAGCACCCCCCCGTAGCCCGCAGAGAAAGCGCGGTAGTTGTAATTTTGCCACAGATGTGGCGGGAGGGTATAAATGACTGACAAAGCATTGAAATCAAATAAAGAATGGGCCGATACACTGTCCCCCGACCTCTACCGGGTCGCCCGGGAAAAAGGAACCGAGCGGCCTTTCACTGGGAAATACACTGACGAGGAGAGTAAAGGCATCTATACATGCGCCTGCTGTGGAAATACGCTTTTTACCAGCGACCATAAGTTCCATTCCGGCTGCGGCTGGCCCAGTTTCGATGCCCCAATGGATAAACTTGCCGTCGCCGAACACCAGGACCATAGCCACGGCATGGTGCGCACCGAGATCACCTGCAGCAAATGCGACGCCCATCTCGGCCATGTCTTCCCCGACGGCCCGACCGAGACAGGATTACGGTATTGCATTAATTCGGTGAGTTTGGATTTGAAGAAAAAAGATTAACGCTTCTGCGCATCCTTTAACACAGCACGATATTGGTCCACGAACCGCTCATGCTCACCAAGCGTGGCCGAAAAATTATGTCCGCCATTGCCGGTCGCGACAAAATATAGGGCATCGGTTGGTGTCGGATTCAACACTGCCTCGATCGCCGCACGCCCAGGATTGCAAATGGGCGTCGGTGGCAATCCAGCGCGCGTGTAAGTATTATGTGCCGTATCCGTCTTGAGGTCGAGCTTGCTCAGCGCCCGCCCCATCGGCATGCCCCCATTGCGAAGTTCGATGCCATACACCACCGTCGGGTCGGACTGCAGCGGCATGCCAAGACGCAACCGGTTGACGAACACCCCCGCCACTTTTCCACGCTCCCCACCAATGCCTGTTTCCTTCTCGACAATGGAAGCCAGCACCAACGCTTGCGCGGGGGACTGATAAGGAAGATCCGCCGCATGGTTCGCCCAAAGTTTCTCCATCAGTTCACTCTGCGCCTTCTGCATGCGCGCGATGACGGAACTGCGCGCCTCCCCGCGCGAGAAATGAATCGTATCCGGTAGCAGTGACCCTTCCGCGATCACGGGTAACTCACCCGTCAATAATTGCTCCGCCATCAGCGCCGCCTTAACTTGCCACACATCCCATCCGTCAGGAATCGTCACCTTATGGATGACAACCTCGCCACGGATAATCTGGTCGATCACCTGCGCTGGCGTACTTCCCGCCGGGAATTCATACTCCCCCGCCTTCAGCAAATGGTAATCCGCCGTCATGATGACCGGGATCAATGTCAGCATCGGCGACGGCACCAATCCTTCTGCATGCAGCTGCGCGATCAACTCCCGTACCCCGGTCTTGGGTTCGATGAATACCATTTTCTCGGTCGTACTATTTGTGGTCTTGTAGAGATACACGCTCAGCACCACCGGCATCATCGCCAGAATAGCCAGACCGAACAAAAGATACATGAGTTTACGCATGCACCGACTATACGCACTCAACCATCCAGCGCTACTGAAAGCACCGACCATCCACTAAAATTATTCGTTATGCTTGTCCGCTGTGGCAATGCCGTGCAACGGCAGCGTGCGATGAAAAACGAATGTCAGCAGCAGCGCTACCACACAGCCCGCCACCACCGCCAGCACCCGCTCCGCCGCCGTGCTCCACAGATGAATGCCCGCCGGGTGCAACGAGATGATAACGACTGCCGCGAGTGCTGCGCGACTCCCCGCCATTAGGTTGAGCAGGTAACAAATGATGATCGTAACCGTGATCGACAAGCAGATGGCGCCGATGACACTCGGGCATAGCAACAGGAAAAGAACGCTGACGACACTTGCCACAAGGTTCGATTTTTACGCACAATGGTCAGTGAAATCACTTCACCACTATCGGGCGTAAGCACCAGCAACATCGAGATGACGACCCAGCTCATATCCGGAATGCCAAGGCTCTCACCGAACAGCATCAGCCCCGCGAACCCGGTCACACATTTGCCGATATAGAGGGCGACATTCTTCTATTCACCCGTTAGCCGCACGTTGACCTAACTGGCTTTCTTGAACACCAGGCTCGCGTTCGTCCCACCGAAACCAAAGCTGTTGGAGAGCACTGCATGCACCTCTTTCTTCTTCGCGATCAACGGCACAAGATCCATCCCCGCCACGGATTGCGATGGCGTTTCAAGGTTGAGCGTCGGTGGCAGCACACCATGCATCATCGCAAGGCACGCGAAAATCCCTTCGACCGAACCCGCACCGCCGAGTAAATGCCCGATCGCCGATTTCGTGGAGGACATCGAAACATCCGTCCCGTCGAACAGTCGGCGCACCGCAGCAGCTTCGATTTCATCGCCCTTGGGCGTACTCGTGCCATGTGCATTGACATAGCCGATATCACTCGGCTTCAGCTTCGCATCGGCAAGCGCCATCTGCATCGAACGGTATCCACCATCCCCATCATCCGCCGGGCTCGTGATGTGATACGCATCGCCCGAAAGACCATAGCCGCCGAACTCAGCAAGGATGTTCGCACCGCGCGCCTTCGCATGCTCGTATTCTTCCAGCACCACCACACCGGCACCCTCACCCATCACGAACCCGTCACGGCCCGTATCCCATGGGCGCGATGCGTTGGTAGGTGTCTCATTATAGCTGTTGCTCAATGCCCGTGCTGCAGCAAACCCGGCAATACCGATACGGCAAATCGCAGCTTCCGCCGAACCCGCCACCATCACATCCGCCGAACCGTACTGAATCATCCGCGCCGCATCGCCGATGGCATGCGCCCCTGTCGAGCACGCCGTCACCACTGAATGGTTCGGGCCTTTTAAGCCATGTTTGATGGAGACCTGCCCCGAAGTAAGATTAATCAGGCACGCCGGGATGAAGAATGGCGACACACGGCTTGGGCCACGCTCCTTCATCATCAACACCGTTTCTTCGATAGCTTGCAAGCCGCCGATACCGGAGCCGATCATTACACCCGCGCGCACGCGTTTCTCTTCGGTTGATAGATCGATGCCCGATTGCTTGATCGCCTCATCCGCCGCCGCCATCGCAAAATGGATGAAATCATCCATCTTTTTCTGCTCCTTCGGCTCGATATAATTGTCAGCGTTGAACTCACCCGGGCCATCGCCACGCGGTACTTGGCCGGCGATCTTTGTCTTGAGGTCCGACGTATCGAACTTTGTGATGCTGCTGATGCCGGATTCACCCGCAATCAGGCGCTTCCACACATGCTCCACCCCCGTACCGAGTGGTGTGACCAGACCCATACCCGTAACCACAACGCGGCGTGTCATAAATACTCCCTTAAAACACGAAGCAACCCAACTTTACTGAAAAAGTGGATTGCTTCGTTCAATTCGTTATTTCAAAAAAACAGCTTACGCTGCGTTCTTTTCGATGAATTCGATTGCGTTCGAAACGGTCTGGATCTTCTCCGCCGCCTCATCCGGGATCTCGACGCCGAATTCTTCTTCGAACGCCATCACCAGTTCCACCGTGTCGAGCGAATCTGCGCCCAGATCATCGATAAAGTTGGCTTCCGGGGTAACTTTTGCTTCCTCGACGCCCAGATGTTCAACGACGATCTTTTTTACGCGTGCAGCAGTATCAGACATGGTAACCTCTTGGTTTAGTGAATCATGCAAGGTGGCGTCGTTCTTGGTTTTTCCCTGCCACCTCGGGGACGAACCCGGGCTTTACCATACCCAAAACAGACTTGGCTAGAGAAAAGTTTAACCCGTTGATAAGCATAGCCGCATTAAACATCCTTTTTTGCAGCTGCACAGACTTGCTAAAACATCAAAACCACATTACATCGCGGTGAACGAGGGAGAGTGGCATGGCCATAGCGTACCGCGAGAAATGGAAGCAATGCGTCGCCTGGGTGACGCGTGAGGAACACCGCACCAAGGCCCGCGAACTTACCGCCGAGCTGAACCGCGCCTTTACCGAACACCCGCACGACACTGGTGAGACCTACCCGCAGCATCTCTGGTTCACTGTCAAACTCTCAGCGCGCTTTCTTTACACCACCATCGTGCTGATGATCCACGGCCTCTTCCCCTTCCTGCTCACCCGCGCCGCCAGTGACCAGATCGAGATCGTCTACCGCATCATGAAATCGCGCATCCCCAAATCACGGCGCGACGCGATCGACGCTGATTACAGTGTCTAATGCGTATCGCCGTCATCGGATTTGGATTCTCAGGCTTGATGGCAACGGTTAACCTCGTGCGCGAGGCCAAAGCACCGCTGACTATCTATATCATTGATGACAGCAGCGCCGGATTCGGCACCGCCTACAGCACCACCAACCCCGATCATCTCCTCAACGTCCGCTCCGACAATATGAGCGCCTTCGCGGATGCGCCGGATAATTTTGTGAACTGGCTATCGCGCAACGAAACAACCCGTCATTACACCCCGGATGATTTCGTCCCCCGCAAGATCTATGGCAACTACCTCCAGTCGATCTGGCGCGATACGCAAAGGCTCGCCGCAGAAAAACAGATCGAGCTGAAACTCGTGCCGAGCCGCGCCACCGCTATCCAGCCGGATAAAGCCATCCTCACTGAACGCGGCGATGCCATCGCAGTGGATACTATCATCCTCGCCACCGGGCACGAGATGAAACCGGTTTTGCCGGAAATCAAGTCCCCTACCATCGTTCAGAACCCATGGGCGCCGGATGCGTTTAAGGATGCTTCTGGCTGGTTATCCCCTGTGCTGCTCATCGGCACCGGCCTCACCGCTATCGATATGGTACTTTCATTGCGCCGCGCCGGGTATACTGGTGCCATCATCGCTACGTCGCGTAGCGGTGCATTACCGCAGGTTCATGCTGCGCCCACCGCAATCTGCAGTTTCAATGCTGACGAACTCGAAAAAAAATCCTTGTCCAAGTTACTACGTTTGCTGCGCAAAAAAATCGCTGCCACGGGTGACTGGCGAAGCACCGTCGATGCCTTGCGCTCCTACACCCAGACGCTATGGCAGCGCCTCAGCACCTATCAACAACAGAAATTTATCGCACGACTGCTATCGCGGTGGAATAACCATCGCCATCGCATGGCCCCTGAAATTGCCGAACGCATTCAAAGCGAAATTGCTGCAGGCACCGTACGCATTATCGCATGCAAAAAACTGGATTCAACACTGCAAAGCGATACAGTCACTATCATTGCAAACAATGAAGCCTTCAACCCGTCACGCATCATCAATTGCACCGGGCTCGAACTCAACCTCGCCCGCAGCAACAACACATTGCTGAAACAGCTCGCTGCGAATGGGTTTGTCGAGCCACACGCCACCGGCCTCGGTATTGCAGTGGATATACAATACCGTGCATGGGGCGCATTGTACCCGCATCTTTATGCGATGGGTTCGCTACTCACCGGCCAGCTATTGGAATCCACCGCCGTACCAGAACTGCGCGTTCAGGCCGCGGCGGTGGCAAAACAATAAGTGTGAGTTAGTGACGGTCGCCCCCGCGATCACGCCGGTCATGGCCTTTATGGCTGCCCTTATCATGGTGGTCACGATCCTTGTAGACCACCCGGTTCACAACCACGGGGCGTGGATTGTGCCACGCTTTGTAATGCCCGCGATTGAAGCGCCAGCCATTCGGAAATGATCCCAGCGATCCGGCACCCACACATAACCTGGACGTGATTCAACCAAGCGGCCCGAACTCCACATATAATCCGATCCCGTCCATTCCCAATGGCCAAAGGATTAAGCGCTCTTCGCTTTTTCCATGCGCTTGCGCAGGTTCGGATCAAGGAACCGCTTGCGCAAACGGATGTTCTTCGGGGTCACTTCGATCAGCTCATCTTCCTCGATATACGCGATGGCCTGCTCCAGCGTTGGCACGCGCGGCGGGGTCAGCTTCACCGCTTCATCTTTCGATGTGGTGCGGATATTGGTCAGCTGCTTCGCCTTCAGCGCGTTCACCTCAAGGTCATTATCACGGCTGTGCTGGCCGATGATCATTCCCTCATAAATACGCACACCATGGGGGATGATCAGGAAGCCACGCTCTTCAAGGCCCCACAGCGCATATTCTACAGCGACTCCGGTCGCGTTCGAAATAAGCACACCATTACGACGGCCCGGGATATCACCCTTATACGGCGCATAGCCGCTGAAAATGCGGCTCAACACACCCGAACCACGCGTGTCGGTCATAAATTCGCCCTGATACCCGATCATCCCGCGCGACGGGATGAGGAACTTCATGCGTAGCTTGCCGCCCGAGGATGGGCGCATCTCCGTCATGTTCCCTTTACGCATGCTCAGCTTCTCAACCACGACACCCGAATAGGCCTCGTCGACATCTACTTGTACTTCTTCCATCGGCTCTTCGCGGTTACCTTCATCATCAGTGCGGAACAGCACGCGCGGGCGCGACACCGAAAGCTCGAACCCTTCACGGCGCATCGTCTCGATGAGAACGCCCAGTTGCAATTCCCCGCGACCACCTACTTCGAACGCATCCGCCGTTTCGGTTTCCTTTACACGAATAGCAACGTTGGTCTCGGCCTCTTTCATTAACCGGTCACGGATCATGCGGCTGGTCACTTTCGTACCTTCCGTCCCTGCAAGCGGAGAATCATTTACCGCAATGGTGATTGCCATCGTTGGCGGATCGATCGGCGTCGCTTTCAGCGGCGATTGCAGTTCGATCGCCCCGACCGTATCGGCTACCGTCGTTTCACTCAGACCCGCGATGGATACAATCGCACCTGCTTCCGCTATATCGACTGGATTGCGCTCAATACCATCGAACGACAACAGTTTGGTGATGCGGCCCTGCTCGACAACATGACCATCCAGGCTGATACCTTTCACTGGCATGCCGACCCGGGCAGTACCCGATTCGATTTTACCGGTGAGGATACGTCCGAGGAAGTTATCGGATTCAATCAGTGTCACGAGGAACGCAAATGTTGCTTCCGGATCGACATCCGGCGCTTCCACATAATGTACCACTTCGTCCATGATGGCGTGCAAATGCTCGCGCGAATCATTCAGGTCTTTCACTGCCCAGCCATTGCGGCCCGAAGCATAAAGAACCGGGAAATCAAGCTGCGCATCGTTCGCATCAAGCGCGACGAAGAGGTCGAACACTTCGTTCAAGACTTCATCAACCCGCGCATCCGGGCGGTCGACTTTATTGATGATGACAATCGGGCGCAAGCCTTGTGCTAATGCTTTCATCAGCACGAATTTCGTTTGCGGCATCGGTCCCTCAGCCGCGTCTACCAACAGCAGTACTCCGTCAACCATACCTAGTATACGCTCCACCTCACCACCGAAATCGGCGTGGCCCGGGGTATCGATGATGTTGATGCGCGTATCTTTCCACTGGATCGAGGTGCATTTCGCGAGAATCGTAATCCCGCGCTCTTTCTCAAGGTCGTTGCTATCCATTACCCGCTCGGCGACGTTCTGGTTGGAGCGGAACGTGCCCGCCTGACGCAGCATCACATCGATCAGCGTGGTTTTACCGTGGTCTACGTGGGCGATAATGGCGACATTACGAAGTTTGGTCATGATACATTTCAACAGGTTAGGAGGTTATGGCGCAAAGCATTGCGCCCATGGTGCGCCGCAATAGGCGATTTTCGCGGGTTTGGCTAGTGTTTTGTTCGCTTTTTTTGCGTCTGTGGCACGTCCATCCGGCTCAACCGCAGCAACGCTGCATGCAAGTTGGGCCCCACTGCGTCGAGCGTGTTGGTCAGCCGCGCCTGCAACATCGCCCCAAGCGTGTAGATGTGCATTTCCCGCGCCGTGCGGGCGAGCCCCGCTTTGGGGATGTACCCAAGCTTCGCGGCATTCTTGAGCAATTGCTCGAAGTACCCACTAAAACGCTCCGACATCTGTTGCGACATCGCATGCAGCTTCTGCTGGCCACTATCATTCACCTGCGTCCCGAGCATGGCATACGGGCAGCCGCAGACCACACCCGTGGTCGCCAGCGACTCCTTCTGCTCCTCAAGAATTTCCTGACATAAAATCTTGAGCTGCTTACGCGGGTCACTGCCACCGGTGAAGATCGCCTCGAAATCAGCGCAGTTCGCTTGCCAATGGTCTTCCAGTGCTGCCGCCGCAAGGTCCGATTTCGTCGGGAAGAAATGATAGAAACTCCCTTTCTGCACCCCCGCCTCACGGCAGATATCTTCGACACTCACCTGCGCATACGAATTCGCCCAGATCAGTGCATGCGCCGCATCGATCAGTTTACGCTTGGTTTTTGAAATAGCGGGCGCTTTGGTCAAACAATTCTCCAGCAGCACATATCTCCTGCGCTGATGCCACTGAGATACTAAAATTTGACCGACCAGTCAACTAACGATTGACTGAACGGTCAAGTAGGGTTAGGGTGCAGCGCAATAGAGATGTAAAATCCTTTAAAGCACGAGTGCATGATGGTGTCGCAACTTCAATCGCCAAAGCGTAGATTCCCGGTCAAACCCCTTATTATTCTGGCCATTGTTGCAGTAGGCGCATATGTCGCGTTTGGGCGCAATCCTTCAGGCGATGATGCGAGGAAAGCAGCAGCTGAAGCTCCTGCAGGCCCGCCGGTCAGCATCGCCACTGTTATCAACAAGCCCATCACCCAATGGAGCAATTTCTCCGGTATCCTGCAGGCCGTGAACTCGGTCGAGGTGCGCCCGCGCGTCGGCGGACAGATCACCGCGATTCATTTCAAGGATGGCTCCGAAGTAAAAAAAGGCCAAGGCCTGTTCACCATCGATACCCGCCCCTATGAAGCTGAAGCCGCCCGCGCCAAAGGCCAGCTCGTCGCCGCCAGTGGCGCACAGGCCAACGCCGCGCAGGACATGGCCCGCGCCACCAAACTCATCAAGAGCAAAGCCATTTCGCAAAGTGAATATGAACAACGCGCAAGCGCCCTGAAACAAGCGAACGGCCAGCTCGAATCCGCTAAAGCTGCAGCACGCACTGCCGAGATCAACCTCGCTTACGCCCACATCACCGCCCCGATTACCGGTAAAATCAGCCGTGCAGAAGTCACTGTTGGCAACCTCGTTGACCCAAGCAACGCACAAGCACTCGCCAGCATCGTCGACCTCTCGCCTGTTTATGCCAGTTTCGATATCGACGAACAGACCTTCCTGAAATCCATTCAAGGGACACCCGCCGCGAAACTGAAAACCATCCCGGTCGAAGTCGCGTTCAGCAACAATAGCGCCACCTACACCAAAGCCACTATCCATTCCTTTGACAATCAGATCACCCCCGGCAGCGGCACTATCCGTGTCCGCGCGCTGTTGCCGAACACGGACGGCACATTAGTCCCCGGACTCTACGCGCAAGTGCGCCTCGGCTCGGCGGATGAAACCGACGCCATCCTCATCCACCCCACCGCCGTCAACACCGACCAGAGCAAAAAATTCGTCATGGTCGTGGATAAAGACAGCAAAGCCGAATACCGCGAAGTCACCCTCGGCGGCATCGTCGATGGGCTGCAAGTCGTCAGCAGCGGCCTCAAACCTGGCGAGCAAATCATCGTCAGCGGCCTGCAACGCGCCCGCCCCGGCACTCCCATCGCCGGCAGCGAAGTGGACATGATCACGTTGCAATCACTGAATCCTACGCCTGCCGCAGAAACACCAGCAGCCGATAAACCCGCCGAAGCCGCGCCAGCAACCGACGCACCGAAGGCCGACTAGCATGGCCGGTCTCGATATTTCACATCGCTTTATCGACCGCCCGATCCTCGCGGCGGTATTGTCGTTCTTCATATTCATCGCAGGCTCCATTTCCATGTTCCTGCTGCCGATCTCCGAGTATCCGGAAGTCGTTCCCCCTTCCGTCGTCGTCTCCGCCTTCTACCCCGGCGCCAACCCTAAAGTGATTGCCGAGACCGTCGCCGCCCCGCTCGAAGAACAGATCAACGGTGTCGAGAACATGCTCTACATGAGTTCTCAGGCCACCACCGATGGCGCGATGACCATCACCGTCACCTTCAAACTCGGCACCAATGCCGACCTCGCCCAACAACTCGTGCAGAACCGTGTCGCGCAGGCAACGCCACGCTTGCCGGATGTGGTGCGCGCCCTCGGCGTCACCACCGTGAAATCCTCACCGGACTTCATCATGGTCGTCCACCTCCTCTCCCCCAATGAGCGCTATGACATCACCTATTTGCGCAATTACGGTCTCATCAACGTCAAGGACCAGCTCGCCCGCCTCTCGGGTGTCGGTCAGGTGGAAGTGTTCGGTGGCGGGGATTACGCCATGCGTGTCTGGCTAAACCCCAACAAACTAGCCGCCCGCAACCTGAGCGCGTCGGATGTGACCAATGCCATCCGCGAACAGAACATCCAGATCGCCGCCGGCACGATCGGCTCCCAACCCAGCGGCGCCGAGATTCCATTCGAGCTGCCCGTCAACGTGCAAGGCCGCCTCAAATCCGTCGAGGAGTTCGAGGACATCATCGTGAAGTCCGACGACAAAGGCGCCGTGACACACCTGAAGGATGTCGCCCGCGTCGAACTCGGTGCCAGCAGCTATTCATTGCGCTCGCTGCTCAACAACAAACCCGCCGTCGGTATCGGTATCTTCCAGTCCCCAGGCTCAAACGCGCTCGAACTCGCCGCCAAAGTCCGCAAAACAATGGAAGAGCTGAAAGCCAACTTCCCCGAAGGCGTGACGTATGACATCGTCTACGACCCCACCCGCTTCGTCGACCAATCCATCGACGCGGTGATCCACACGCTCTTCGAGGCCATCCTGCTCGTCGTGCTCGTCGTCATCATCTTCCTGCAGACATGGCGCGCTTCCATCATCCCGCTCCTCGCCGTGCCGATTTCCATCGTCGGAACCTTTGCGATCATGCATATGATCGGCTTCTCCATCAACGCCCTCAGCCTCTTCGGATTGGTACTCGCAATCGGCATCGTGGTCGATGACGCAATTGTTGTCGTCGAGAACGTCGAACGTAACATCGAGAACGGCCTCAAGCCGCGCGAAGCGACCTATCAGGCCATGCGCGAAGTTTCCGGGCCCATCATCGCCATCGCGCTCGTCCTTTGCGCCGTGTTCGTACCCATCGCCTTCATCAGCGGGCTGACGGGTCAGTTCTATAAGCAATTTGCCCTGACCATCGCCATTTCTACTGTCATCTCTGCGTTCAATTCACTGACGCTAAGCCCTGCCCTCTCCGCCATTCTCCTGCGCGGTCATGATGCCCCCCATGATTGGCTGACCCGCAAAATGGAAACCGTCTTCGGCGGCATCTTCGCAGCCACGCGCTGGTGGCGTTACGCGATTGTGCTCTTCCTCGTCGGCCTCATCGTCAAATGGGCGGCCATCAAGCTCTTCGGCCCGGGCATGGTGCTGATGGTCGTCGCCATCGGCTTTAAAGTAGCGGTAATCGCTGCACTCGCGATCGGCCTCATCCAGACCACTCGTTTCATCCTGTCGAAAAATAACGACCCGAAGACTGCAGGTTTTGCGCGCTTCAACCACTTCTTCCACAATGCGTCGGAGCGTTACGCCCGTCTTGTTCAATGGTCGTTCCATAGCAAGAAGCTACTCGGCACCATCTACCTGGTGCTGCTAGCATTGACAGTACTCGGCTTCTCGCAAGTACCGGGCGGCTATGTGCCCGCGCAGGATAAACAATACCTCGTCGCCTTTGCGCAATTACCACCGGGCGCTTCGCTCGAACGCACCGACGCCGTTATCCGCCAGATGTCGGACATCGCCCTCAAGCATCCGGGTGTTGCCAACTCCGTCGCTTTCCCCGGTCTTTCGATCGCAGGCTTTAGCAATAGCAGCAGCGGCGGCATCGTCTTCGTGACGCTGAAACCATTCGAAGAACGCACCACCGGGGACCTGTCCGCCGGCGCCATCGCCGGTGCCTTGAACCAGCAATTTGGAGTCATCCAGGGCGCGTATGTTGCTATCTTCCCGCCGCCACCGGTGATGGGCCTTGGCACCATCGGCGGCTTCAAGCTCGAGATTCAGGATCGCACCGATCAGGGGTACGATGCACTCGCGGGCGTCATTGGCCAGATTCAGGGAAAAGCATTCCAGACCCCGGGCCTCGCCGGTGTCTTCAGTTCCTTCCAGAACGGCGTGCCGCAACTTGATATCAACATCAACCGCATGCATGCCAAGCAACAGAATATCGCGCTGGCCGACCTTTTCGACACGCTACAAATTTATCTCGGCTCCTACTACGTGAACGACTTCAACCTCTTCGGCCGCACTTTCCGCGTTTACGCGTCGGCAGATGCACCATACCGTGCGCATAAGGAAGATAT
Organism: Rickettsiales bacterium; assembly: GCA_049317085.1. Taxonomy (GTDB): domain Bacteria; phylum Pseudomonadota; class Alphaproteobacteria; order Rickettsiales; family UBA3002; genus QFOX01. The sequence goes on along the minus strand of JBMOIY010000001.1, from coordinate 47,656 downwards.
CGGCCAGTTGAAAGTCCGCAGTCGCAACGGCACCATGGTCCCGCTCGGCTCATTGGTCGATGTGAAAGAGACCTACGGCCCCGACCGCGCGACACGTTACAATGCTTTCCGCTCCGCCGACTTGAACGGCGATGCAGCACCCGGCTTCTCCTCCGGTCAGGCGAAAGCCGCCATCATCAAAATCCTCGATGAAACATTGCCCAAAGGCATGACCTACGAATGGACGGAGCTGACCTACCAGCAAATTCTGGCAGGCAACACCGCCCTTTTCGTCTTCCCACTTTGCGTGCTGTTCGTTTTCCTCGTCCTGGCCGCCCAATATGAAAGCCTGAGCCTGCCACTCGCGGTGATACTCATCGTGCCGCTCTGCCTACTCGGTGCCGTCTTCGGCGTCTGGCTCATGGGCCGCGAGAATAATATTTTTACCCAGATCGGGTTCATCGTCCTCGTCGGGCTAGCCTGTAAGAACGCCATCCTCATCGTCGAGTTCGCGCGCGAATTGGAGCATCAGGGTCGCAGCATCACCGCTGCCGCGCTCGAAGCTGCCCACTTGCGCCTGCGACCTATCCTGATGACCTCCTTCGCCTTCGTCATGGGTGTTATTCCCCTCGTCACCGCGACCGGTGCCGGCTCGGAAATGCGCAAGGACATGGGCGTCGCCGTCTTCTCCGGCATGATCGGCGTTACCGGTTTCGGCCTCTTAATGACCCCGATGTTCTATGTGATCGTACGTACACTCACCGTGCGGTTCTTCCCACCCAAAGCACCCACCCAAGGGGTTCCCCATGCGTGACTATATCATTGAAAGGGGCCTTGCCCCCTACGCGCCTTCATCGCTGACCACTGCCACGAGCGGCTCGCCATGGAAGGCCAAGCGCAGAAAGATGCTATTGCTCGGCGTCATGCTGCTGCCACTCACCGCCTGCGACCTCGCACCCGATTTGAAACTACCGGAAGTGTTTACGCCTTCCGCCTTTAAAGAAGACACCAGCGCGGAAACGGTGACCGTCGAACCCGCGACCGACGGCAAATGGAAACGCTTCGACGAAAAAGCTCAGATAGAGGAATTCGCCTGGTGGCGCATGTTCAACGATAGCAAGCTTGACGCGCTGATGGATCAGGCGATGAAGGATAACCCATCGCTCGATATCGCCCGCGAACGCGTCAACAGCGCCCGCGCCGTGGTCGATACACGCGCGGCCGATCTCTACCCATCCATCTCTGCCGGCATTGGACCGCAACGCACGCGTCCATCCGCAGCCGCTCAGGAAGTCAGCCTGCCGCCCGGCATTACGCCGACGACTAAACCTTACAACCTCTACACCGCGCAAGGTTCCATCACCTATGAACTCGACCTTTTCGGCCAGACCCGCGCCCGTGTAAAAGCGGCGGAAAAAGATGCAGAAGCCGAACAGAATAATTACCGCGCCGCGCGCTTAGCGTTACAAACCGAAATCGTGCAAGCCTATTTCCGTGTCGCAGCCCTGCGCGCCGAAAATAAAATCCTCACCGATACCGTCGCCACCCGCGACAAGTATTTAGAGCTCACACGCAAACGCCACGAAGTCGGTGAGATCGATTCCCTCGTTCTTTCTTCCGCCGAGACTGATCGCGCCGCCGTGAAATCCGATGCAACAGTGGTCGCCCAAAACCTCGCCGTGAGCGAACATGCCCTCGCTACCCTGATCGGCGTGCCATCATCGGAACTGAAAGTGGAGACTGCTGATCTGTCAACGCCACCACCGACCATTCCCGCAGGCATCCCCTCAAGCCTGCTCGAGCGCCGCCCGGATATCAAACAGGCCGAAAGCCTTATCGCTGCCGCCAACCAGCGCATCGGCGTCGCCCGCGGAGGCTACTTCCCTGATATCTCGCTGAGCGCCGTCGGCGGTTTCGTTTCGGGTGATCTGGGCGATCTCTTCAAATGGTCGAACCGCACCTGGACCATTGGCCCACTTGCGGGCACCGTCATCACCCAGCCCATCTTCGAAGGTGGCCGCATCGCCGCTGCGAAAGCGCAAACCCAAGCTGATTTCAACGCCGCCACCGCGACCTATCGCGAATCCGTACTCACTGCCTTCCGCGAGGTCGAGGACCAACTCAGCGGCATCCGCAATTTAAGCGAACAGACTAAAGCGGTCGATGCAGGCCTGAGCGCGGCGACCCGCGCAAATAAAGTTGCGGGGCAACGCTTCGATGCAGGTTACACCAGTCACTTGGAATATCTCGACGCACAACGCAGCTACCTCGCCGCCCAGCGCGCCCAAGTACAAGTGCGCGGCAATCAATATATCACCACGGTGCAGTTAGTAAAAGCCCTCGGCGGCAGCTGGCAGGCACCGGCAAAACCCGAAACAATCGCACCCCAACATGCTGCACCGATTGCTGCACCAGAAACGCAGCAAAATGTAAGCCCTGCGGCAGAGGATAAACCGAATTTCTTTGAGGGTCTGTTTGCGCCCTCATCCACAACCCCTGCTGCAGAAAGAAAGCCAGAAGAAAAACCTACGAGCTAGGCCGTTTCTTTCTTATCCGTATGCACTACCAGCCTGCGCAAATCGCCGCAGAACAGGGTCGTGAACCCAACGACCAGCAGCGACATACTTCCCCCAATGAGAATTGACGGAATCAATCCGAGCAAACTTGCCGCAGCACCCGATTCGAACGCGCCTATCTCGTTCGACGAAATAATGAACATACTGTTGAGTGCGGATACACGCCCGCGCATCGTGTCCGGAATCAGCAACTGCATCAATGTCCCGCGCACCACCATGCTTACACTGTCGAACGCACCACTGAGCGCGAGGAAAAATGCTGCGGCTCCAAAGCTGGTGGAAAGCCCAAAACACACCATGCACACGCCGAAACCCGCGACCGCCATCAGCAAGCGCGTCGCACGAATCACCTTCATTGGCTTCACTGCAAAATAAAGCGCAGTGATAATGGACCCGATCGCCGGTGCCGCGCGCAACAACCCCAGCCCTTCCGACCCCGTATGCAGTACCTGGTCCGCAAACACGGGTAGGATAGCAACTGCACCACCGAACAACACAGCAAACATATCGAGCATCATAATCGGCAACAGCACGCGATTGCCAATGACGAACTTCCACCCTGCCGCGATGCTTTTCACCGCCGGTTCGCGGCTATCCTGATTCTTGAATTCACGGTGCTCAGGGCTAATGCCACTGACCACCGCAGTTGCAGCAGCTAAGAAAATAAACGGCATGAACCACGCGACCGATGCGCCATACCCACCATAGACAAGCCCAGCGATTGCCGGGCCGCCAATGGCCGCAAGCTGGAAACCACTCGTCATCCATGACAGCGCCGCCGGGATATTCGCCCGCGGCACAATCCGCGACAGCAGCGTGAACGAGGACGGCATGATGAAACTGCGCGTCAACCCTGATAGGAACACGCCGATGAACAACGTCACCAATACCATGTCCCGGCTCGCCCCGGCGAAACCTCCGGCGACGATCAGCACGATGAACGAGATGACACAATGCACGAGCAAACAATTGCGGAAGATGAAATGCGGACGGCTCTTATCGACGATATGCCCTGCAAAAAGTGCGAAGATAATAGCAGGCACCGCCTCCACCAACCCCACCAGCCCAAGCATTAACGGGTCTTTCGTCAGGCTATAGACCTGCCAACCGACGATGACCGCCTGCGCTTGCAACGCAAAAATCCCGCAGAGCCGCGTCGCAAGGATGCGGCGAAAATCGCGATTGCGTAGCACTTCATAAGAAAGGGCCACGCCGCTATACCATCAACAGGCCGCCATTGATATGCAGCGTGTGCCCGGTGATATAGCTCGCGCCTTCGGACGCGAGGAACGCCACACCCGCCGCCACATCCTCCGGCAACCCGAACCGCTGCGCCGGGATGTTATCCGTAATGCGCTTCTGCTGCTCTTCATTCAATTTGTCCGTCATCGCTGTCTTGATGAACCCGGGCGCCACGCAATTCACGGTGATACCGCGGCTGCCGACTTCCTGCGCCAGCGATTTGCTCATCCCGATCATCCCGGCTTTCGATGCACAATAATTCGCCTGCCCAGGGTTGCCCATGACCGCAACCACCGACGCGATATTGATAATGCGCCCCGAGCGCTGCTTCATGAAGGGTTTCAATACTGCACGATTCAGGCGGAATGTCGCGACCAGATTAATGTCGAGTACCGAGGTGAAATCCTCATCCTTCATCCGCATCGCGAGGCCATCTTTAGTGACACCAGCGTTACAAACCAGAATATCCAAACCGCCTAAAGCGGCTTCCGCCTGCCCCGGTAAAGCATCCACCGCCGCACCATCCGTCAAATTGCATGGCAGCACTTTCGCCACGCCACCCAGCTCTGCGTTCAGCGCCTCCAGCGCCTCGACCCGCGTGCCCGAAATGGCGACACTCGCACCCGCCGCTACCAATGCTTTGGCAATCGCCCCGCCGATGCCGCCTGAAGCGCCGGTGATAAGAGCGCGTTTGCCTGATAGGTGGGTCATGGTCGTCTCCTCGTTATATTGTCATACCAGCGAAGGCTGGTATCCAGCGCGGCGCGCGGCGCCGCGAGAATCCCAAGAAGCTGAATGCCAGCCTTCGCTGGCATGACAAGTAGTTGGTTTTTAAGCCCCGTTCCTACAAACCTGAACGGCAATTGTCACGCAATTGTCATGAAGCTGTCATTAATCCTTAACCAAGTGCCTGTATTATTTGGTCCTATGGCAAAGACATTGAAAGAGTTTCTGGAGGATAGGGCGCTATGGGATAGCCGCAAACTATGGGATTTCTACAAGTCTTTACCTAGCTATAAACAATACCACTACACCATAAAAACTTTTTTGCTAGCCGAAAAAATCACAGGAGAAGGTTTGCATTGGGAGCTAATAATGCCTCGTTATGCATTCTGGGAAGCTGCGCTATTAGCAAAAAATCTGGTAGGTGAAGCAGCAAAAAACATGGAACCAGAAGTGAAGGCATTACTAGCGAATTATCCTTGGAACGCACCGAAACGGTTGCGAGATATCTTCACGCATTTTAATCACGAGAATCGTGATGAAAGTACGGATAGGATTCTTAAAGAGTTAAAACGTGTAAAAGATTACGGAAACATAGACTTAGGTGAAAACCATCCAAAAATTAGTCAATCTAGTAAATATTATGAGCCGATGGCCTGGGTCAAACAGACTATCCAATGCGATGGTAAAAGTAGGTTGTGTCGGCAACTCGAACGACATAGTATCGCTACAAACTGATCCAACAGTCGCCGATGCATGTAAAATATTAGGAGTCGATTACAATAAACTTGGATTTATGGCAACAACGATGTCTCACCGCTTCAGAATGAACGTGCTACTCGATGGTCTTAACCTTACTAGCTGCTTTAGTAAGCAGACAAATCCCAGATTATACAACAGTCCACACATAGTGAAACTACGTGAGTTACGTAACGGCTGGGCGCATTTCGAGGATGTTTGGCGTAACAATTCTCTGTTTGGCGATGATTTTTTTCTGAAACTAGTACAAGTTACACAAACAATGGATCTATTGCGTAATGAACATATGCCTGGCTCAATATCAGAGGAAACATATCCACAAAGGCTTTCAAAAATTTATGAAAAAGCAATCTTGGGCAGTAGGGTGCTTTACCCAGATAGTGTAAGGCTAATGGATAAATGGATTGAATGGCTAGATAAAAGTCAGCCTTTCAAAAAAGATATTCGCCGAAAGATGGAGGATGCTTGCGTGTCCGCTGCAGGGGTGCTGATACAAAAAATGCCTGCTCCCCAAGCGCAGGATGTATTAGAATATATCAAGAAAAACATAGCTACTCTCGCAGCACAGCCAGAACAATTACTTCAAGGCCTAGAAAGCCAACCTAAAACAGTTCAGATAAGCGTGCGAGGATTCGTTGAGAATATACATCGCGCCGTTGGTTTTAAAATAGACCAAGCTATTGCTGCCTACTAAACCGCCTTGCTAAACGCATCCAAATCTTCAGGCGTCCCGATATTCACCACCGCAATCTCGGGCGCGATGCGCTTGATGAGACCTGCGAGCACATTGCCGTGACCAATCTCGATCAGGCGCGTCACACCCGCCTGTTTCATGCGCTCGATGCTGTCGACCCAACGCACCATCCCGGTCACCTGTTGCACCAGCAGCCCTTTGATCGCCGCCGCATCTTCCACCATTTCTGCGGTCACGTTCGCGACCAGCGGCACAATTGGATCCTTGAGGTTCGCCTCGCTGAGTGCCTGCTCCATCACGAACGCGGCGGGCGCCATCAGCGAACAATGGAATGGTGCGGATACTGCGAGCGGCAATGCCCGCTTCGCCCCTTTTTCCTTGGCGACCTCGATCGCCATTTCCATCCCCTTCGCCGAACCCGAAAGCACGATCTGGTTCGTTGAATTATGATTGGCGATCTCGATCACTTCGCTTGGGCTCCGCCGACGCGCTTCGGCCACGATCTCCTCCACCAGGGGCAATTCCGGCCCGATGACCGCAACCATGCCACCCTGCCCTGGCGGCACCGCCGCCTGCATCGCATTGCCGCGGACGCGCAATAGCTTCGCCGCTTCCGCGACCGTGAGTGACCCCGCCGCCGTCAGCGCCGAATATTCGCCGAGCGAATGCCCCGCCACATACGCCGCATCCTTCGGCAGGCTGAAGCCCATTTGCGATTGCATCACCCGGAACGCCGCGAGCGAAGCCGCCATGATCGCCGGCTGCGCATTCTGCGTCGCGGTCAATTCCGCTTCCGGCCCATCCTTCATCAGTGCCGACAGCTTGAAGGATAATGCATCATCCACCTGCTGCAACACCTCACGCGCTGCGGGAAAGGCGGCGGCTAAAGATTGTACCATTCCAATAGCTTGGCTACCTTGGCCGGGAAAGACGAGTGCGGTGGACATAGGGTTCTCCATGAGTTTTACTCCTGCCCGATACCCCTAACCCCTGCCAACGTCAATCCCGGCCAGTTTTCGCTTGCCTAACTCGGTGGCCACCCCTATAAGCCCACCTCCCCGATGGGGAACATTAATTCACAGGTTGTTGGGGTAGGCACACATGGGGTGTGCAAATCGAACGCAGCCGTTAATGAGGAAGTTCGTTATGGCATTTTATGAATGCACGTTCGTCACGCGCCCGGATTTTTCTAAGGCCGACGTACAAAAACTCACCGACACGTTCAGCAAGATCGTGACTGACGGTAAAGGCACCATCATCAAGTCCGAGTATTGGGGCCTGCGCCAGCTGGCGTACAAGATCAACAAAATGGCCAAGGGCCATTACACCATGCTCGGCATCGAGGCGTTGCCCGCGACGTTGAAAGAACTCGAGCGCAACATGGGCATCAACGAGGATATCATTCGTACCCTCACCGTGCGCGTGGACGCCATGGACGCAACCCCGACCGTGATGCTGCAAAGCAAATCGGGCGATAGCTACGAAGCAGCATAAGGAGCAATGAACATGAACACAGGTTTCAAACCCCGCGGCGAGGGCCGCTCGGAACGTCCGGCCGGTGGCCGTGAAGGTGGTCGCAGCTTCGGCGGTGACCGTGATGGTACAGCAGGTGCTGGCGGCGATGCTGCTGGTGGCCGCAAGGTCTTCTTCCGTCGTCGCAAGTCGTGCCCCCTCACGGGCCCGAACGCTCCGGCAGTGGATTACAAAGATGTGAAACTGCTCGGCCGTTTCATTTCCGAGCGTGGCAAAATCCTGCCAAGCCGCATCACCGCCGTTTCCGCGAAGAAGCAGCGCGCGCTTTCCCAAGCCATCAAACGCGCCCGCAACCTCGCATTGCTGCCATACGTCGTACAGTCGTAGGAGATTAGAACATGGACGTTATTCTGTTAGAACGCATCGCCCGCCTCGGTTCCGTTGGCGACGTGGTGAAAGTAAAGAACGGCTTCGCCCGTAACTTCCTGCTGCCGGAGAAAAAAGCCCTCCGCGCCACCGAAGACAACAAGAAAGTCTTCGAAGGCAAGCGCGCCGTCCTCGAGAAGCAGAACGCCGAAACGCGCGCTGCTGCCGAAAAACTCGCCGCGGGCATGCAGAACCTTTCGGTCAGCATCATCCGCCAGGCGTCGGAAGATGGGAAACTTTACGGTTCCGTTGCCGCACGCGATGTCGAAGTTGCGCTCGAGGAAGCCGGTCACAAAGTGGAGCGTCGCTACATCGACCTCACCACCGCGATCAAGAGCCTCGGCGTCTACGAAGCCGTCGTCAACCTGCACCCGGAAGTGCATGTGAAAGTGAAAGTGCAAGTTGCCCGCAACGCCGAAGGCCTGCTCGCCCAGGAACTCGCCGCCAAGGAAGAAGACGCAGCACCACAAGTGGAAGAAGCGGAAGCCGAAACCGCTGACGACGAGTCAGCTGCGTAAGCGTCGCTTTGGATGCAAACGAAAAAAGAACCCGGCCAGCGATGGCCGGGTTTTTTTATTCTTCAACGGCATGTTAAGAAATTTCCATTTCTCCCATCCAATAACACAGTAAAGCAGCAGGTACTTTGAATATCGGTGGCGCTGTTTTATCTCGCTGCGCAAGCAATCCAAAATCTTGGGGTGATTTCGTTACAACATAACCTCGTGTAACTTTCTTTTCTTTGCAGAATTGATGAAGTCCTTTCAAATCTTTTTCTTGGGTTTGTTGCGTGCGATATTTAACTTCAAATGGGACAACATCACTTCCCATTTCCGCTACCAAATCTACTTCCGCATCTTTCTTCCCGCGCCAGTAACTAAAGCGAATATCATTTTTGTAATAGCGAGCATATAGATGCTTTAAGGTTGCTGCTTCTGCCGCTATGCCTAGAGCTTTAGTATCATCAATTACACTTCGTCCTTTTAACATGACTGCTGGAGCGATAGCTGCATCGGCCAAATAAATTTTATATTTAGCGCGCAAAATATTTTTACCATACCCAAACGGAGCAAGCTTATAGATAAGATGCGTTGCTTTTAACAACTCTATAAAATTTTGTGCTGTAGGCCGCTTGACCTCTAGGTTCGTGCAAAGAGCTTGCATGTCTAATAGACCACCTTCATGCATACACAAATATAAGAAAGTGTGCTCTAACTCTAAGACACGTCTAACACCAAATAATGCGGTCATATCCCGCTTAAGTACTTTGTCTATTATATCTTCACGCAACATTTTTTGAGCTTGTGTAAAAGTAGGAGCAAGCGCGCTTTGAGGAAATCCGCCTCTTATTAAATATTCATGAAAATGGGCAAGATATGGCGCAGCTAATTCTGATGTACGATAAATCTTGTCCTGTTCCCAGTTAAATAACTCTTTAAGCGATTTAACGTTGGGTAATTCAGGCAACGATAGATTTCTAAGTCTTGTATATTCGTAAAAAGATAACGTAGTTAATTTAATAGTAGACCATCGTCCCACTCCAGATTCTTGATCTTTCTCCGTCAGCGGCATAGCTGAACCAGTAAAAATTATTCTTCTGCTTTTTACAAAGTCCACTTGATGCTTAACCCAAGTACCCCACTCTCGGATGAATTGTGCCTCATCCAAAAATACATATTCTGGACCATCTTTTTTAGGTTCGCGCTGCTTCCACGCTTCAATAACCGTATCAATACCTGCTAATTTTAAAAGCGGGTGGTCAAAGGTTGCATATAATATGTTACTTGCAGGCACACCATCACGCAGCAGTTCATCAATAGCTTGAATAATTAATGTAGTTTTGCCCACTTGCCGCGCACCAGAAAGCATGGTGGCTCTCGCAGCTGGGGGATTTATAATCCATTGACGCAATTCTCCGTATGCAGCTCTTTTCCAAGTAGGAAGATCAGCAATACTTTCCCCTCTCCACCAAGGATTAAATTGAGCTAAAACAGCCCCCAATTCTTCTTTTTCTATTTTCATACTGATATAGTAACTAAATATGCAAAATAGTGCAAGTGTACTTTTATTAAAGTAGCAATTTAATTAGAAAAGACTTATTTTTAGTAACTATAAGACTTATCCCCACCGCTCACCCGCAGCTAAGCGACATAGTGTGCACAACCATTCTCATCACTAGTCGTCTTAATATCTGGCAGTATGCTACTAGGCCGATAATAAAAAAACACCAGCGAGCAAACTATCCATGGCCACGGTCCTAGAACATCCGAACACGAATGCGAAATCTGATCTGCCCGTGAAGGAAGCCCCGAACAATCTTGAGGCGGAACAGGCCGTCCTCGGCGCCATCCTCGCCAACAACGAGGCGCTGAACCATGTCGGAAGTAGCCTCGAGCCCGAGGATTTCTATGCCGGCATCCACCAGCGCATCTTCAAGGCCATCAAGCAATTCAACGATAAGGGCCTGATCGCGAACCCCGTCACCCTCAAGCATCATTTCGCCGGGGCCGAAGGGGTGGAGGACCAATATCTCGCGCGCCTCGTCGCCACCGCCACCTCCATCATCAACATCCATGACTACACGCGCATCATCCGCGACCTCGCGGTGAAGCGCCGCCTCATCGGCATCGGTGAGGGCGCGGTGGTCGAGGCCTTCAACCCGCAAAGCGAACATGGTGGCATCAGCCTCGTCGAGCAGACCGAACAGCAACTCTTCAAACTCGCGACCGATGGCGACGGCGAAAGCGGCTTCAAACCCATCAAGAACTCCATCGTCGAAGCGCTGAACCGCACCGAAAAAGCCTTCCAGCGCAGCGGAGATGTGGTAGGCGTCACCACCGGCTTCAAGGACATGAACCGCCTGCTCGGCGGCCTCCACCCCGCGGATTTATTGATCCTCGCCGGCCGCCCCGCCATGGGCAAAACCGCACTCGCAACCACCATGGCCTACAACGCCGCCAAAGCCCTCGCCGAGGAGGACAAGGACCTCCTCGCCCGGGGCGGCAAGCCTCGCTCCGTTGGTTTCTTCTCGCTCGAGATGTCGGGCGAACAGCTCGCCATGCGTTTGCTAGCCTCCGCCTGCGGTGTGGGCTCCCACAAACTCCAGCGCGGCGAACTGACGCAAACCGAATTCCAGAGCCTCGTCGAAAGCTCAAGCGCCATGGCCAGCCTGCCGCTGCATATCGACGACACACCGGCCCTCACTATCGGCGCATTGCGCAGCCGCGCCCGCCGCCTGAAACGCGTGCATAACGTCGCCCTCCTCGTCGTCGATTATTTGCAACTCGTGCGCCCATCAGGCGGCAACAGCCAGACCAACCGCGTACAGGAAGTATCGGAGATCACCCAAGGCCTCAAAGCCATCGCCAAGGAACTCGACATCCCTGTCATCGCCCTCTCCCAGCTCAGCCGCGCCGTCGAAAGCCGCGACGACAAACGCCCCCAACTCGCTGACCTGCGCGAATCAGGAAGCATCGAGCAGGACGCCGACATCGTCATGTTCGTCTTCCGCGAGGAATATTACAAACAGCGCCTGCAACCCAAAGAAGGCACGCCCGAGCACAACCAATGGCAATCCGACATGGCCGCCATCCACGGCGTCGCGGAAGTCATCGTCGCCAAGCACCGTAACGGCCCGGTCGACACCGTGAAGCTGCAATTCCAGGGCGAACTTACAAGGTTCCTCGACCTCGCAAAAGAGGACCATTTGCCGGAACAGTATTATTGAGTTGCTGCGAGTTGATCTGCTGATCAACTCTGCGCGCCGCTTTGCGGGCTCATGGCTGGCTCGCCCTGCTCGCGCTGACACATATCTTTTGCTTTACGGGTTGGCGCCAAATAGCTACTGACAAAGCATGTTCCTGACCCCCACCCTCATCGTCTCCCTCCCCGCCATCATCGCCAACTGGCAAACGTTGCGCGCCCAGTTCAAAGGTGAGGAGTGCGCCGCCGTGGTGAAGGCGGATGCGTATGGCCTGGGTGCCAGCGAAGTCGCCCGCGCATTGGCGAATGCAGGCTGCCACACCTTCTTCGTCGCAACGCTCGAGGAAGCCATCGAACTACGCACCGCCTTGCCGGATGTGCGCATCCTCGTCTTCCACGGCGTACTCGCCGGTGAGGAATTCGCCTTTGCTGCCCACCGGCTGATTCCGGTCCTGAACTCCCTCGAACAGATCGCGCGCTGGAAACCCGTCGCCGCCGAACATGTGCATGCGGTAAGCGCCCTGCATATCGACACCGCCATGGCCCGCATGGGCCTGCAGCCGAAAGAATTCGCGAACCTCATCGCCCGCGACCCCAGCATCCTCGAAGCCTGCCGTGTCGGATTAGTGATGAGCCACCTAGCATGCGCGCCCGAGGCGACAAATCCGCTCAATGGCAAACAGCTCAACCTCTTCCACACCGCTTTGGCACACGCGCAGAACATCCCGGCGAGTCTCTGCAACTCCGGCGGTATCTATCTGCCGAGCGAATTCCATTTCCACCTCGCCCGGCCCGGTTGCTCCCTCTACGGCATCGCGCCACAGAACGATGGCGCCAACCCAATGATGCAAGTCGCAACATGGAACGCACCCATCCTCACGACGCGCATCCTTGAACAAGCCCAGACCATCGGCTACGGCGCCAGCGCCCACGCACCAACAGGCGCACGCATTGCCACCGTCGCCAGCGGTTATGCCGACGGATACCTTCGCCACCTCTCCAACAAAGGCATCGGCTATCTGGGTGAGCACCAGGTCCCCCTCATCGGCCGCGTGACGATGGATATGCTCTGCTTTGATGTCAGCAACGTCCCCGAATCCCTCCTCCATGAAGGTGCCACCATAACCCTGCTCGGCGACAAGCCCGACATCCGGGTCGATGAGGTGGCCGCAAGCGCCGAAACCATCGGTTACGAAGTCCTCACCCGCATCGGCCCTCGCGTCAAACGGGTCTACGCCTGACCCCAAACCTGCCACTGGACGGCTGCCTCCAAACCCGCTAAGCACTTCCCGATGCAGATGATTATCAGACATAATCCGATTGCGGCAGTGGGGCGTGTGTTCCTGCTGTTCCTCACCGCCATCGGCCGCCTCGTCCTGTTCAGCTGGAGCATTCTCGCGCAAGGCATCCGCCCACCGTATTACCCGAAACAGATCCTGCGCATGATCATCGAGATCGGCTATTATTCCCTTCCCGTCGTCGGCATGACGACCCTCTTCACCGGCGCCGCCCTCGCCCTACAATCCAACTCCGGCTTCGCCGATTTCGGTGCAGAGAATTCGATTCCTCTCATTGTCGCCCTCGCTATTACCCGGGAGCTCGGCCCCGTCATGGCAGGCCTTATGGTCGCCGGGCGCATCGGCGCCGCCTTCGCCGCCGAGATCGGTACCATGCGCGTCACCGAACAGGTTGATGCGTTGGTAACGCTAAGCACGAATCCATTCAAATACTTGCTCTTCCCCCGCATCCTCGCCGCAACGCTGATGCTGCCCTGCCTCGTCTTCGTTGGTGACATCATCGGCATCTTCGGTGGCTACGCGGTGAGTGTGAAGGCCCTGCATTTCGCGCCCATGCCCTACATCAACAACACCTGGAACTTCCTCACATGGTTTGATGTGATGACAGGCCTCGTCAAAGCGGGTGTCTTCGGTTTCCTCGTCGCACTCATGGGTTGCTACCACGGTTACCACAGCAAAGGCGGCGCACAGGGTGTCGGCACCGCGACAACCAATGCCGTCGTCTCCGCGTCGATCCTCATCCTGTTGTCCAACTACCTCATCACCGAAGCATTCTTTGGAATATAAACATGGCCGCCCTCCCCAAAATTAAATTGACGGATGTCCATAAACGCTTCGGCAGCAAAGTTGTGCTGGACGGCGTGAACCTCGAAGTCGCCGCCGGCGAATCGCTCGTCATCATTGGTGGATCCGGCTCCGGCAAATCCGTCACCATCAAAAGCGTCCTCGGTCTCATCAAGCCCGATTCAGGCACCATTGAGGTCGATGGCGAGGATGTCACCCATTACAGCTTCCGCCAGCGCGAGCCGATGCTGCAAAAAGTCGGCATGCTGTTCCAGGGCGGCGCGTTGTTTGATTCCTTACCCGTATGGAAGAACATCACTTTCGGCTCAAAAGAACGTGGCCATAAACTCTCTTCCGAAAGCGCCCGCGAACTCGCCATCGACAAACTCGAAGCCGTGGGCCTGCGCCCCGAAGTAGCTGATCTCCTTCCTTCCGAACTCTCGGGCGGCATGCAAAAACGCGTCGGCCTCGCCCGCGCCATCGCCGCAAATCCGGATATTATTTTCTTCGATGAACCGACCACCGGTCTCGACCCCATCATGGCCGACGTCATCAACGAACTCATCGTTTCATGCGTCAAAAAACTCGGCTCCACCGCCGTCACCATCACCCACGATATGTCGAGCGTCCGTAAGATCGCCAGCCGTGTAGCCATGATCTACCAGGGTAAGATCATCTGGGACGGACCCGTCAGCAAAATCGACAGCTCCGGCAACCCGTATGTCGATCAGTTCGTCAACGGGCGTGGCGAAGGGCCGATAACCAGCGATTTCAAACGCGCCTAACCGCGGCCCGAATTCATCGGCGAGGTCATTTCCTTCAGCGCATTGCCGAAGCTCGGCTTGCCGATATGCGATTTCAGCCATATACTGAGCGCCTTTTCTTTTTCCGCATGCATGTCCACCCCGTCGCGCAGGATGCTCGCACGGTCCGCTTCATCGCTGATGAACGGGCTGCCCGGCTGCATGATTCGGTCGATGAACGCATCGATCGCCCCATTCTGCTTGCCCACCTGCGATAGCGGCAAACTATGGTCGCTCATGAACTGCGTCGCCGCCGGCATGGTCTCCGCAAGCTCGTATATTTTGCCCACATCGTCACCACGCTTGTGGGGCCGCGGCACCATAAAAGCGTTCGCCACTGGGTTATCTTCATTGTTCGCACCGATGATCATTTCCGCCGTGTAATCCTGACCCGGGAACAGCAAAGCCTTACCATTTTTCTTCTGCAGGAATTCGATCATATCGCTCGCCGCGATATTCTGGTCGCCGAGGATCGGCTGCAGCCAGGTAATGGTCTCCGGTAGGTCACCCGTTGGCTTGCCCGCATAACGTCCCAGAACACTGAACGGCGCTTTCGGGTGCAGCTTGTTATGACGGTTGATAGCGATATCAAGCGACTTGCTCACCCCATCGTTCTGCACCCGCCCCAGCACGAAATAGCATTTCTTCGGATCGATCACTTCGACCAGGAAATCCATGAACTGCTCGATCTCCCACTGGTCCAGCTTCTCCAGTTGGCCCCAGCTACTGCCCGCTGCGCCCCCGATAAATAGCGGCGTTTTTTCGTCGAATTCCTTCGGCAGGAACTTCGCGAATTTTTCCGGGTCACGCGGGTGCGGATATTGCACACAATGCTTCTTATATGCCGCCACGAACGATTCATTCCCTGTACGCTCGGCACCATGTTCCTGTGTGAATGTCTTGCGGTTCTTCGCCTCGCGCACTTTCTGTCGGTCAATGAACCCGCGCTCATAGGCCTGCAATTGCTCCAGCTGCTGAAGGCTCACCCCTGCCGCAATGGCCGAATAGGCAAGCCCGCGTGGGCTGAGGCCCAGCATCCCGCCGCCGTCCGAGCTCAGCACACATTGCCCCTGCTTCATGCGCTCCTTGATCGGCGAATGATGCACCAGCCGTTTCGCGTTGAAACCCTGGTTCGAATCCGGGCACATCTGCATGATGAATTTATCCAGCTTATCGGAGGGAACGCTTGCGGGGTCTTCCTCCCATTTCTGCAACGCCTGCACCCCTTTGTTCTTTATATCTTTCAGCCACCGCGTTTCATTCTCTTTCAGGTCGGCATGCAGATAATGCCCCACCATCACCCGCACATCGTAATGCTGCGCCAGCGCGATCGCCCGGCCTACATTCGCCTGGTTCTTGCTGGTCTCGCCCGCATGCACCTGCATGATGAACTTATCCTTGAAATCCCATTTGGCATCCTCAGGGTTCGCGAAACTATCGCGCGCCCAGCGCCCCATATGCGCCAGCGCCCAGAAGAACTGCGACGTCTTGTTCGACTCGTAGCCGTTCATGTCCATGCCCACGATATACGGATGCTGCGCAAGGAACTTGATCTTGTTTAGCGCAACGAACGTCTCCTCCGGCGTAATGTTGCGCGGCACCCCGACAAGGAAGCGAAGATGCATCGCCTTCTTCACCCCATCCACCATCACCCCGTCGCGCTCGATCTCATCGACCGCTTCCACCATTTGCGAAAACCAAGCCGGGTCAAGCATCGAACTGGTCGACAGCGTCGCATACTCCACACCCATCTTCGCATAGGCCTCCGCCTGCTTTTTGATGACGGCCTTCGTCAGGTCCGGGTGCTTGCTGAAGGGATTGCGGAACCGGTAAAGCTCCCGGTCGAAATGCGTTGGCAGAGTGCATTGGTCGGGCATCACCCGCATCTGGTTGGTCACCCGCTCGCGCTGGTTCGGCGTCAGGTCACGAAGGCGAATGGCATTGCACATCTGCCCATCCTGCTCGCATTTCAATCCCTCTGCCCTCAGCGGATTGAACCCCCGCGATGCGACCTGGATAACTTGCCCACGCTCGATCTGCTTCTCGGTCGGCCCCGCACCGATGAGGTTCAGCAATTCGACCGGATAAGCAATGGTGTTGTTGGGCTCAATGCCCTTAGCCGGGTTACCGGTGCTAGTCTCAAGCGCGATATCGAACAGATCTTTCGCACTGATCTCCGCCGACATATGCGTATGCAAATCCGTGATCGGCGCATGCTTTCCGGCATCGAACCCTTGCCGCGCTTCACGGCTATAGGGAAATTTGGGCAACACATCCTCGCGCAATTGCATCCCAAGTGCCCGTATCTCGCTTGGCGCAAGCTGAACGATCATTGTATCCGCCGCCGTTGCCCATGCCCCATGCACATGGTCAAGCGTCAATACTGACTTACCCAGCAATTTCAACGTCACATGATCGCCATCCTGCGCGTTGGTAGGCAAACTGAAATCGATCCGGCGATACCCTTCATTCTCTGTGCGCTGATGCCCGTTACTTTCCACCCGCACCCGCCGCCCGAGATCGCTGATCGGCGACACCGGCCCACGGCTTTCCTTGCCATGCGCCAATTCCAGATGCTGATACAATGTGCGCGGGAACGTATCGAGTTCCGCATTCCCAAGTTCAATGCGCAACCGGGGCTTCCCATCTGCCGACTGGACAACGCTGCATGGGAACTCTCCATGGAGGTCGATCGCAAAATGGGCCCGGGCTTTGTCTGTCATATCGCTGTGCATCTTACACGCTTTAGCCGCAAAACATGACAAAATTATGACGGAAACGCGTTTTTTTTCAATTTTATAACTAGCTACTTGATTCTTGTCCCAAGAATGCTACAACCGTGGCATGGCCAAGAACGCGAAACAGTATGTCTGTCAGTCCTGCGGTGCCGTCACCCATAAATGGTCGGGCCGCTGTGACGCGTGTGGTGAGTGGAACAGCATCATCGAGGAATCGGTAACGGTTACACCCAAAGGCTTGAAGCCCGGCAAATCCAAAGGCCTCGAGATCGCCACCTTGGCAGATACCGTCGCCCCCCACGCCCGCGAATCCACTGGCATCGCCGAACTCGACCGCGTCCTCGGCGGCGGCCTCGTCGAAGGCTCCGCGATTCTATTGGGCGGTGACCCAGGCATCGGCAAATCCACGCTATTATTACAAGCCGCCTCTACCTTGGCCCGCGGCGGGCGTGATGTGCTTTATGTTAGCGGCGAGGAATCCCTCGCCCAGATCCAGCTTCGCAGCCAGCGCCTCGGCCTCGCCAATGCCCCACTGAAACTCGCGACCGCCACTTCCGTCCGTGAAATTCTCGCAAGCATCGATAGTGGCCAGGCACCCGATGTCGTCGTCATCGACTCCATCCAGACCATGTTCGTCGATTCATTGGATTCTGCCCCCGGCACCGTCGCTCAGGTGCGCGCCAGTACCCACGAACTCATCCGCGCCGCCAAGAAACGGGGTTTCAGCCTTATTTTAGTCGGCCATGTAACGAAGGACGGCCAGATCGCCGGCCCCCGCGTACTCGAGCATATGGTCGACACCGTGCTGTATTTCGAGGGCGACCGTGGCCAATATTATCGCATCCTACGCGCCGTGAAAAACCGCTTTGGCGCAACGGACGAAATCGGCGTCTTCGCCATGAGCGATACGGGCTTGGAAGAAGTCGCCAACCCCTCCGCCATGTTCCTCCATGCACGCGAGAACCCCGTCAGCGGCGCCGCTGTATTTGCGGGCATGGAAGGCACCCGTCCATTACTGGT
Source organism: Rickettsiales bacterium (assembly GCA_049317085.1). GTDB lineage: Bacteria > Pseudomonadota > Alphaproteobacteria > Rickettsiales > UBA3002 > QFOX01. Next base: position 29,443 of record JBMOIY010000001.1, on the reverse strand, counting down.
GGAAATCCAAGCCCTCGTCTCTTCCTCGACCATGAGCACCCCGCGCAGGGCAACCGTCGGCTACGACAACGCACGTTTATCCATGATTTTAGCGGTATTAGAAACCCGCGCCGGCATGCGCTTTTCGGATAAGGAAGTCTTCCTCAATGTCGCAGGCGGCCTCAAGATCAACGAACCTGCCGCCGACGTCGCCGTCGCCATGGCCCTGATTTCCGCCCTGCTGGATAAACCCTTACCCACCAGCCTCGTCGGCTTCGGCGAAATCGGCCTTACAGGCGAAATTCGCTCCGTAAGCCGCACTGACACTCGCCTGAAGGAGTCCCTGGCGCTTGGTTTCACCAAATCCCTTATCCCCGCGAGCTCCCCCGAAAAAAATAACGCTCCCCACCGCGTGGGGCATGTGGACGGGCTGGTTAGGTTTATGCTAGAGAGCAGCTAGCGCAATCTAACAGCTGGGGTTCGTGTGGTCGAAACTTCGATGAATCTATTCGATTTGGGCGTGCTGATTGTCGTCGGCTTATCCGCCTTGCTTTCCTTCTTCCGCGGCTTCGTGCGCGAAGTGCTTTCCCTCGGCGCATGGCTCGGCGCTTCCGTCATCACCCTCTATACGTTCCCGATGGCCAGCAAATACATAGAGCCGCAAGTCAAAAGCGAGGTCATCGCCAGCGGCCTTGCTTCCATCGGCGTCTTCTTCATCGCACTGATTCTTCTTTCCATCCTGACCAGCCTCATCCTGAAATTCGTCAAAACCGGCTCCGAAGTCGGCGTGCTCGACAACATCATCGGCCTCTGCTTCGGCGTCGCACGCGGTGTGCTCATTGTCTCCATCGCCTATTTCGTCATGACCATCGTCCTCGTCGAGAAAGATTACCCGGATTGGGTGCGCACCTCCGAATCGCGCCCCTACATCGCCAAATCCGCTAAATGGGTCGCCAAACTCACGCCAAGCTACCTCGACGCAGTGACCGGCAAGAAGGAAGACAAAGAGTCCACCGACGGTGAAAAAGTCAGCGCCAACCCATTCGAGCGCGGCACCATTGTTAAGCGCATCACGCCGCCGAATACTAAAGACGAAGACATGCCTACCTCGAAACTTCCTTCCATCGAGGACCTCCAGAAACGTATCCGGGAAGAGAATGAGAAACGCTGATGTTCGATAAATTCAACGATGAGTGCGGCGTCTTCGGTATCTTCGGCACGCCGGATGCCGCAGCCCACACTGCACTCGGCCTCCATGCCCTGCAGCATCGCGGGCAGGAAGCCGCCGGCATCGTCAGCAACGATGGCGGCCAATTCTTCTCCCACCGGGCCCTCGGTTTGGTGGGCGATAATTTCTCCGATGCCGAGACCATGGGTCGCCTCCACGGCACCGCCGCCATCGGCCATAACCGTTACTCCACCACCGGCGAAACCCTCCTGCGCAACGTGCAACCATTCTATGCCGACCTTGCGCTGGGCGGCTTCGCCCTCGCCCATAACGGCAACCTGACGAACGCCATGACACTCCGCCGCGAACTCATTGCCCGCGGTTCCCTCTTCGCCTCCACCTCCGACACCGAAGTCATCGTCCATCGCGTCGCGCTGAGCAATGGCCTCACCATCGAAGACCGCATCATCGACGCCTTGCAACAGGTCGAGGGCGCCTACTCCCTCGTCATCCTCTCGCCACAATCCCTGATCGGCGTGCGCGACCCTCACGGCGTGCGCCCGCTCGTCCTAGGCAAACTCGGCGACGCGTACATACTCACCTCCGAGACCTGCGCCCTCGACATCATCGGCGCCGACCATGTGCGTGACGTTGCGCCAGGCGAAATGATCATCGTTGATGAAAGCGGCATCCGCAGCCTCTTCCCACTGACCATACAAACGCCGCGCTTCTGCATTTTCGAGTATGTCTATTTCGCTCGTCCTGATTCCGTAATGCAGGAGACCAGCGTCTATGCCGTGCGCAAACGCATCGGCGCGGAACTCGCTCGCGAGAACCATGTGGAAGCGGATGTCGTCGTCCCCGTGCCCGATTCGGGCGTCCCCGGCGCGATTGGTTATTCTGAAACGGCCGGCATCCCGTTCGATCTGGGCATCATCCGCAACCATTATGTCGGCCGCACCTTCATCGAACCGTCGGAATCCGTCCGCCACTTGGGCGTGAAACTAAAACACAACGCCAACTCCGCCCTGCTCAAAGGCAAGCGCGTCATCCTTGTCGATGACTCCATCGTCCGCGGCACCACCAGCAAAAAAATCGTCACCATGGTACGCGAGGCGGGTGCGACCGAAGTGCACATGCGCATCGCCAGCCCACCAACGACAAACTCCTGCTTCTACGGTGTCGACACACCCGAGAAATCCCAACTTATGGCCGCAAACAACACCATCGAAGAAATGGCGAAAATCATCGGCGTCGATTCCCTCGCCTTCCTCAGCATGGACGGTCTCTACCGCGCCGTCGGCGAAGCCAAACGCAACAACGAAGTCCCCCAATATTGCGACGCCTGCTTCAGCGGCGAATACCCCATCGCACTGACGGACTACAACTCCGGTATCGGCGTCAGCCAGAAGGACCTCTTCGTCAAAGAGGTGGCATGAAGCGCTTAGAAAATAAAATCGCCCTCATCACCGGCGCATCGCGCGGTATCGGCGCCGCCGTCGCCAAGCAATTCGCCGCCGAAGGCGCGCAGGTGATTTTGACAGGCCGCACCATTGGCGGGCTTGAGGAAGTAGACGACGCGATCCAGAAGATCACCGGCAAACCCGCCACCATCGTCCCGCTCGATTTACGCCAGTCCGACATGATCGACGCCCTCGGCGCACAAATATATGAACGCTTCGGCAAGCTCGATATCCTTGTCGGTAACGCTGCCACCCTCGGCAGCTTATCGCCCATCGCCCACGCCGCGCCAAGTGAAGTGGAAGATGTGTTCGCCATCAACACTATCGCCAGTGCCCGCCTGCTGCGTGCCTGTGATCCACTATTGCGCCTCGCCAAAGCAGGCCGCGTTATCATGGTTACCTCGGGCGCTGCACTTGCACCCATCGCCTATTGGGGCCCCTACGCTGCAAGCAAAGCCGCCCTCGAACATCTGACCCTCACCTATGCCGCCGAGATGGCGATGACCAGCGTGCGCGTCAACGTGCTAGACCCGGGCGCCGTGCGCACCCGTATGCGCGCTAAAGCCTTCCCCGGCGAAGACCCGCTAAGCCTTCCCGCACCCGAATCCATTACCGAAATGTTCGTGCGTCTTTCCGAGGCGGATGCCCCCAACGGCAAACGCATCAACGTGAAATAGCATGCGCTATTTCCGTAGACTCACCCACGCCACGAAAAATTTCCTCGAGCTGGAATCCGCGGGCGGCATCGTAATGATCGCCGCCGCCGCGTTTGCCATCTTGCTCGCCAATTCACCCTTATCACAAGGCTACCACCAACTCATCACCGCCAACCTCTTCGGCCATGTCGATGTCGAACTGCTGGTGAAAGACGTCTTGATGGTCATCTTCTTCTTTGCCATCGGCATGGAACTGAAGATCGAAATGCGCGAAGGCGCACTCGCCGCCAAAGGCCAGAAGATCCTCCCGCTCATCGCCGCCATCGGCGGCATTGTCGTCCCTGCAATGCTTTACCTCGCCATCACCCATGACCAGCCACAACTCCACGCAGGCTGGGCCATCCCGACCGCGACCGATATCGCCTTTGCCCTCTGCGTCCTGCGCCTCATCGGCCCCGCCGTCCCGCAACCCGCAAAAATCTTCCTCCTCGCCATCGCCATTTACGATGACCTCGCCGCCATACTCATCATCGCGTTATTCTACTCTAGCGGCCTCGCCATTTTTCCCCTAGCTGCCGTCGCCGCATTAGGCGCGCTGCTCTACATCCTCAACCGCGTCCATATCAGCAGCCTCATCCCCTATCTGCTCACCGGCATCGCCCTCTGGTTCGCACTGCACGAAGCAGGCATCCACCCCACCGTCGCAGGCGTCATGACCGGCATCGCGATTCCACTACGCAAAAAAAGCGGCGACCCGTTACTCAATAACCTGCTGCACAAAATCCATCCGAGCGTCGCCTTCCTCATCCTCCCCATCTTTGCCTTCACCAGCGCTGGGGTCGATATTCGTGGCATCAGCATCGCTGCTGCCTTCTCAGCCTTGCCCGTCGGCATCACCCTCGCCCTCTTCTTTGGCAAACAGCTCGGCATCCTCGCCGCCACCTATGCCTGCGTGAAAGGTCGTCTCGCCAGCCTGCCAAACGGTGTCAACTGGCCCTTAGTGTACGGCATCGCCATCCTCGCCGGCATCGGCTTCACCATGAGCCTCTTCATCGGGAAACTGGCCTTCACCGGAGCCGAGATGCAGGACGAACTCAAACTCGGCGTCCTAGCAGGCTCCCTGCTATCCAGCCTCTGGGGCCTCATTTACCTGCGGACACGCCGAACGGCTTGACAACCCGCCCCGGGGTGCCTAAAAGACGCCCTCCGTTAAGGGAAGTGGGTCGGTAGCTCAGGTGGTTAGAGCGCACGCCTGATAAGCGTGAGGTCGCAAGTTCAACTCTTGCTCGACCCACCATTTCCGGAGTAGCAGTCTCATTTTTAGAGAGATTATCGTCCTGTGCCGCGCTATTTGGGCTACTAGCAAAAGCAAACGACACCAGAGAAAAGATTCCGAGCCATTTTAGAGCTACATTCACGCCGTTCTCTCTGCGAGGCTATTTCGGCGTGTCGTTTAGGAGGGAATATTAACTAAGGTTGAGCACTTCAAACCCATCCTTCTCCAGATAAATGGCAAGTTTGCGCATGCTACGATGCTTACGGAAAATGCCGTGTAGAACGATGACACCATCAGGCATGCTGCAATCCCCGCAGGTAATTTTCGACGAAGGATTTGGCCAATATTTGTGCCGATTCGGAATCGATCAGGTCCAGTTTGCGGGAGAGAGAAAGTATGCAGATGCCATGAATCCCTGCCCACAACACCCGTGCGGCACGGCGCGCCTTGCGGCGGTTAGCTTTCACATAAGGCAGCACCATGCCCTCCAGTAGTTCAAAGAAGTGCCGCATTTTGGGGATATACCATTCAGGCATAGGAGCATCCGGCGGCAGGCTATGTTCAAAGAGCGCCATCCATTCGTTATAATGGGCGGCACTGTAGTCGATATAGTAAAGCGCCAGGTCTTCAAACGAAGGCGGAGTTTTGCGTGCCGCTATCGTACGCTGCAAATCTTCGAACCATGCATCGAGCGTGCGGGCGTTGATATGCAGGATCAGGTTATCATGGCTGCCAAACAAGTTATAGACCGTCCCGACCGTGTACCCAATCTCTGCCGCCACCTTGCGGGCGCTGAATTTGTCAAATCCCTGAGATTGAATAATATATTGGCCTGCCGTAATCGCCATTTCCTGCAAGGCTTCCTTGCTGTGATCGTAACGCCGAGCCATAATTCCCTCTTTAATTAGACGTTGTATAATTACTTATTGAACATTGTTCATTTAAAAGCTATAGTGAATTGAAATTGACAAGGCAAGGGAGTTACGCATGGGACAATACGAGCTAATGAAGACCCGACGATTCCTGCCATTATTCATGACGCAGTTTCTTGGGTCATTTAACGACAATATGTTTCGCAGCGCGTTGGCGGTGATGATTACCTATCAATTCACCAGCGGGCCGATCTCATGGCTAACGGCGGGCGTGATGGTCGCGCTGTGCTCTACATTGCTGGTGATCCCATTCCCAATCCTTTCCCCCATCGCTGGGCAACTGGCTGATAAATACGATAAGGCGAAGCTGATTAAATGGATCAAGCTATCGGAAGTTCTCATCATGAGCTTCGCCGCCTACGGATTCATCCATGGCGAGATTTATCTGCTGATGGGGCTGTTACTGATGACAGGCGTGCATTCAGCATTCTTTGGCCCAATCAAATATAGCATCCTCTCGGATCATCTCACTGAGAAGGAACTGCTCCCCGGTAATAGCCTCATAGCGGGTGGAACCTATGCTTCGGTGCTGGCGGGACTAATCCTCGGCGGCTTATTGATCGAACATGACAAAGGCGGCGAACTGATTGGTTATGTGCTCGCCGGTGGTGCGATATTGGGTTTCATCGCTAGCCGATTTATTTTTCCGACCCAGCCAGCTTCAGCGGAATTGAAAATCAATTACTATGTGGTACGCGAAGCCATTACCATCATCGGCCAAGTCAGAACGAATCGCCCGGTGATCTTATCGATTCTCGGCCTTTCATGGTTCCTGCTCATCGCGGCAGTGTTCATGGGGCAATTTCCAACGTTTGCCAAAGCGGTCGGTGGCGATAGCGAGGTGTATACGTTGTTCCTAATTATCTTCTCACTGGGCATTTCGCTAGGTTCGCTGATTTGCAACCGCCTTCTAAAGGGTGAAATCTCAGCAAAATTCACTCCGGTCGCCGCGTTTTTCATCTCGCTTTTCATTGCCGCCATGGTGTTCAGTGCACCCGCGCCCACGGATCACTTGATGGGCGCATGGGAATTCATCGAACACTCGAAACACTGGCCGATGATGCTTTCCATGGTTGGCATTGCAGTCGCCGGTGGTGTCTACATCGTGCCACTCTATACAATCATGCAGGCAAAAGCCGAGGTGAAATACCGCTCGCGCATTATCGCGGCGCGCAACGTGATCAATTCGGCTTTCATTACGCTAGCCATGCTGATCAGCGCGGGGCTGCTCGCCATTGGGGTTAATATATTTGAATTATCCATCATCATCGCCTTATTGAATTTAGGAGTCGTAGCGCGCAGCTGCAAGCTGCTTCCCGAATTACCGAATAAAACCGTCGCAGCCATTCGCGGTATTAGAGGATAGGTTTATATGTGGCTCTTTGCTCTTCTCATCGGCGGCTTCTTTTTCTTCACCGCGCTCATTCTCCCTTGGGTAAACCGTAGCCGTATACAGGATACGCAAGCGCAGTTGGCAGCATTGAAGAAGCAACTACAGGAACTGTTCGCTTTTCTTGAAAAGACCGGCGTAAAGGTGCCGCCAGAAATCGTATCACCGCAAAAAATATGGCCTTGGCAGCGTCAGGAAACGGCGCAAGCTATCCTCGCTGCACAACCTGCCTCTACAGAAACCCCGGCTATAGGCGCACAGCCATCGCATGATTTCGCTGCAATTAATGCAGAAGCTAACGCCACCCACGGCGAACCGAAGGAAGCTACTCCTAAAAAGACAGCCATTCCCCATATTAGTTTTGAGCAGCAATTTGGTGCGCGCCTGCCGGTCTGGATCGGCGGCATCGCATTGGCATTAGCAGGATTCTTCCTCGTCAAATATTCGATTGAAACAGGACTGCTTAGCCCCACTGTTCGTGTCGTACTGGGAATAATTTTCGGCGGCGGGTTGCTTTATGCGGCGGATTGGGTGCGCGAGCGCACGCAATTTGCTAACGACACGCGCATCGCCCAAGCCCTATCCGGCGCGGGTATTGCCGATTTATACGTTTGTCTATTCGCTGCAACTAGCCTCTATGACTTAATTCCTGCTTTTGTAGGGTTCAGCGGCATGGCGGCAGTCACGGCCACCGCCGTATGGCTATCCTTGCGCCACGGCATGCCGATTGCATTGCTCGGGCTTATCGGTGGATTCCTGACCCCGGCACTTGTTGGTAGCCATGATCCACAGGCCCCGATTTTATTCCTCTACCTCTATTTCGTACTCACCGGCTTAATGGCCGTCAGCCGAAAAAAAGGCTGGTGGGCGTTGGCGATTCCAACCGTATGCGGCGCATTCCTTTGGGTATGCCTCTGGCTGTTCGGCAGCCACTTCACACCGGGCGATAGCATCTATCTTGGTCTCTTCCTCATTGCGGTGAGCGCAACAGTCGTCGTTACATCCAAACAGCCATACGATGCTAAGTGTGCCGATATCACTGACCTATTCAAAGTCACTTCGGCGCTGAACTACTTGTCACTCGGTGGCGCGTTGCTGCTGATGGACAGTATGACCGTCCATGCCGGATTCGGCGCAATGGAATGGGGCCTATTCGGCATCCTGTCGCTCGGCGGCGTTGCATTGGCTTACGGTAACCAGAAACTTTACGGCCTCGTGCCGTGGATCTCGATGGCAGTAAATGCCGTGATGCTATTGGCCTGGCATACGGCAGATGCTGGTGAGCTTGCGATTACCATCACCATCTTTGGCGTAATGTATATTGCCAGCGGTTATTTGCTGCAATCGCGTAGTGAAAGGCCATTATTATGGGCGGGGCTGACGTCGACGGCGAGCCTCAGTTATTATCTGCTTGGGTATTATGCATTACACACCACTTCGCTAGTAGCAGATATTCCATCATTCTGGGGCGGGCTAGCACTTGGTTTTGCGATGCTCGGAACGTATAGCGTTAAGAACATCCTGACGGAGGTGCCTGCGGATCATCCGCAAAAGCAGCATCTGCTCGCCATTTATGCTGCAACGGGCACCGCGTTTATTTCTCTGGCATTGACCATCGAGCTACCGCGCGAGTTCCTGTCCGTTGCATTCGCACTCCAGTTGCTTGCCATCGTTTGGATCAACACCAAGATCGATGTAAAAGCCCTCCGCTATATTGCAGGCATTCTCGGCTGCGTATTTGGCTTCTTGTTGCTGCCACAAACCTTACTACTGATTCAACTGACGGTCTACAGCCTCACGGAAGCCAAGCTGGCACTGCAGCAGGGAATTCCGATGGTGGATTGGCCGTTCTTCCAGCTTGGCTTACCGGCAGTGTGCTTTGTTGCGGCTAGCTACCTATTGCGCCAAAGCAAAGATGATGGACTAGTGCGCGCCCTCGAAATCGCTGCCATCGCGCTGATTGCAGTGATGGGTTATTATCTCACCCGCCACGCCTTCCATGTTGATGAAAACGTGCTGTTCGTCAAAGCTGGATTCGTTGAGCGTGGAGTGATCACCAACATTCTGTTCGTCTACGGGCTCGTCTGTCTCTGGATTGGCCGAAACTTTGCACGGCAAGCAGTGTCGCTGAGTGGGCTGGTGCTCGCAGGTATCGCGATGTTCCGCATCAGCTACTTCGACCTGATCGCCTACAATCCGCTCTGGTCAGCACAAACCGTCGGCGAAATCCCTATTATCAATGCCTTGCTGCTAACCTATGGATTGCCGATTCTATGGACATGGCGCACCACCCAGGAATTGCCGCATCTAGGTAAATCCGCATGGGTGCGATATACGCACGGATTCATCTTGTTGCTAGCCTTCATGCTGCTTTCACTGAGTGTACGCCAATTTTTCCATGGCACTTACCTGAACGGAACGGAAACCAGCAACGCAGAAATCTACAGCTACTCGGTTGTATGGCTACTGTTCGGTGTGGGCTTGCTGTTCTATGGCACGCTCCGCGCCGATAAAATGATCCGCATCGCGTCACTGGCAGTGATGATCCTTACGGTCGGAAAGGTATTCCTCTACGATGCCTCAGAACTTGAAGGGCTATTCCGCGTTTTCTCCTTCTTCGGCCTTGGTCTCAGCCTGCTTGGCCTTAGCTGGTTTTATACCCGGTTCGTATTCGGCGAGCGCGACCTATTCGGAGACAAAAAATGACCGAGAAGAAACCCACCGGACTACCCCGACTGATCAAAGCCTTATGCTATTCCTACGATGGATTGAAAGCTGCATTTGTATCCAAAGCAGCATTTCGGCAGGAACTGTTGCTCCTCGCCGTAGGCGTTCCCGCCGCTTGCCTGCTCGATGTCATTGTTAAATGAAAAACCAAGGTCCACTTTACCGACTGAAAGTCGGTGGATTAGAACCTAAGGCTTAGAATATTTAATCGTGCATGCCTTCGGCGTCGAGGCGCGCGCACGCGGCATGAGCAAGGTGGCGAAGAAGGCAGGACTAACGCGTGAAGGCATCTACCGTGAGCTGAGCGCGGAGGGCAACCCTGAGTTCTCGACCATCCTGAAGGAGGCGAACGAGCTTGGCGTTCGCCTGCGTACTGCCTAGCGTACCTGAACGATGAGGCGGTTGAATACTTAGCTTTTTTTTATTCAAAAAATGCGTTATTCGAACAAGACGAAACGAATCAACTGGAATAGCTGTGAACAAAAAAAAGTTAACATCGCAAATGCAAAATGCTTTATGGGGTATTGCTGTCGGGGACGCGCTGGGGTTGGGCGTAGAAGTAAAAAAGACGGATGAAATTTTAGCATTGTTTCCGAAGCGCGTAGATCATTATATTGACAGCCAGTGGAGTAAAGCGGGAGATGTCAGTGATGATACTGGTATGAGCGCTTGTATAATAGCGGCTATTTGCCGCGCAAAAGCACTGGCAACGCCTGATATAGATTTAAGTTCGGGTGCATTCTCAGATATTCTCTTATCCTCTATCTATCAGGCTTTTCTCTATTGGGCAGAGGAACAGAAACGCGATGGTAAATATCTTTGCAAAGTAATCGATGAGTTTAGAGATAAAAACATTAAGTGGCCTAAAGAGTTTGACGTATTTCGTGAAACAGGCGGCGCCGGCATTTCTACCTTAAGAACTCTTTCTCGAAACCGGCAAATGGGAACATTTGATAATCCACCTCAGACCGGTGAAGCTTACCCTTATTCAGATGGCTGCGGCGGTTTAATGCGGGTGATCCCCTTAGCGGTATGGTGCGCACATACAGGGCTCGATTCATTGGATATGGGAATGAAGAGCGCCGTTATAACACATGGCGACCCCCAAGCCTATATTACAGCCGGGCTTATAGCTGAAACTGTGGCAATCAAAGTAAATGACGAGCACATTTCATTCGCGGACGCAGCAAAACAAGCGCTACAAAAATTACAGACTCGCAGCGATATCAATTCAGAAAACAAAAATTTATATAAAGATGCTATAGATGCAGCCATAAAGTATGCTAGCCAGCCGTTGCGCATGACGGGGCATGATATGGATATGCTTGCGCAACATTTTATAGAGTCTCACGGCTTACGTAAAAGTCTTTTTACTGCAAACATCGTATTCTTACAGAGTATAGCAACCCTATTTTGTTCTGAAAAACATCAGCTTGGTATGAAGGAAGCATTGCAAATTGCTGTGACCCATAGCGGTGACAGTGATTCAGTAGGTGCAATTGTAGGCGGCGCTCTCGGTTGTTTAAAAACCTCGGAAAAATTACTCGCCCCTGAAATTGCAGCGTTATCGCCTAATTACAGAAAAGGTATTGAAGATTTGAATTCATCCTTTTCACAAGCGATGGCAGTTAATATCTCTAAAACCCGTCGCGTGAGATAACACGGAACGTCGATAACTGCACACACCACCTTTTCCTCAAGTAGCACATGTAGCTACACCAGGTGCGCATGCAGCGTGAATCCACCCGAATGAGCCTTCATCAACTCGCTCAATGCTGCGTGATGAAATCAGCAACATCCTCAAGCAAACTGGTGCGACCACGGAAACCCTGCGCGAGTGAGAGAATAATGCCGATATGCCCGGTATCGGGATAGTGATACGCTACGACCTTACTCTCCATGGATTTCAACTTGGCCTCCACACGCAGGCTGTTACGCGGATCGACCACATCATCGCTATTGCCCGACGCTAAGAATACCGGCGGCATTGGTGAAATGAGATGGTTGATGGGCTGGGTGGCGGCGTCTGAAGCTGTGCTGAATATTGCTTGGATGTCATCATCCGTGAAGGGCAGGAAATCATACGGCCCAGCGATTCCAATAATCCCCCGCACATCCGACCGTTGCCCGCCTGTGGCGGCAACATACTGCGGATCAGCACCAACCATCATCGCAATATAGGCACCTGCGGAATGGCCAGCTACATACACACGCGCAGGATCACCACCCCACGCGTCCGCATGGGCATGGATATAGGCAAATGCCCGCGCTCCATCCTCTATGAACTCAGGAAACTTCACTTCAGGATAAAGCCGATAATCAGCAACGGCGGTGATGAAACCTTTCTCGGCGAATGCCTGGCCGAGGAAGCGATAATCATCCTTCGAGCCGCTCTGCCAACTGCCACCATAATAGAAAACGATCACGGGCGCCTTGGTCACACCATGAGGAATATACAGATCAAAACGCTGCCGTGGATTTTCACCGTAAGCAAAATCGCGTTTCACAGCATATCCATCGCGCGTGATAGTCGCATTCAACAGGCTAGCTTTGGAACAAGCCGACAATGCAAGCAATGAAAAACATGCAACAAGCAAACGTGTCATGACGTATTCCTACAAGCTACTTTTGGTGTGTAGTGGATTCTTGCCGCCATAGACCCGCATGAAAAGCACCACCACTTCTTTCACATGCGCGCGCTTGGCACTGGCCGATGGTATTGGCGGCACCCCAAGCGTCATGCGAAGGAAATACTGGCCTTTCAGCATCGCAAAGAAATAGGCAGCAGCACTCTGCGTATCCGGGATTGAAATCACCCCTCGCGCGTTCTGCCCATCAAGGAATTCGGCCAGCAATTGCATAATGCGCTGCGTACCCGATTCATAATAAAGCCTGGCCAGTTTGGGATAGCGCGCCGCTTCCGCGATCACCAGTCGCGTCACCGCCATCCCATCCGCACTGGTGATAAGGTCGAGTACCTTCATTCCCACATTGAGCAGCAATATTTCAAACGGCTTGCTTTTGATTCCAGCCACTGGCTGTGAGTGAATGGCGCGCTGGCAAAGATTGTCGATCATCTTGGTAAACAGCAGTTCCTTGCTCCGGTAATGCGAATACACTGTTTGCTTGGTGACACCCGCAGCCAGCGCAATATCATCCATGGTCGTTTTCTCGAATCCGAGCTTCGGGAATAGCAATGCTGCCGCATGAAGGATAGCCTCACCCTTGCGAGCATTGATATTGCGTACGGCGGCAGGACGCATTGGAACCTCATTGACTCTTGATACAAAATAGACTAACTGGTCTATTATTATAGACTGATCAGTATGATTAACATGAACCAAGCTTACTGTCTAGTTGCACAAGAAGGAGTTTAGCGTGCATAACATTGCCATTATCGGCACCGGCATCTCAGGCATGGCGTCAGCATACTTGCTGCAACAGGCCGGTCATCGCGTCACCGTCTATGAGAAATCTGCGCGCATCGGTGGTCACACACGCACCCTCACAATCGATTATGGGAATGTCCCCATCGCGGTTGATACCGGATTCATCGTGTATAATGAGCCCAACTACCCCAACCTGCTCGGTCTCTTCCGTCATCTCAACGTTAAAGTGCAAAAAAGCGATATGAGCTTTGCTATTACCGTTGCCAGCGGAAAATTTGAGTGGAGCGCGCGCACACTGAACAGTATTTTCGGCCAGCGCTCACATTTATTTAATCCAGCATTCTATAGCATGATCCGCGATGTATTGCGTTTCAACTCCCGCGCGCTCGAGGCGGTGAGACGCTACCCTGAAATGACATTGCGCGACCTCATCACCCATCTCAAGCTGGGCAAGGGTTTCATGGATTACTACCTCCTGCCGATGGGTGGTGCGATCTGGAGCTGCGCACCTGAGAGCATGCTCAATTTTCCCGCCGCCACCTTTGTACAGTTCTTCAAGAATCATGGCCTGCTATCACTAAATGGCCAGCATCAATGGTATACGGTGACAGGAGGATCCCAGGAGTATATTAAAAAAATTACAGAACCGTTCCATGATCGCATACGCACCAATTGCGCAGTACAGTCAGTTACGCGCCATGCTGATGGTGTGTCTATTCTAGACAGCACCGGTCAGACAGAGACTTATGATCAGGTAGTATTCGCCAGCCATGCCAATGAAACATTGGCCATATTAAACGATGCAAGCACCGAGGAGCGAGAGATTCTCGGTGCGTTCCACTACCAGAAAAATAGTGCTTATCTTCATCGCGACACATCTGTCATGCCCAAACGTCGCCGCTGCTGGGCGAGCTGGGTCTACCATACCGGCACACCCGGCGAAGCGCGCGAACGCGCCCATGGCATCGGCGTTACCTATTGGATGAACCTGTTACAATCAATCGATCAACGCTATCCGTTATTTGTCACGCTCAACCCTGCCCAGCCTATCCCCGAAGCACTGACCTTCAACCGCCACGAATTCGAACACCCGATTTTCACGCGCGATACTCTTGCAGCGCAAGCGCGCCTCCCGAGCATCCAGGGTAAAAATAATAGCTGGTTCTGCGGCGCTTATACACGTTATGGCTTCCACGAAGACGGCCTGCTCAGCGCCGTCAAGGTCGCAACGGCAATGGGGGCTCCGATTCCATGGCACTAACGCATACATGGCTTGAAGCAACGGTCGCGCACGCCCGGCAACGCCCGGCGAAGAATGCGTTTCGCTACCGCGTCTATTATCTCTGCCTTGCGCTGTCGCAATGGTCGGCCCTGCATCGCCTGCGCTTTTTCGGGCTCGAGCACTTCAACCTCTTCAGCTTGCGCGCCCATGATTATGGCCGCGGCGAAATACCCGAAGCATGGATGCGCAGTCTTCTCAGTCGCTATCACATCACCTCCGCCGATGGCGAGATTGTGTTGATGACCATGCCGCGCATCCTGGGATATGCCTTCAACCCAGTAAGCTTTTGGTTCTGCCTGGATAAGTTAGGGACACTGCGCGCGATGCTGGCCGATGTTACTAACACTTTCGGCGAACGCCATGCCTACCTGCTGTTCCATGACGACCAACGTCCGATCACTGCCGATGACTTGTTCAACAGCCAAAAAGCCATGCATGTATCGCCTTTCATCGAGGTCTCCGGCCATTATGAGTTCCGCATAGCCTATGCTGCGGATGCTATCGGTGTCTGGATCGACCATCATGATGCGGATGGCCTGCTGCTCACTACGTCGGTCACTGGTAAGCGCCATACACTAACCGCACGCAGCTTGCTTGCCTGTTTCTTCCGCTACCCGCTGGTCACGTTCAAAGTTATCGCATTGATTCATTATCAGGCATTGCGTCTTTTCCTCAAAGGCGTGCGTTACCATTGCAAACCCACCCCACCCACAACGGAGATTTCACGATGAACCTGATTCCCAATTCGGTCGTGATCCATCGCTGGTACGATACGCTCGTCAAGATCCAGTATGGCACGCTGCATTTCGTGTCGCCCGCTGGCGAGCGCGTCACCTTTCATGGCCCACAACCAGGCCCGGAAGCCGAATTCAACATCAGCAGCTGGGACGTTATCCGTCGCATGGCCGAGCGCGGCGATATCGCTATGGGCGAAGATTACATCGCCGGTCTGTGGACGACGAGCGGCATCGAAGCGCTGTTCTCATTCTTTCTTCTCAACCTTGATACGTTGGATGGGTTTGCCAACGGCAACACCATCCAACGTTCTTTGCTCACCTTGAACAACCAGTTCCTGCGCCGCAACAACCGTGAAGGCAGCCGCCGCAATATCAAGGCACATTACGACGTCGGCAACGCGTTCTACTCTCTCTGGCTCGACAGAACGATGACCTACTCCTCAGCCCTCTACACCGAGAATGAGGCACCGCTGGAAGTGGCACAGACCAACAAATACCAGCGCATTCTCGATCGTATCGAGCATGACCGCGCTTCGGTACTCGAGATAGGCACCGGTTGGGGAGGGTTCGCTGAACAAGCGGCCGAACGCTCCCATCAGGTCACCGGCCTAACCGTCTCACCAGCGCAACATGAATACGCCAAGGCACGCCTGGGCAACGCCGCCGATATCCGCCTACAGGATTACCGCGATACAGAAGGCACCTTCGATGCAATCGTTTCGATTGAAATGTTCGAAGCGGTGGGCGAACGCTACTGGCCAGTGTATTTCTCCCAACTACGCGAGCGCCTGAAACGCGGCGGCAAAGCCATGATTCAGACCATTACTATCCGTGATGAGTTATTCCCCAGCTACCGCACCCGCAGCGATTTCGTGCGCCATTATGTCTTCCCCGGCGGCATGCTGCCATCCACCCAGCGTTTCAAGCAAGAAGCCGAGAACGCAGGCATGAAGGTAACGGATAACTTCAGCTTCGGGAAAGATTACGCCGAGACATTGCGCCAATGGAGCCAGCGACTGCGCGCCAAACGTAGCGATGTTATCGGTCTCGGCTACGACGAAAAATTCCTGCGCAATTGGGATTATTATCTCGGCATGTGTGCTGCTGCCTTCGCCATCGGCCGCACCGATGTATCACAGTTCGAGGTCGTCCATGCGTAACCATCTCCGCATATTTTTAGCCACTTTACTTATATTTATGCCCATCACAGCATGGGCGGGTGAAAAACCACCAGAGCTGAATCAGGCCATCCATGCCGCCACCCCCACCGGCTCCGCTACGCTGCGCAAATTCATGCTGCACGTGTACGATGCCAGCTTCTGGAGCGATACGAACAGCTGGCAAAAAGCCCCCTATGCGTTGAGCATTACCTATGCCATGGATTTCAGCGCTAAGGATCTCTCTGAACGTACACTGAGCGAAATGCAGCGTGTTTCGGATGCCCCAGAAGCAAACCTGCGCAGCTATGCTGCGAAACTGTCCAACTTATGGCCAGATGTGAAGGAAGGCGACCGCATCACCGCCCTCGCCCGCGTTGATGGTAGCACCTTGTTCTTCCATAATGGCAGACAGCTTGGTGCGATCGCTGACAACATATTTACCTCAGCTTTTTTTGGTATTTGGCTGTCGCCAAAAACTTCCGAACCCACCATGCGTAAACAATTACTGAACCCATCAGGAGAATGACCATGAAACGCCTTACCGCACTGCTCGCGACTACCCTGTTCTGTCTTACCAGCTGCTCGGAGGTGGACATAAAACAATACAGCAGCAACAAACCCATGTTCGATATTCGCGAATATTTGAATGGCGATCTTGAAGCCTGGGGCGTACTCATTAACCGCGACGGCAGCGCAGAGCCGCAATTCTTTGTAAAAATGAAAGGTAGCTGGAACGGCAACGACGGCACACTCGCCGAAGAATTCACCTACACCAGCGGTGAGAAGAAAACACGCCTCTGGCGTTTCCGCGTGAGTGATGACCATCATTTCATCGGTACTGCAGACGATGTGACCGGCGAAGGTATTGGCCAGCAATATGGCAACGCCGTGAACATGAAATACACACTGCAAGTGCCGCACGATGGCAAAACCATCGAAGTGAAAATGGATGACTGGCTCTATCGCATCGATGATAACCACGTTATCAACCGCACAGAAATGCGCAAATTCGGCTTCAAAGTTGGTGAACTGGTTATCGGATTCAGGAAACTAAGCCCCAAATAGGGAGAGGCTATAGAGGTAGCATGCCGCGGTGGAGTCAGCGAACCCACTAGCGTCTGCGACATAAACACATAAGCAAGCGCAACACCCGCTCAGCATATAATTGATATATAAACATTTTTACCGAAGCCTTGCGCCCCGTGCATGCGTCGGTTGCAAAACCGGTGCTCCTCATTCGTCGGCACATCACGCATACATCCCATAAGGCACTGCACTACAGCGCCATAAAAAACTGAGGATGGAGTGTAACATGCGCCGATCGATGCTTACCCTGCTGGGAGCATGCGCTGCAATGATGATGTGCAGCGGCTGTGCTAACACATCAACCACTGCCGCTAAGGATAGCCCCTTACAGCACCAACAAATCGCCGCAATCGACTGGGATACCATCACCGCCCCTAGTTCCGCGGTCACCCGCAGCAATGCCTTCCTCATCATGATGCGCTAAGATAATTAGCCAGAAGCGACTTAGCCGTACGTATAAGTCAGGCGTACAGCTTGCTTCCCGCACCGCAATATGATAGTTACTGAAACCGATGGATTGGGACAAACTCAGGGTGTTTCACACGGTAGGGCTTCATAAAAGCCTGACGCGCGCTGGCGAAGCATTGAATCTCAGCCAGTCTGCTGTTAGCCGCCAGATATCCTCACTGGAAGAAAAAATGGGGACCCCCCTCTTCCACCGCCACGCACGCGGCCTCGTACTCACCGAGCATGGCGAGATATTATTCCGCACTGTCTGCGACATGGTTATTAAACTCGAAGCGACCGAAATTTCCCTCGCCGAAGCGACACTGAAACCCAAAGGCCCCTTCACCCTTACTGTACCTGCAACCTTCGGTACACTCTGGCTCGCCTCACAAATGAAAGAATATTGCGAGCTTTATCCCGATATCCAGGTAACCCTCATCTGCGAGGACCGTGAGCTCGACCTTACCACCCGTCAAGCCGACGCCGCCATCCGCTTCCAGCCAACCAAACATCCGGACCTCGTCCAGATACCGATGATGCAACTCCAGAATTCTCTCTATGCTTCGAACGATTACCTGCGCATCCACGGCGTTCCTGCATCCATCGAAGATCTGGCCGACCATCGCCTGTTAGGGTTTGATAATTCGGTGACACCCTTACCCTTCCCGCAAGCCAACTGGCTGTTCGAGTTGGGGGGCACCAAATCGAATCGTGCTCCGTATGTAAAGGCCAACTCCCTGCTCGCCCTGCGCACCATGGTGAAACGCGGTATGGGCATCGCCGCCCTGCCGGACTACCTCATGCACCGTACCCGCCATGTCAGCCGCGTGCTGGAAAGCATCCCCGGCCCTGTCACCGAGGCGTGGTACGTCTACCCCGTCGAGCTACGAAATTCAAAACGCATCAATGTCTTCCGCAACTATATTACTGAAAAGATTGCGCAGAGTAATTTTTAGTGGGGCGTGAAATTAATACCCCGTTGAATACATTATAAAACATACTTTGTCCGTTACATCCACACGGTACGCTGCCGTTGCCTGCGAAACGTTCGTGTTGCAGTTAACGGAGTTTTGATACGCCCGTATTTTGCCGTAACTGGGTTTTCCGTCATCCATTTTGGTATCAATATTCCATTGGTCTGCCGGCGTTATAATGGCGCCTTCGAGCAAATCACCAATAGCTCCCTCTTGATCTGAGGCACCGAAATAGATCGTGGTGCCATAATAACCATCCCAGGCCCAAGCATATCCGAGTGCCGTGCCGATACCCTCAATGTCATATGCCCCACCACTGATTTTACTGAGCGGTATCCTGCCTGCCATCTGGATGCCTACGGAACGATTGGCGGCACCCGTAGTGACAGCGGCGCGACCACTATAGCTTCCTTCAATCAATCCGGCATTCGCCAGATGCTGCCAGAAACGGAATTTTTCGTTACCCACCAGAGTGCTGCTGGAAGTTACAATGCCATCGCCGTTACCGTTACATGTAGTTTTAAGTCCGGTGCTATCCGTTTCATAACAATCGAGTCCTAGACCGTCACCACCATCGGCCGCACCCCAGAATATCACCGCATTCGTCATATCGCCCGGAAGCGCAAAATACTTATCGCGGAATGTACTCATGGCCGTTTGATAGCGCGTAAGATCCGCTGTAACACTACGAAGTTATGACGCATGAATAAGTGACTGCCCTGAAAGAATGCCCCCAACCAAAAGTCCAAGGATAACCAAAACGATTGAGAGCTCGACAAGGGAAAATGCACGCTGTACGGAGCAAGATTGTTTCATACCCTTTCATATTACGCATTTTTCTCTGTAATGGGCAATACAAACTCCTGAATAACCAAACGCATCACTTGCTTTTCATTCCCCACACGTTAAAACCGCTACATGGCTATTCAACCTGACCACTGGATCCGTGACCGCGCGAACAACGATCGCATGATTGAACCCTTCGTCGAGAATCTTCGGCGCGAGGGCGTGATTTCCTATGGGCTTTCCTCTTACGGCTACGACGCGCGCGTTGCCGACGAGTTTAAGATATTCACCAATGTGGATTCTGCCATCGTCGATCCAAAAGACTTCTCCCCAAAAAGTTTTGTCGACCGCAAAACGGATGTTTGCATCATCCCACCCAACAGCTTTGTACTTGCTCGCACGGTGGAGTATTTTCGCATCCCGCGTGACACACTGGTCATCTGCCTTGGTAAATCCACCTACGCACGTTGCGGCATCATCGTCAACGTGACCCCGCTCGAGCCCGAATGGGAGGGCCATGTGACGCTGGAATTCAGCAATACCACGCCGTTGCCGGCTAAAATCTACGCCAACGAGGGTGCCTGTCAGTTCCTGTTTTTAAAGGGCGAATCCGTCTGTGAGACCAGCTATAGCGATCGCAAAGGCAAATATATGGGCCAGACCGGCGTAACCCTGCCGCGGGTCGAGATCGCCTAGAATTGCATTGTCTACACCCAATAATTTTGGCATGCTTCTCAAGCTGTTGATGGGAGAATACCGATGCAGTTGATGCCTGGCCGTACCGGTCGCACCACGCCTTCACCTTGGTGGAACTGAGCATGGCGCTGGTCATCATCGGCCTCCTCGTCGGCGGTGTGCTCGAAGGCCAGACACTCATCAAGAAAAGCCGCCTGAGCAACATCACCACCGAATACGAACGCTACGCGGCTGCAGTTCAGAATTTTCAGGATCAGTATGCTGGCATCCCCGGCGATATCAGTAATGCCACTTCTTAGTGGAAGCGCCAATCAGCCGCGGGCGTCTGCGTCACCAACTCCGCTGCTGCCGTCAACGCCAACCGCACCTGCGATGGTAATGCCAATGGCGCTATGTCGCTTGGCAGCGGCGCTAGCGCCGCTAGAGAAATTATCCAATTCTGGAGCCAGCTGCGTCTCGCCGGGCTGATCGAAGGCGTTTATAGCGGCATTGCAAGACCAGCAGGCGCAGATGATGCAGTGATCAGCACCAATGTCCCCAAATCCAGATACCCCTGTACAGGCTGGAGGCTGCGCAACCTTGACTTCTCCGGTGGCGATCCTAATTTTTACACCTTCAACTATGGAAATTCCTTGATATTCGGCATACAGCGCACGGGCAGCTCCACCATGTCACCCGCTTTGAGCCCCGAAGACGCATACGTTTTGGATGCCAAGTTGGATAACGGACTTCCAGGTGCAGGAAAGGTAGTTGGCATTTTCTGGAACGCTGCCTGCACTTCTGCCAGCCCCTACCGGATAACTACCAACAGTCTTGAATGCCCGCTGCTTTTTAGTAACGTTTTCTAGCTGGACCGTATCTCGGATAATCCTAGCCTTTCTTAGCGGCCATGCTAGAAACCGCCCTCTATGGATAAACTACGCATCACTGGCGGAAAGCCGCTGCACGGCAAGATCATCATAGGCGGCGCAAAAAATGCGGCGCTTCCGCTCATGTGTGCCGCCTTGTTGACGCGCGAAAAAGTCACCTTCGACAACGTTCCCTTCCTCGCCGATATTACCACCATGGCAAAATTGCTGGTGCAGCACGGCGCGCACCTTACCCTGCGCGACACCAGCGGCGGCAGTCTCCACAGCCCCAACATGCCCGGCCATTATAGTCGCGAGCTCTCCCTTACCTGCGAGAACATACCGAACGTTGTCGCGCCCTACGAACTCGTACGCACCATGCGCGCCTCCATCCTCGTCCTCGGACCCATCCTCGCCCGCGAACATGTCGTGCGCGTATCCCTGCCCGGTGGCTGCGCCATCGGCGCGCGGCCCGTCGATATGCACCTCAAAGCCATGGAATGCCTCGGTGCGAAGATCACCCTTACCGAAGGCTACGTCCTCGCCGAAGCCCCGCAAGGTGGACTTGTTGGCGGCGATGTGTATTTCGAGAAAGTCTCTGTCGGCGCAACCGAGAATCTCCTCATGGCCGCCACCCTCGCCAAAGGCACCACCACCATCCATAACGCCGCCCGTGAACCCGAGATCACCGACCTTGCAAATCTACTCATCACCATGGGCGCAGATATTTCGGGCATCGGCACATCGACACTGACAGTGCGCGGCGTCACTGCCCTCTCCGGCACTACCTACCGCATCATCCCCGACCGTATCGAGACCGGCACCTTCCTCTGCGCCGTTGCCGTCACCGGCGGCGACGTCGAACTGCTCGACACCCGCCCCGAGACCCTGAGGGTCGTTATCGATTATTTGAAGGAAATCGGCGTGGACATTGAAGAAACTCAGGACACACTGCGTGTGCGGCGCGACCTGAGCAAACCCCTTAAGCCGATGGACATCACCACTGCCCCCTTCCCCGATTTCCCAACCGACATGCAGGCGCAACTGATGACCGTGCTCACGCAAGCCGAAGGCAACAGCCTCATCTGCGAAACCATTTTCGAGAATCGCTTCATGCATGTGCCGGAACTCGCCCGCATGGGCACCAATGTCGTCATCGACGGCCACTGCGCCACCGTCCACGGTAAAACATCCCTGAAAGCCGCCCCCGTCATGGCGACCGACCTACGCGCCTCTGTCTCCCTCGTCATCGCGGCGCTGGCCGCCGAAGGCATCAGTACCATCGGCCGCATCTACCATCTCGACCGCGGCTACGAACGCCTCGAGGAGAAACTCGCCGCCTGCGGCGCAATGATCCATCGAATCCGCTGATTTCAGCCAATTGCTGCACCGCACTAAATGCTGGAAAATAACAAAAATATCGGGTAGTATGGCGTGCTATCCCACCTTCAACCCTGTTAGGTAACCATGTACACCCGCCTCTCCATCCTTGCTGTCTTGAGTCTGTTACCATGCGTCGCAATGGCACTGGCCATACCTGGACTGCCGAGCGGCATGTGCAAACTGAACGAGAAAAAAGAAGCCGAGGCAACCATCATAGACTATCTCCGAAGCACCAATGGCACCAGCAACGACATGGTTGCTGCCTTCGCGGATTGCGATGAACTGAATGCCATAACGAATCGCAAGGCCGAGTCGGTCACCCGCTATGGCGCGGTACTGGCACAAACACTCGGTGAAAAACTCCCGCTCGACCGCAAGGATTATGTCGAGAGTGCCGCTAGGATTTTCAAGAGCACCGGCAGCAACCTGCTCGAGAACGCCCTGACCGGCGCACGCGAAGCAGCAGCCACTGAAACACAAAGCGGCATCAGCGACCCGAAAGCCATCACCGCGAATTCACGCGGTGTTTTGTTCCAGAATGCCGATATGGTCATCATCGGCATGAAACAATCGAATAACGTTGGTGGCAAAACCACCAACGTCGCCAGCACTGCCGCCATGACCATGATCGGCGGCAACCCCGTTTCCGTAAACCTATACGCCCCCTCTACCAACGCCGACGCCAACACCTTCAGTCAATCGGTCGAAACAGTGAAACTCTTTACCTCCCGCCTCATCGCCGCAAACGAATGACCATCACTCTCACATCCCCTCTCATCCTGGCACTGCCGAAGGGGCGCATCTTCGACGAGCTGGAACCTGTGTTGAAACAGGTCGGTATCACGCCCGAGAAAAGTTTTTTCGATGAAGGCGACCGCGCGCTCAAATTCGCCACCAACATCGACGGCCTCTCCATCATCCGCGTTCGCTCGTTTGACGTTGCGACCTTCGTTGCCTACGGTGCCGCACAGCTCGGGGTCGCCGGCAGTGATGTCATCGAAGAATTCAATTACCCAGACCTCTACGCCCCGCTCGACCTCAATATCGGCAAATGCCGCCTGAGCGTCGCCGAACCTGAATCTATAGCAGCAAACGATGATCCCACCCGCTGGAGCCATGTGCGCATCGCCACCAAATACCCGAACCTCACCAGCCGCTATTTCGCTACCCGCGGCGTGCAGGCCGAATGCATCCACCTGAACGGTGCGATGGAACTCGCCCCCGCCATCGGCCTCAGCGAACGCATCGTCGATTTAGTCTCAAGCGGAGCAACCTTGAAAGCGAACGGCCTTATCGAAGTCGAAAAGATCATGGACATTTCCTCGCGCCTCATCGTCAACCGCGCCGCCTACAAAACCCGCATCGCCGAACTCGGCCCCATCCTCGACGCTTTCCGCGGAGCCCTCGCATGACCGCGCGCCTCAACTCGTCTGAAAAGGATTTCGCACAAAAACTGCAGGCCCTGCTCGACACCCGCAATGTGGGTGCCGCCGATGTCGCCCACACCGTGAAAATGATCATTGGTGACGTCCGCGACCGCGGCGACAAAGCCCTGCTCGACTACACCAAGAAATTCGACCGTCTCGAAATCACCAACGTCCGCTTCACTGACACCGAAATTGCCAAAGCCGAAACCGATTGCGCACCCGATGTCTGTGCCGCGTTGACGCTCGCCGCCGAACGCATCCGCACCTATCACGAAGTTCAAAAACCCTATAACCACCACTATGTCGATGACGCAGGCGTCACTCTCGGCTGGCAATATTCTCCGCTCGAATCCGTCGGCATCTATGTCCCGGGCGGCAAGGCCAGCTACCCATCTAGCGTCCTCATGAACGCCATTCCCGCGACCGTCGCAGGCATTGAGCGCATCGTTATGGTCGTCCCAACACCGGATGGCATCATCAACCCAGCCATCTTAATTGCCGCCAAACTCGCCGGTGTGCATGAGATCTATCGTATCGGCGGCGCACAAGCCGTTGCCGCCTTGGCTTACGGCACCGCCACCATCGCCCCGGTTATAAAAATTGTCGGCCCTGGCAACGCCTATGTCGCCGAAGCCAAACGTCAGGTCTACGGCACCGTCGGCATCGACACCATCGCTGGCCCGTCAGAAATTCTGGTCGTCGCCGACGCGAAAAATCCTCCGCCATGGATTGCTGCCGATTTATTGAGCCAGGCTGAACACGACGAAATGGCGCAATCCATCCTCATCACTACCGACGCCAATTTCGCCGACGCCATCGCCGCCGAGGTGAACGACCTGCTCGACGTGTTGCCGAAAGCGGATATCGCACGCAGCAGCTGGAAAAACCATGGTGGCATTATTGTCGTTGATACATTGACCGACGCCCTCCCTGTCATCGCAACCATCGCACCCGAGCATCTGATGCTCGCCATCGACGCACCGGAAAAATTCGCACCCCATGTACGTAACGCCGGGGCCATCTTCCTCGGTCGCCACACCCCTGAAGCAGTCGGCGATTATATCGCAGGGCCAAGCCACGTGCTGCCCACTTCCCGTGCCGCCCGTTTCAGCAGCGGCCTGAGTGTATTCGATTTCGTCAACCGCACCAGCCTTATCGGCGCGCCCGAAAAATCATCCCTCTTGCAACCCGCTGCGACATTGGCCGATGCTGAAGGCCTCGCCGCTCACGCCATCTCCTTGCGATTACGCACATGAGTACAACCACCGCCAGCATCCGCAAAGTGACGCTCGATGACGCAAGCATCATCAAGCGTTCACCGGAAGTGGAGCATGAGCGGCGCGTTGCGCTAGTCGACATCACCCACACCAATGACGTCACCATCCTCGGCGCGCCAGAACTCCACCCACCGTATGACCTCTTCATCAGCGTGCGCGATAACCGCCTCACGCTGCGCTTCACCACTGACGAAACCACGCAAGCGCATGATGTGACCCTCCCACTCATCGGCTTCCGTGGCATCATCAAGGACTATTTCCTGATGTGCGAACAGTATTACGACGCCATCAAACACAGCGCGAGCGACCGCCTGCAGACCCTCGACATGGCCCGCCGCGGCGTCCATAACGAAGGCTCCGAAATGCTGCAATCTCAGCTTTCCGACCGCCTCGACATGGATTTCGCGACCGCACGGCGGCTGTTTACGCTGATCTGTGTGCTACATATTAAGTAGCGGTTAGCCAAAAAACTAACCTTTTTGAGCCAAAACCTAACTGCCAACGGCTAACTGCTAACTACTTGCATCCGCCTAAAACCCTGCTATACAGCGCTCATGACCAAAGAAGAACTACTTGAATTCAAAGGCGTCGTCGCCGAAGTGCTCCCGAACACCATGTTCAGGGTGAAGCTCGAGAACGGCCACGAAATGCTCGCCCATGCGTCGGGCTCCATGCGCAAGAACCGCATCCGCGTGCTGGCCGGTGATAAAGTCATCGTTGAGATGACGCCATACGACCTCAGCAAAGGCCGTATCAAATTCCGCGAGAAATAGGTCGTCGCCGTGGCCGCGGTCATCGAGCCTTATACCCCCCTCATCCTCGCCTCTGCTTCCCCACGCCGCGTCCAATTGCTCACCCAACTGGGCATCACGCCGGACGCCATCATCCCCGCTGATATCGACGAAACACCCCATAACGGTGAACTGCCGCAAGCCTACGTCACACGCATTGCGCAGAACAAAGCCATCAAAGTCGCCGCCTCGAATCTCGGACAGACCATCCTTAGCGCCGACACCATCGTTGCTTTAGGCCGCCGCATCCTGCCCAAAGCCGAGGACGAAGCGACCGCCCGCACCTGCCTCAGCCTACTATCGGGCCGCCGTCACCGCGTGATGACCTGCGTCTGCGTCATCAGCGCCGATGGCACCATGCGCAGCAAGACCGCAACCACGATGGTGCGCTTCAGCAACTTGAGCAAGCGCACGATCGATGCCTACATCGCCTGCGACGAATGGCGCGGCAAGGCTGGCGGCTATGCGATTCAGGGCGTCGCCAGCACCTTCATCCCGTTCATCTCAGGCTCGCATAGTAATGTGGTGGGATTACCGCTATTTGAGACCGCACAGCTACTCCGGCAATAATCCGTGCATCGGTTTTCCAGCAAGGATGTGCATATGGAAATGATGCACCGTCTGCCCCGCAACCTCACCGTTATTCGTAATCAGTCGATAATCCGTGAGCCCTTGCTGCGCAGCAATTTTCTGCACCGCTGCAAAAAACCCCTGCAGCAATCCTTTCGGCGCAAGCGCTGAAAACTCGGCAAAATTACGATACTCCCCCTTAGGTATCACAATGATATGCGTCGGCGCGCTCGGTGCAATATCATGGAACGCCAGCGCGAACGCATCATCATAAACTTTACTGCAGGGAATCTCCCCACGCAGGATTTTTGCAAACACATTGTTGGAGTCGTAAACCATCTACTGTTGAACGCGCGACGCTTTTTCTTCAATGCCGCTCATTGCCTCACGGCGTTGCAATTCAAGCATCACTTCATTCGGTGCGATCCCCATCGCCTGCCACAGCACAAGCAGGTGGAACATCAGGTCCGCACTCTCGGCCACTACTTCCTCCCGATTGCCTTGGGCTGCAGAGATAGCGGTCTCCACCGCTTCTTCACCCAGTTTCTTTGCAATACGCGCCGGGCCACGCTTCAACAGTTTGGCGGTGTGCGACAATTTCGGGTCGCCCCCAACCCGCGCTTGGATGGTCGCGACTAACGTATCTAAATAATCAAAAGCACTCATAGAGTGTTCCTTACCGCAATTTGTTGCGCGGATAAAGCATCTTTCACCTGTGCGATGGTGAACTCACCAAAATGGAACACCGAAGCCGCAAGCAACCCGGTGGCGCCCGCCCGTGCACCCTCAGCAAAATGTTGCAGGCTGCCGACACCACCTGATGCAATGATCGGCACCCGCGTGCGTTCAGTGATCTGCGTGATGAGATCCGTATCGAAGCCCGATTTTGTGCCATCCCGGTCCATTGAGGTCACTAGCAGCTCACCCGCCCCAAGGCTTGCCATCCGCTCCGCCCACGCCACGGCATCGATGCCTGTGTCCTTGCGCCCACCATGCGTGAAAATTTCCCATTTCCCCTTCGCAACCTGCTTCGCATCAATCGCGACGACAATGCACTGAGCTCCAAACTTCTCCGCCGCCTCACACACAAATTCCGGCCGCGACACGGCCGCCGAATTGATGGACACCTTATCCGCCCCCGCCAGCAACAAACTGCGAATATCGCTCAGATCCCGCACACCGCCACCCACCGTGAACGGCATGAAGCAATGCTGCGCTACACGATCTACCATATCATGCAAAATGCCGCGATTATCCGACGTCGCCGTAATATCGAGAAAGCAAAGCTCATCCGCCCCTTGCACATCATAGGCCCGCGCCTGCTCTACGGGATCGCCCGCATCGATAAGGTCGACGAAATTCACACCCTTCACCACGCGACCACCGGTCACATCAAGACAGGGAATGATGCGCACCGGGAACGCCATCACTCAGCCATCAAAGCCAGCGCGTCATACGGCTGGATGGTGTTTTCATAAAGTGCGCGACCAATGATAATGCCCTCGATGCCACTATCCTGCTGCGCTTTCACTGCTGCTAGGTCCGCCATGCTGCCGATGCCGCCCGATAAAATCACTGGAATAGTTATCGCCTTCGCAAGCGCCACCGTCTCTTCCAGATTCGGCCCTTCCAGCGTTCCATCGCGCGCGATGTCGGTATAAATGATCGCCGCCACGCCCGCATCCTCGAACAATTTTGCAAGGTCCACCGCTTTCAGCGTCGAGGCCTTCACCCAGCCTTCAACCGCAACCATCCCCGCCCGCGCATCGATACCAACCGCGATTTTCCCGGGATACGCCTTCGCGACTTCTTCTACCAATGCTGGGTTCTTCACCGCTGCCGTGCCAAGAATGACGCGCGTCACCCCAGCTTCCAGCCACATATCGACTGTCTTGCGATCACGAATGCCACCGCCCAACTGTACCGGCATGTCGACCGATTTAAGGATACGCTGCACCACCTCGCGGTTGACGAGGCTGCCACTCACCGCCCCATTTAGATCCACCACATGCAGATACTCGAACCCCGCTGCCTCGAACCGCCGTGCCTGCGCCGCCGCATCTTCGTTATAGACCGTACTTGCATTCATATCGCCTTTGAACAGGCGCACGCAGCTGCCGTCTTTCAAATCAATTGCCGGGTAAAGTCTCATATCAAATTCGAAATCGGTTCCAGTTTTTTGTAAAAATAATGCCCGCTCACCATACTTGCATTCACGAATTCATAATACGGCATCGTTCCCCATTCCGTGTAGCCATGGCCGCGATACACCTCAAGTGCGCGCGCCTGCGTTTCGCGTACCGAGAGGTTAATGACCGCGAACCCTTCCTTCGCCGCCTCGCGTTCCGCCGCATCGAGCAGCATCGGTGCCAACCCATGCCCGCGCGCCCAGGGCGCCACGAAATGCGCCTCGATGCTCGCCGCGAATGCCGACGTCTCTTTCGACTTGGTAGGACGCAATAATTGAATCGAGCCCGCGATGACATTATCCAAACGCGCAACAAACAGTTCGCGCGTCGGCACCATCAATACCCCGCGCCAATAGCTTTCGAGCGTCTCGCGCATGGGCGGTGTCAGCCAATTAAAACCGATCCCGTCGCGGATCGCATCTTCCGTTGCGATGCATAGTTCGCCGAGCTCGTTGTCACTGAGCACAGTTTTGCGTTCGACACTTAACTTATGCTGCGTAGGTTTCAATTCGGATACGGCTACCATAATTACAGTCCTAAAAAATTGCGGATGATTCGTAGGCCGACGGCTTGGCTTTTCTCGGGGTGGAATTGCGTACCATAGATATTCCCACGGCCGATCAGCGCCACAACATCGCCCCCATACTGCGTCGTGGCAAGTATTTCCTCATCCTTGCAATGCGTCGCAGCAAAAGAGTGGACAAAATACACAAAATCATTCTCGGCCACACCACTCAAGAGCGCAACCCCGTCATGCGTCAGGCGCAGCTTGTTCCACAGGATGCGCGCGTGCAGCAGCGGATCCCGGCG